>JAFIEO010000051.1 GCA_020832445.1 Paracoccaceae bacterium
TTCTCGCCGAAATCAACCGGAGCTAATTTCGGAAATGCTGTGTTTTCAGGGCCTTGATATTGAATTGGCTCCGGCGGTAGGGATCGAACCTACGACCAATTGATTAACAGTCAACTGCTCTACCGCTGAGCTACGCCGGAACACAACGCCCCTATAGCAACCGTTTTCAGGCGCGTCCAGAGCCAAATCGCAAAAATCATCATGCCCTGCTAGCAAGGCCGTATCCGGCATCGGGTGCGGGGTCGGGATCGGCGGTGACGCATCCGTTTTCCCACAGTTCTATCAGATGTGCGTGTACGTTTCGTGCGGCGGCTGCGTGCAGATCCGGCGCAACATCGGTGTAGATGCAGGCCACAAGGTCGGGAATCCTTGTCACCCCGCGGCCAAGTTGCGCAAGGATTTCGGATGTGCGCCTTTGCCGGTGATCGCGCAGGGTTCGCACGCGTGCGGCCGGGTCGTCGATTGCCCCGCCATGTCCGGGGTGCAGCCGCCTTGCGCGCAGCGTTTCAATCTTGTCGAGCGAGCGCATATACGCCCCCAGATCGCCATCTGGTGGTGACACAAGCGATGTGGTCCAGCCAAGGACATGATCGCCGCTGAACACGGCGCCGCGCCATTCGAAGCACATGTGATTTGCCATATGGCCGGGCGTCCAGATTGCGCGGATTTCGTCCTTGCCGAAGGGAACGGTTTGCCCGTCCGCAAGAAGGTGGTCGGGTTGAAATGCGGTGTCCACGCCTTCGCCGCCGCCTGAAATCTTCTGGTTGGCCAGACGTGACATGAGTGCTGATCGCCCTGCCAGACTATCGCCATAGGCCATGATGCGCGCCCCCGTCATGTGCGCCAGTGGCCGCGCAAGGGGGGAGTGGTCAAGATGGCTGTGGGTCACCAGAATGCATTCCACACGTTCATTGTGATCAAGTGCGGCCATGATCGCTTGCAGATGGGTTTCGTCCTGCGGGCCGGGGTCAATCACGCAGACTGTGCCGCGCCCGACGATATAGGTGTTCGTGCCCGCGCCGGTCATGGCAGACGGGTTGCACGCGCGGATCAGGCGCAGGTCGGGTTCGGGGCAGGTGTATGTCATGCGCAGGAGTTATGAACAGTGGTGGCCAAAGGTCAATAATGTCCTTACTTTCGACACGGCAGTGCAGTTTCCGGTTTCGCGGGAAATGCCGCTTTTATTCGTTAGGGTGCCGATCATGTGGAGCAGCTTTCTGAAACGTCTTTTGCCGCGCAGCTTTTACGGGCGCGCTGTGTTGATCCTGATTGTTCCGATCATCGTGATCCAGATTGTGTTATCCATCGTGTTTGTGCAGCGCCACTATGAACGTGTGACGGCGCAGATGACGGAAAACACGCTGCGCGATATATGGTTTCTGACAGACCAGATAGAAGCCAGCCCTGACGCGGCCCCTGTTTTACATGAACTGGCCGAACTGGCCGATGCCATGCAGATCGAGATATCAGTTCTGCCCCCCCCTGTGGTTGCGGCGGAAGAAGATGCGCGCGAATGGACTGATCTGGCCGGACGAGAGATTATTCGTGTTCTCCGCGAAAGTTTGCCCGCCTATCGCAATGTCGATCTGGTGTCAGATTCCAACACGGTCGTGCTGTTTCTGGACAGCCGTCATGGCGTGCTGGAAGTCTTGATACCCCGACGCTTGGTGACCACATCAAACCCGCATCAACTGCTGGTGATTGTGTTTCTGGCATCAGCCGTCATGGCCTTGATCGCGTTTCAGTTCCTGCGCCTTCAGGTGCGCCCGATCCGCAGGCTTGGTCAGGCCGCCGAAGCTTATGGCCGTGGCCGGAGTGTGCCGTTCCGTGCCGCAGGGGCCAGGGAAATCCGCGCGGCAAGTCTGGCATTCATTGACATGCGCAACCGGATCGACCGCCAGAACACGCAACGCAAACTTATGTTATCGGGTGTCAGCCATGACATGCGCACACCCCTGACACGCATGCGGCTGATCTTGTCTATGATGGATGATACCGAGGATAAGGCCGCCCTTTGCGCAGAAGTCGCTGATCTGGAAGATTTGCTGAACGGGTTTTTGGAATATTCGCGCGGCATGACCCCGGATGAGGCCAAAAGCCATGTGGACCCACTGGCGTTGGTAAGTGACCTGCTGGATAAGTATGCGGCATCGGGGCATGCGATCGGTTTGTGCGATACGGCGCAAAAGTTGCCGCGATTGCCCCTGCACAAGGGTCTGATGGAACGCGCGCTGGACAATCTGATTTCAAATGCCCTGCGCCATGCAAATGATGTGCAAGTCAGCCTTGCGGTATGCGACGGGCAGTGGCTGGAAATCGCCGTAGAAGACGACGGCCCCGGCATTCTGGCGCATGACCGCACACGCGCCACAGAACCGTTCGTGCGGCTGGATGATGCGCGCAACCGCGATCAGGGCGGGGGTGTCGGACTTGGGCTGGCCATAGTGACGGAAGCCATGCGCGCCCATGAAGGGCGGCTTGTTCTGGATGACAGTCCGCGTTTCGGGGGGTTGCGGGCCACTATGCGAATACCGCTGGACCTGTCTTCATAGCCCGTAAATTGCCCCGAACTTGCCTTCCAGATAGTCCAGAAGCGGCCCTTCATCGGGGGCAAAGCCACAAGCATGGGTTATGGTGTCCACGGGCGGGCGCAAGGCCCCGTGACGTTGCACGCGTGCGCGCAGCCAGTCCGTTGCGGGTTGCGCGTTCCCTTCGGCAAGGTCTTGTTGCAGGTCGGGCAGATCGCCCTGCATTGCCTTGAACAGACAGCCTGCGTAGATATTGCCCAAGGCATAGGTCGGGAAATACCCGAACAGGCCCACGGCCCAGTGCACATCTTGCAAAATGCCATGCGACGGGCGGTCCACCGCATAGCCGAAATCGGCCAGAAAGCGTGCATTCCATGCGTCTTGCAGGTCTGCTGCATCCAGTTTGCCGCGTATCAGGGCGCGTTCCAGATCGAACCGCAGCATGATATGCAGGTTATACTGCACCTCATCTGCTTCGGTGCGGATGAAGCCTGAATTCACGCGGTTCACGGCGGCATAAAACGCATCTGCATCCGCGACGGATAATGCACCGAATTCCTGCTGCATGGCCCCGAACAGCCAGCCCGTGAAGGCCTGCGACCGGCCAAGCTGGTTTTCATAGATCCGGCTTTGGCTTTCATGCACGCCCATGGACACACCCTGCCCGATGGGGCTAAGCGCATAGCTGCGGTCCACGCCCTGTTCATAGGCGGCATGGCCCACTTCATGCAGGGTGGAATACAGGCAGTTGAACGGGTCCTCTACGGCGACGCGGGTGGTGATACGCACATCATCGCCCGACCCGGATGAGAAGGGATGCACCGCCAGATCAATGCGCCCGCGCGTGAAATCATAGCCGAAATGTTCCGCCATGCGCCGCGACACGCGCAGTTGCGCATCCTGTGGGAAATGGCCGGTCAGGGCGGGGGGCGTGTCCGCGCCAAGGATCGCTTCGCGCAGCGCCACCAGACGCGGGCGCATCCGGTCGAAAATTGTGGCCACGGCATCGGAACTGGTGCCGGGTTCATAATCTTCCATCAGCGCATCATACGGGTCGCCCCCTTCCGCGATGGCCTGACCCTCTTCGCGGCGCAGCGCGATCATCTGGTTCAGCCATGGCAGGAAGCTGGCGACATCCTCATTGTGGCGCGCCGCTTCCCATGCGTCCTGTGCCAGCGGGGTAATGCGCGCCAGTTCAGATGCCAGCCGCGCGGGCACTTTGGTGTTGCGCGCATAGGCGCGGCGCAATTCGCGCAGACAGGCCGCGCCCATCTCGTCCGGGGCCTGGGCCGCATCCAGCCAGTCGCCAAGGCGCGGGTCGGTGCGCCGTGCGTGCAGCACATCTTCCAGCGCGGCCATTTCTTCAGACCGTTGTGCATTGGCCCCGCGCGGCATGACTGTTTGCTGGTCCCATCCCAGACGGCCCGCAACCTGTGCCAGCGCCTCGGTCTTGCGGGCATGGGCCATCACGTTTTCATAGGCGGTCATGCTGCGGTTCCTTTTGTGTTGCGCAAACTGTCGAAGCGCGGAAATTGTGCCAGATGACGTGCGCGGATAATCAGCACCCATAGCAGCACGGCCGTGGCCTGATGTGCAATGCCCAACTGCCATGGCGCGCCATGCAGAACGGTGAAAATACCCAGCACAATCTGGCCCAGCATCACAACAAACATCACGTTGAAGGCCGCGCGCGTGGCCCCATGCGTTGATTTACGCCCGCGCAGCCACACCACGACCGCAAATGCGGCCAGAAAATAGCCTGCCATCCGGTGGATAAATTGTGTAGTTGCGGGGTTTTCAAAGAAATTGACCCAAAGGGGCTGCATGGCCAGCAATTCCGGTGGAATGAACACGCCGTTCATCAAGGGCCAGTCGGTATATCCGCGCCCTGCATCAATGCCCGCGACCAGCGCCCCCAGCAGGATTTGCAAAAAGGCAAAATGCATCAGGCCGGTGGACATGGAAAACAGTTTGGCTTCGCGGGCGCGCCGCGCTGTCATCAACTCTGCCTCGGGGCGGTTCAGCAAGAAGGTATACCATGCGATCATCCCAAGGATGACGAAGGCAAGCCCCAGATGCGTGGCCAGCCGGTAAGATGCCACCGCAACCATGCCTTCGGTCAGGCCCGATGCCACCATCCACCAGCCAATCGCGCCTTGCACCCCGCCCAGCGCGCCCAGCGCCAGCAGGCGCGGCGTCCAGCCTGCGGGAATGCGCCCTGTCAGCCAGAAAAACGCGAAACCCGCACCCCAGACCAGCCCGATCACGCGGCCCAGCTGCCGATGACCCCATTCCCACCAGTAGATGATCTTGAATTCATCCAGTGTCATACCGCGATTGACCAGTTGATACTGGTCAATCTGGCGGTATTTGTCGAATTCCTGCGCCCACATTTCCGCATTCAGCGGCGGAATGGCGCCAGTGACAGGGCGCCATTCGGTGATGGACAGCCCGCTATCGGTCAGCCGCGTCATGCCGCCCACGACGATCATCACACAGACCAGCGCAAACAGCGACATCAACCACAGACGAATCGCCCCGCGCGCGCCCTTGCGGCTGCGGTCTATGACCCCGCCTTGTGGCGTGGCGTGCGGGCGTGCTGTGGCGACATCTTCAAATATGGGGCGTTTGCTGGCCATCTGGCCCTCCTGTGTGGTCGCGCTGCAAGCTAGTGTGTGGCTGATGCAGGTTCAAGGGGCAGGGATGCGTCAAAGCGCTCAGTCAGAAGTGTGATGGCAACGGGAAAACGCGCAAGGTGGACGAACCTGGTTTGAAGCGGGCATTGGGGCATGACCCGGCGCGGAGCAAAGGCCGCAGGCCGCCGCGCCATCGGCGGGCCGTCCCGCGGCCTGCCGATTTCGCCAGCGTTATGCCAAGTCTTTGAACGCGGGAGTGTGCAGCTTGCATAAAGTGCATTCTTATAACGTCGGATCGGCAGTCCCCGGCCCACCGATAGCGCGGGCTTATATCCCAGCGCGAATGCCCCCGTCAGGCCACGGCTACGTTCATTGCCCGCCATGCCTGCGCGCCAGTTGGCGCAGCATGCCATGCAGGGTTTGCACATCCGCGCGGGTCAGGGCCAGCCGCGCCCACATGTTGCGCAAATTCAGGCGCATGTTCTGTGCCTTTTCGGGCGGGGCGAAGAAACCTGCGTGCTCCAGCCGGTCCTCGAAATGGTCACCCAGCTTCTCGCGCTCGATCGCGGTGGCGAAATCGGTGCCGGCCATGGCCAGTACTTCGGGCGGTGTGTCCGCGCCAAGGCGGGCAAATTCATACGCAACCAGAAGCACGCATTGCGCAAGGTTCAGTGAATAAAAGGCCGGATTGACCGGCACGGTGATGATGGCATTGGCGCGCGCCACATCATGGTTTTCCAGCCCCGCACGTTCCGGCCCGAACAACACCGCAACGCGCTTGCCTTCGGCCACCATGGCGCGCGCCTGTTTCATGGCGTGTTCGGGCGTCAGCACGGGTTTGGTCAGGCCGCGCCCGCGTGCGGTCGTGGCAAAGACATAATCGCAATCGCCAATCGCGGCGGGCAGGTCGTCAAATGCGCCTGCGCGGTCCAGAACTGGGGACGCCCCTGATGCCATGGCGGTGGCCTTGGGGTTGGGCCAGCCATCACGCGGGGCCACAACACGCATGCGTGCGCAGCCGAAATTCAGCATTGCGCGCGCGGCTGCGCCAATGTTTTCGCCCATTTGCGGGCGCACCAGCACCATGATGGGGGTGGGCGCGTCGAATAACTGGTCATCAAGCGGTGTCATGGGGCCTCGGGCGGCTGGGGTGGGTGTGCGCCCAATAGCGGGGCCGCGCGCGCGCTTCAAGCTGCGCGTGCTTGTTTCCGGTCCGGCCACAGGGTAGAAGCGCAGCAGTTCAAGCGAAAGATGCCATCAGCATGCCCGATGACCAGCCCCAGATCTATTTGATCACGCCCCCCACATTCGAGATTGAGACATTCCCCCAGATTCTGGCGCGCGTTCTGGACAGCCACCCTGTGGCGTGCCTGCGGCTGGCGCTGGCAACGCGTGACGAGGATACGATTCTGCGCAGCGCCGATGCCCTGCGCGAAATCGCCCATGCGCGCGATATTCCCATCGTCATTGCCGATCATGTGCTGATGGTGGAACGCCTTGGGCTGGACGGGGTGCACCTGTCCGATACAACCAAACCCCTGCGCAAACTGCGTAAGGATATGGGCGCGGATGCCATTATCGGCAGTTTTTGCGGCACATCGCAGCATGACGGCATCAATGCGGGCGAAGCGGGGGCGGATTATGTCAGTTTCGGGCCGGTGGGGCAGACCGCGCTGGGCGATGGGCAGGTGGCGCCCCATGATTTGTTTGAGTGGTGGTCCGCGATGATCGAACTGCCTGTCGTCGCCGAAGGCGCGCTGTCCCGCGATCTGATTGCGGGCCTTGCGCCGGTTGCAGACTTCTTCGCCTTGGGTGATGAAATCTGGTCGCAGCCGGACCCTGTGGCTGCCTTGATGGACCTGACCCAACCCTTGCGCTGATGCGCGGCTAGGTTTCCGGTCCGGTTGCGGCGTGAAACCCCTGCCGGACCGCGTCTTCTGCCGTCATCGCCAGTTCCTTGCGGTCCGCGAAGGATGCGACCTGCAATTCGGGGTGGAATGTCAGGTCTACGCGTCCGCGCCGCGACTGTGCCAGAACCACCAGAAGATGTGCGCCAAAATCCATGCCGCCCCACCACCCGTACAGGCGCTTGTCCTGACCTTCGGGGGCAGAATATGTCACGCTGACGGGCTGGATATGCAGCACGTCGCGCAGGGCGGGGGTGAAGAAGGCGGCGAACAAGGTGGATTTGAAGGGCAGCACACGCTGGCTGTCAGAACTGGTGCCTTCGGGAAAGAACAGCAGCCTGTGGCCTGCGCGCAAGCGCGCCTCGAACAGCAGTTTATGCAAGGCAGACTCGCGTTTGTCGCGCCGGATGAACACGGTGCCGGTTGCCCGCGCAAGCCAGCCAATACCGGGCCATGCAGCCACTTCGGCCTTGGACACGAAATAAACCCTGTCGGCGGCGTTCAGCACGAAAATATCCAGCCATGACGCATGATTGGCCACGATGGCGCCGCGTTTTCTCATGGGGGTGCCGCGCACATGCAGGCGCAGCCCTATGATGACCAGCGCTGCGCGGCACACCCCTTGGGTCAGATAAGGCGTGACAGGGCGGCGCAGGCCGAATAGCGGGCGTTCCACCAGCCGCAAAACCAGCATGACGGCAAGACCCACGAACACCAGCGGGGCCAGCAGGCACAGGCGCAGCGCTATTCTGGGCCAGCATGCGGGTGTTATGGTGAATTTGGGCGGCGCTATATCCTCGCCCCATGTCATGGCGTCGTCACACCCTTTGGCGCAAGGCTGTGTGCCGCGCGCGTCATCGCCTTGGTATCCAGTATCAGGCAAATGTCGGTGGTGCGGAAATCAGGATCAATGAACGCCCCGTCACCCACAACACCGCCAATGCGCAGATAGGCCTTTATCAGGGACGGCAGTTGCGCAAGGGCTGCCTTGCGGTCCAGCTGGTCGGGCGCAAGCAAGTCCATTTGTTGGTAGTCCTTGGCGCGCACGCGCAATTCCGGCGGGGCCAGATGCCGGTGATGCAGCAGGCTTAGCGGGTGTGCCAGCGCCTGCGGGTCGGTCCCGTGAAAGCTGGCGGCGCCGAACAAAATATCATAGCCATGTTGCGTGACATATGCTGCAAGGGCCTGCCACATCAGCAACATGGCCGGGCCGCCGCGATAGGCCTCATCCACACAGGACCGCCCCAGTTCCAGCAATCTGCGGCCTGATTGTTTCAGGGGGCTCAGGTCGAATTCACGGTCGCAATAAAACCCGCCTGTCTGGTCCAGCCGGTCATCGGGCAATAGCCGGTAGGCGCCCACGACATGCTGGCCGTCATCAGGGTTCAGGCAGGTATTCACCAGCAAAAGATGGTCAAAAAAGGGGTCCAGTTCGTCGCGTTCCAGCTTGTTGACATGATCCACCAATGCCCCTGTGCCGCCAAGTTCCTGAATGAACACACGGTAGCGCAGGTGTTGCGCGGCCCTTATGTCGGCCGCGTCGCGCGCCAGACGCACGGTCAGTTGTGGTTGGTTGCTGTTCATCCAGCCCTCTTTTGCGCGGGTGCAGGTCGTTATGGACGGGGTTTGGCTTTACGCAGCGCGTCATAGTGTTGCAAGTTTGGATTGTCGACAAAACGGCTTGTATGCACGCACTGGTTGTGCGAAACTTCAAACCTATAAATTGTAAACAATTTCAAGCGTTACCAATTCACCATTAATCACTTTTTTACCTTCATCTGGAAAATTGACCGTCACAAGGTTCCCAATACGCGACTGAACCTGCCCAACGCCCCAATCAGGGCATTTTGGGTGGCGCACGAACATTCCTGGCTCTAGGATCGAATGACTCATTTGGATTATGACTATATTGAAGATTTGCCCTTGGAAAGCCCTGTTGGCGTTCTGAAACTGGCGGAATTATTGACATCGCGCATCTGCCATGACCTGATCAGCCCCTTGGGTGCTATTGGCAACGGTGTTGAACTGATGTCGATGGCAGGTGTTGCCGATGGTCCCGAACTGGGGCTGATCGGCGAAAGTGTCGAAACGGCACATGCGCGTATTCGCTTGTTTCGCTGTGCATTCGGGGCGGCGGCCCCGGGCCAGATGATACCCCGCGCAGAAATCATGTCCCTTATGGCGGATTATGGCCGGATCACACGCCACTGGACCGAATTCGAGATTGCGCAGGATTTGCCACGACAGGATTTCAAACTTCTGTTGCTTTTGCTGATGTGTCTGGAAACCGCGCTGCCATGGGGCGGGGCCGTGCATGTGACGAGATCGGAAACCGGATATATGCTTGTGGCAGAAGCTGACCGTATCCGCCATGATGCCGAACAATGGGCCATTCTAAGCAGCGGCACAGTTCCCGCAGGACAGCGGCCCGTGACCGTGCATTTTATCATGGGTGCGTTGGAACTGCGGCGGCAGGGCTGCCGTTATTCCATCAAATGCACAGAGCAGACGATGGAACTGGGCCTTTCGTTGTGCCGCAAATGACATGCAGGACTTGCCGGCGGAATGCCTACAGCGTTTCGCCTTCTCCGTGATGCCGAGCACGCTGGAGTTCATTGATTTTGCGCAATTTTGAACCGGAAGAATCTGTCAGCTTTTTCTGAAATTGCTTTAGCAACACCATATTTTGTGATCGGTGGTTTCCCGCCGAAATCAAAACATGGTCGTGACAGTCCCTAAAAACATGTTACCCTGACAACCATAAGAGGTCTGAAGGAGGCTAAAGACATGAGAAAACTTATTATGATGGCAGTTGTAGGTGGCGCGCTTGCGGTATCCGGTTGTCAGATGACACAAACTGAACGTTCGGTTGTGGGTGGCGTTGCTGGTGCTGCGGGCGGCCTTGCCGTCGGTAACCTGCTTGGTGCCAACACCAACTGGACCATTCTGACCACCGTTGCAGGTGCTGCCGCAGGCACATTGCTGGCGCAAAACACCCGCACCGGCCAGTGTGCATATGCGCGTGGCGATGGCACCTATTACGAAGCGCCTTGCCCCTGATCCCATCGGGAATGCGAAAACCACATAAAAAACAGCCCCGGTCCTGTGCCGGGGCTGTTTTGTTTCGATGATGTGCGTGCAACCTTATGCCAGCGGCAAACGCTGTTCTGCCAGTTCAACCCAGAAGCTACAGCCTGCGGGAATGGCGTCGTCGTTGAAATCATATTCGGGGTGGTGAACGCTGGCAGTGTCGCCGTTGCCCACAAGAATATATGCGCCGGGGCGTTCTTCCAGCATATAGGCGAAATCCTCGCCGCCCATGACAAGGGGGGCGTCATCGCAGGCACCTGACACGCTGCGCGCGGCCTGTGCGGCATATTCGGTTTCTGTGTCTGTGTTAATCATCACCGGATAGCCGCGCATGTATTTGACCTGCGCCTTGGCCCCGAACGCGGTGGCGGCATGTTCGGCCAGCGCCGATATGCGTGCCTCTGCCAACTCGCGCATATCGGCGCTTAGGGTGCGCACGGTCCCGCGCAAGGTTACAGTCTGGGGAATCACGTTGAAGGCCTGCGACCCTGTCACAAAGGATGTGACCGACACGACCATTTCCTTGGTCGGGTCTGCGTTGCGGCTGGCGATTGTTTGCATCGCTGTCACGATATGCGCCGCAACTACGGTTGTATCAATGCATTCATGGGGTTTGGCCGCATGGCCGCCGCGCCCTTCAACGACAATTTCGAACTGGTCGGTCGCTGCAAAGAATGCGCCCGGCCGAATGCTGAATGTCCCCGGCGCAACACCGGGCCAGTTGTGCATTCCATACACTTCATGGATGCCAAAGCGGTCCATAAGCCCGTCTTCGCACATCGCGCGCCCGCCGCCGCCACCTTCTTCGGCGGGCTGAAAGATCACAACAACGGTCCCGTCAAAGCTGCGTGTTTCCGTCAGGTATTTCGCGGCGCCCAGCAACATGGCCGTGTGCCCGTCATGCCCACAGGCATGCATTTTGCCCGCTTCCTTGGAGGCATATTCAAGCCCTGTCGCTTCATGAATCGGCAGCGCGTCCATATCGGCGCGCAGCCCCACGACGCGGCCGGATTCGGCCTTGCGCCCGCTTATGACGCCGACAACGCCGGTGCCGCCGATCCCTTCAACCACCTCATCGCAGCCGAATTCGCGCAGCTTTTGTGCGACGATTCCGGCGGTGCGGTGGCATTCATACAGGATTTCGGGATGGGCGTGGAAATCCCTGCGCCAGGCCGTGATTTCCGGCAGCAGTTCGGCAAAACGGTTTTTGATCGGCATTGCAGCAAGCTCCTTGGATGTGGTCGCGTTATGGCGATTTCCAGCACTGTGCCACAGTCTTGCGTCCGCTTCCAGCACCCCGCTTGAAAGACTGGCGTTGATCACAGATCGCTTACAAAATCATCAATCCGGTAGCCTTGCAGATACAAAAGCGCTGTCAGATCGCCATGATTGATGCGCAAGTCGCATTGCGCGGCCACCGACGGTTTGGCATGCAGCGCGACACCCGCGCCCGCGCGCCCCAGCATGCCCAGATCATTTGCCCCGTCGCCAACGGCCAGCACATCACTGGCCTGTAGGCCCAGACGCGCGGTAATTTCATCCAGTGCCGCGACCTTGGCTTCGCGGCCCAGAATCGGTTCAGCCACGGTGCCGGTCAGCTTGCCCCCGTCGACCAGCAGCGTATTGGCGCGGTTTTCGTCAAACCCCAAGGTTTCGGCCACATGGGCGGTAAAGGCCGTGAACCCGCCTGATACCAGAACGGCATACGCGCCGCGCCCTTTCATCGTGGCGATCAATTCGCGCCCGCCGGGGGTAAAGGTGATGCGCGTTTCCAAGACCTTGGAAATGACGCTTTCATCCAGCCCCTTCAGCAGGGCCACCCGTTCGCGCAGGGCATCTTCAAACTTCAGCTCGCCATTCATGGCGCGCGCGGTGATTCCCGCGACATAGGCCCCCACGCCAGCTTCATCCGCCAATTCGTCAATGCATTCCTGTTCGATCATGGTGCTGTCCATATCGGCCAACAGCATGTGTTTCTGCCGCCCCTGCACAGGCTGAAGCGCCAGATCAATGCCTTGGGTCTGCAAATCCTGCCAGACCTGCCATTGGTTTTCGGGGCGCGTGTCCAATGGAAATTCTGCCGCCACACCGGGGTTCAGCCATTCCGCGACGCCCCCGCCCCACGCATTGCGCAGGGATTCTACAGTGGTGGCATCAAGCAAGGGGTTGGCGGGGTTGGTCAGCAGTGTGGCGACATACATGGGGCAAGTTTCCGATCGTGGACAAGCAGCGTCGTTTTTCTGTGTTCAAGCGGCGCTCTAGAGCAATTTTGCCTCTTGTGCCAGTGGGGATTGGGCCGTAATGCCATTCGTGGGACACCCTTCCCCAACGAAGGGCATTATATCTGGAAGGATACCATGAGCATACCTGCACAACCGGCAACGCGCCCGGCAAATCCGCGCTTTTCTTCTGGCCCTTGTGCCAAAATCCCGACATTCGCACTGGAAAAACTGGCCGACGCCCCCTTGGGCCGCTCACACCGTGCCGCTGTCGGCAAGTCCAAACTGAAAGCGGCCATTGACGGCACCCGCGACATTCTGGGCATTCCCGCTGACTACCGCATTGGCATTGTGCCTGCATCTGACACAGGTGCAGTTGAAATGGCCATGTGGTCCATGCTGGGGGCGCGCAAGGCCACGATGGTCGCATGGGAAAGTTTTGGTGCGGGCTGGGTCACGGATGTGGTCAAGCAGCTGAAAATCGACGCCGATGTGAAAACCGCCGAGTATGGCCAGATCGTCGACATGGCCAACATCGACTATGATACCGACGTGGTGTTCACATGGAATGGCACAACATCCGGCGTGCGTGTCCCCAATGGCAATGCCATCCCCGACGACCGCAAGGGTCTGACCATTTGCGATGCGACATCGGCCGCGTTTGCGATGGACCTGCCTTGGGACAAGCTGGATGTGGTGACCTTCAGCTGGCAAAAGGTAATGGGCGGTGAAGCCGCGCATGGCATGCTGGTTCTAAGCCCGCGTGCGGTGGAACGGCTGGAAAACTACACCCCCGCATGGCCCCTGCCCAAGATTTTCCGCATGACCAAAGGCGGCAAACTGATCGAGGGTATTTTCAAGGGCGAAACCATCAACACGCCCTCGATGCTGGCGGTAGAGGATTACCTGCTTGCACTGGATTGGGCGCAAGACATTGGCGGGTTGCCTGCGCTTATTGCGCGCTGCGACGCGAATGCGGGCGTGATTGCGGATTTCTGCGCGGCCAATGACTGGATTGCCAATCTGGCCGAAGACCCTGCAACAGCATCAACAACATCGGTCTGCCTGAAATTCACCGACCCCGCGATTGCTGATGGCGCGACTTTTGCCAAAGCGGTGGCCAAACGGCTGGAGGCAGAGGGCGTGGCGCTGGATATCGGCGCCTACCGCGATGCGCCAGCGGGCCTGCGTATCTGGTGCGGCGCCACGGTTGAAAAAAGCGATCTGGACGCGCTGATGCCATGGCTGGACTGGGCCTATCACACCGAACGCGCCGCGCTGGGCGTTACCGCATAGCCTGACATTGTGTGGCGGGCGTGTCCCGCCACCCGTATTTCCCTGCAAATCCCATCATTCAAGGAGCCACGAACCATGGCACCCAAAGTTCTCGTATCTGACAAACTGTCCGAAACCGCTGTGCAAATCTTCCGCGACCGCGGCATTGATGTGACGTTTGATCCGTCCATCGGCAAGGACAAGGAAAAACTGCTGGCCGTCATTGGTGATTATGACGGGCTGGCCATCCGGTCCGCCACCAAAGTGACTGAAAAAATCCTTGAAGCTGCGCCCAACCTGAAGGTTGTTGGCCGTGCAGGTATCGGGGTCGATAATGTCGACATTCCCGCCGCGTCGAAAAAAGGTGTGATCGTGATGAACACGCCTTTCGGCAACTCCGTCACGACCGCAGAACATGCGATTTCGCTGATGATGGCCGTTGCACGCCAGATCCCCGAAGCCAGCGCATCCACCCATGCGGGCAAATGGGAAAAATCGCGCTTCATGGGGGTTGAGCTGACGGCCAAAACCTTGGGCGTTATCGGTGCGGGCAATATTGGTGGCATCGTGTGCGACCGCGCGCTGGGCCTGCGTATGAAGGTTGTGGCCTATGACCCGTTCCTGAGCGAGGAACGCGCGACCAAACTGGGCGTGACCAAGGTGGAACTGGATGAATTGCTGGCGCGCGCCGATTTCATTACCCTGCATGTGCCGCTGACCGACAAGACCCGCAACATCCTGTCTGCCGAAAACCTGGCGAAAACCAAGAAAGGCGTACGCATTGTCAACTGCGCCCGTGGCGGTCTGGTGGACGAAGCGGCCCTGGCCGAGGCGCTGAAATCCGGCCATGTTGCCGGTGCAGGCTTTGATGTGTTCGAAGTGGAACCGGCGACTGACAGCCCGCTGTTCAACCTGCCCAACGTTGTTGTCACCCCCCATCTGGGCGCCAGCACCACCGAGGCACAGGAAAACGTGGCGCTGCAAGTGGCTGAACAGATGTCGGATTACCTGCTGACAGGTGCTGTGCAGAACGCGCTGAACATGCCATCTGTAACAGCCGAAGAAGCGCGCGTGATGGGGCCATGGGTCAAACTGGCCAGCCATCTGGGGGCCTTCGCGGGCCAGCTGACGGATGAGCCGATTCAGGCCATCAATATATTGTATGACGGGGCCGTGTCGGAAATGAACCTTGACGCGCTGGGATGTGCGGCGATTGCGGGCATTATGAAGGCCACCAACCCCGACGTGAACATGGTGTCCGCGCCCGTTGTGGCCAAAGAACGCGGCGTCAAGATTTCGCGCACCACGCAGGCAAAATCGGGCGTGTTTGATGCCTATATCAAGCTGACAGTGGTGACTGAAGGGCGCGAACGTTCCATCGCGGGCACAGTGTTTTCCGACGGCAAGCCGCGCTTCATCCAGATCAAGGGCATCACCATCGACGCCGAAGTGGGCGAGCATATGCTGTATACCACCAATGATGATGTGCCCGGCATTATCGGTGCGCTGGGCCAGACCATGGGCGAGAATGGCGTGAATATCGCCAATTTCACCCTTGGCCGTTCAGATTCGGGGCGTGATGCAATCGCATTGCTGTATCTGGATGCGCCTGCGCCGGATACTGTCTTGAACAAGCTGCGCGCAACGGGCTTGTTCCGTCAGGTGCGCCCGCTGGTTTTTGATGTTAGCTAAGTATGAATCATCGTCCCGGGGTTGACCCGGGACGATTGCCCCTGTTCTTTGGCACCGGACAAAAGCAGGGGATTTCCTATGCGCAGTTATGCGATTGGCGACATTCACGGGCAGGTCGGGCTGCTGCAACAGGCCCATGCGCTGATCGATCATGACCGCAAGGCCTGTCGTGACGCTGATGCGCCGGTGATCCATCTGGGTGATCTGGTGGACAGGGGGCCGGACAGCGCAGGCGTGATCCGCCTGCTGCGCGAAGGTGTGGGCGGGGGCGCGCCATGGGTGGTTCTGAAGGGCAACCATGACCGGCTTTTCACCCGTTTTCTGACAGATGCAGGCTGGCGCGACCCCAATATCCGCGAGGGGCTGACCTATCTGCACCCGCTGATTGGCGGGGCGGAAACGCTTATGTCCTATGGGCTGTATCGTCCAACGTCATTTCACATCAAGGCAGTGCGCACCAATGCACTGGCGCAGGTTCCCCCCGAGGATATCGCGTTTCTGGACTCCTGCCCCCTGATGTATGGCCGTGGTGATGCCTTGTTCGTGCATGCAGGCATTCGCCCCGGTGTGCCCTTGCCACAACAGGCCGAGCAGGATTTGCTGTGGATCCGCGACCCGTTCCTGATGGATGCGCGCGATCACGGCCCTTTGGTGGTGCATGGGCACACGGCAATTCCATGCCCGATGCATTACCGCAACAGGGTTAATCTGGACAGTCGCGCAGGGTATGGGGGGCCGCTGACGGTCGCCGTGATCGAAGGGCGGCAAGTCTTTATATTGACGGAATCGGGGCGCGTGCCACTTTTGCCACGATAGAAGATATTTCAATGACTTCCATTGACCTTGGTTAAACAAGGGTTAATTTCCCACCGATTTGTAACCTATAGTTGTGCCAAACGCCGCGAATCGATGTCGGCGTTACAGCAACGGCCATATAGGGGACAAACTCAATGCTGCATAAATTCGACTTTTCACAGAACGTCACTGTTTCTGAGGGATACTTTTTCGACAGTTTGATAGGTCTTTATCTGGGCAGTTCTGCACAGTCGGTATTCAAACATGGCGAAATTAAGACATTGACCGAAGGGCAAACCTTGTCTGTGTCCTCGTCCGACCAGCTTTGCATTCTGCTTCAGGGTGTGTTGACGCATGACCATGGCTGGCTAAGCCCCGGATGTCATTTCCGCGACATTTCACAACCGCTGACGGTCAAAGGGGCGCAGGCAGTGGTCTGGGTGTTGGACATGGCCGGCGCGGATTGGCTGAAGCGCGCGCACAGCTATCTGCGCACAGCGCTTGACGGGGCGCTGGCTGCCGCCGAACGCGCGGTTGCCGCATCGACCCCCCCGCGCGATCTGCCGGACCCCGAAACCCTGTGCGATGTAGACCACCCCGCAATTCGCAGGCGCGCAGCCCGCCTGCTGCGCACGACCGAAGAAGCGACCGCGCAAGCAGTATTCGCGTTCGTTCAGGCCATGCCCTACCGTTTCGGGAACTGGCAGGAACGTGCATCGGACACATTGGCGCGCGGGTCGGGCATGTGCACGACCAAGGCCAATTTGCAGGTTGCGCTGATGCGCGCTTGCGGGCTGGAGGCAGGTTTTGCCGAAGTGCCCATGGAAATGAGCGTTCTGGGCAAACTGATGCCAGATGCGTGGTTGCCGATGATGCGCCCGAAAGTGCGGCACTATTTCGGTGCGGTCAAACTGGGCGGGCGCTGGCATGCGGCTGATTCGTCCTATAACGATGACAGCATGCGCATTTATCTGGAACAGATTCCCGGCTTTGATTTCCTGCTGCCAGCGCGCATTTCCAACGGTGCGCCCTATAGCCCTGCGCATTCGCATGATGGGCTGGACATGTTCGACATCGCGGTTGTCCCGCATCTGAATGAGGAAATGAGCAAGAAAAGCCGCTTTTCCCCCATGCAGTTCGAGGCATTGAACACGCGGCTGGACCGTGCGCAGGGATGCTGGCAGAAATGGGTTGCGGCGGATCATCCTGATTTGCAGGCAGATAAACACCAAGGCGGACGCGTTGCATGACATTGTTTGACTGGGACTTTTCGGCCCCGACACCCAGCGATATGGGCGACCATGACGTGCCGCCCGCATCCATACGGCTGGCGGGCAAGCGGGTCGCGTTGTTGGTCACTGGCGGGATCGCGGCCATGAAAACCCCGCAAATTGCGCGCGGGCTGCGCCGCCACGGGGCCGATGTGGTGGCGTTCGTCAGTGCAGATGCGTTGCGTTATGTCGCGCGTGAAGCGCTGGAATGGGCCTGTCTGGGGCAGGTTGTGGACGGGCTGACATGGCGCGCAGAGCACTTGTCGGATGATGCGCCCTTTGATGCGTATCTGGTGGCACCTGCCACGCATAACACCATTGCCAAGATGGCCGCAGGCATTGGCGACACGCTGGTGACATCGGCGCTGATTTCGGCGCTGGGCAGGATGGAACAGGGGCGCACCCGCATTCTGGTCGCGCCCACGATGCACGGGTCCATGCATAACAGCCAGCTTGTGGAAAATTCCCGCAAACTGGCCACGCAGGGCGTGCAGTTCGTTGCCCCGCGCAATGCCTATGGCAAGCATAACCTGCCTGATACGGCAGTGATATGCACCGCCGTGGGGCGCGCGCTGTCGACATCCGTGCTGCGTGGCAAGCGTATCATGGTGACGGCAGGGCCAACGCCAGTGCCCATCGACGGGGTGCGCCGTATTGTAAACCGGTTCCGTGGCCGTCTGGGCGCTGATATTGCCGAAGAACTGACATGGCGCGGGGCAGATGCGGAATTGCTGCTGGGCGACGGGGCATGGCGGCCATCGGCGCCCATGAAGCTGACGATTGCGCGCACCTATGATGATTACCGCGATATGGTGCTGGACCGCGTGGGACAGGGGCTGTTCGCGGGTGTATTTTCCGCCGGTGTCGCGGATTACCGGCCTAAACAGGTTGTGGACGGCAAGATCGTATCGGGGGCAGATGAATACCCGCTGATGCTGGCACCCACCGAGAAGGTGATTGATCTGGCAATGGCCGCAGGCCCGCAGATGCACACAGTGGCGTTCAAATATCTGGAGAAAGTCACCGAGGATGAATTGATCCGCGTGGCGTCCAAACGACTGGACCGTGCGGGCCTTGTGGTGGCCACGCGCGGCGAAGACACGCGCGGGCGCGACCAGCGCGCGCTGATGGTACGCACGGGCAGCGTGACGCCGGTGAATGGCAAGGCACAGATTGCAAGCGCGATCGCGGATTATCTGGAAACGCTGGCTGGCCCACAGCCGCAACAACTGGCGGCTGAATAGCCGCCATCTGGGTCAGTTCCTGGCCTGAAGGGGGCGTTGGGAAACATTCAAAGCCCGCGCCATTGGTGGGCCGGGGTCTGCCGATCCGACGTTAGTGGAATGCAGTTTATGCAACTGCATAAACCTGTGTTCAAAGGCTTGGCATGCCATCGGCAAAATCGGCAGGCCGCGGTACAGCCAGACCTATGGCGCGGCGGGCTGCGCCATTGATTTCGCGCCTTTTTGAATCTCCGCCAACGTTCCCTTCAGGCCGGAACGACCCCGCAGGTGGGAATCTAAGCCCTCAGCCCCATGGATTGCCCGCTCGCGGCTGGGGCGCGGCTTGTGTTATGCCGTTTTCCTGTGCCAGTCTCACAAGCGCTGCAATGCGGTTCTCGGTATTCGGGTGGGTCGAAAACAGCTTGTCACGCTTATGAACATGCAACGGGTTGATGATGAACATATGCGCGGTTTGCGGGTTCTGTTCGGCGCGGTCATAATCAATGCGCGATGCAAAGCCCTGTATCTTTTCCAGTGCCGACGCCAGCCACAGCGGATTGCCGCAAATTTCCGCGCCCACGCGGTCTGCCTCGTATTCGCGCGAGCGCGAAATCGCCATCTGCACCACTGCGGCCGCCAGCGGTGCCAGAATCATAACCGCAATCATGGCAATCGCACCACCTGCACCCTGATTGCGCCCGCCGCGAAAGAACAACGCGAAGTTGGCCA
The DNA here is from genome assembly GCA_020832445.1 of Paracoccaceae bacterium. Classification (GTDB taxonomy): domain Bacteria; phylum Pseudomonadota; class Alphaproteobacteria; order Rhodobacterales; family Rhodobacteraceae; genus Roseinatronobacter. The sequence goes on from JAFIEO010000051.1 coordinate 19,366, forward strand.
GCATGGAAATGGCACCTGCGAAGGTTGCGGTGACCGTGATGATCAAGGTGTCGTAATTTCGAATATGCGCCAGTTCATGCGCCATTACGGCGGCAATCTCTTCGCGCGACATACGCCGCAACAGCCCCGTGGTTGCGGCGACGGCGGCGTTTTCGGGGTTGCGGCCTGTGGCAAACGCGTTTGGCTGGTCCTGATCGATGACATAGACGCGCGGCTGGGGCATTCCGGCATCATCGGCCAGCTTGTGAACCAGACGTTGCAAATCGGGGTGGACCTGACTGTTGCATTCCTGCGCGTTGTGCATCCGCAAAACGGCCTTGTCCGAATTCCAGTAGGCAAACGCATTCATGCCCGCCGCCACTGCCAGCGCGATCAGCAAACCCGCACCGCCGCCAATTGCATAGCCCACGCCCATGAACAGCGCGGTCATGGCTGCCATCAGCATGGTCGTCTTAAGATAACCTGTCATCGAAACGCCCCCTTCAGCAATGACTTGGATATGGGCAGAACTGAGCAGGCTTGCAAGATCTGTTCACTGGCCGTCATGCACTGTCATAGGGGTGGTATGGTGCCGCAACCCGTCAGGCCCGCCTTGATGGCCGCCCATTTTTTGCGCGATATGCTTTTGCCTGCATAGTCAGGGTCCAGAGGCGATTATTCTTGCGCGCGGCAATACTCCCTTCAGGTTGATGAGCAAATGCATAGACAAGCTTGCAGCCACCTGTTTATGATTTGATCAAAAAGGGGGCGTGGATGGACACGTCAGATATCGTGATTTTCAACGCCCGCGTGTTGTCAATGGATGGACATCAGGCACGGGCCAGTGCTGTGGCCTTGGCCGCAGGCAAGGTGCTTGCTATTGGCAACGATGCACAAATTCTGCCATTGGCCAAGGGTGGGGCGCGCGTGATCAACGCACATGGCCGTACGCTTTTGCCGGGGTTCATTGAAAGCCATCTGCATCTTTTCACTGGCGCGGGCGAGTTGGGGCATTTGCAGCTTCTTGGCATAGAAGGACATGACGCGCTGTGCCAAGCTGTGCGCGAATATGCTGCCAAACACCCGGAATTACCGGTTATTGTGGGGCAGGGGTGCGATTATGACGTGGTTGGCCGGTCCCTGACGCGGCATGATCTGGACGCAATACTGCCCGACCGCCCTGTCTGCGTGCTGGCGGCTGATCATCACACGGCGTGGGCCAATACACTTGCGTTGAAGCACGCAGGTATATTCGAAGGGCGCAGTCTGGGGCCGGGCAATGAAATTGTGATGGGTAATGATGGGCTGGCAATGGGCGAGTTGCGCGAATTTCAGGCCAAGGCCCCTGTCCTGGCGCTGGCTGGCGCGCATCGGATCATGGCCGGGCTGGCCACGGGCAAAGATCCCGACCCCTACCCCACCGCGCAGGAATTTGCTGCCGATTGCGGGATTATGGCGCAGGGTCTGGAGTATGCGGCACGTCTTGGACTGACCAGCCTGACGAATATGGACGGCAATCCCTATACGTTGCGCATTCTTGAGCAGTTGCGCACCGAAGGGCGGCTGACTGCGCGCGTCAAGGTGCCGTTTCACTATGCCAGCGGTTGCACATTGCCTGATCTGGATATCGCAAGCCAGATGGCGCGGGACTATTGCGATGACTGGCTGTCATCGGGCTTTGTGAAGCTGTTTATGGACGGGGTCATCGACAGCGGCACTGCGGTCATGATCCATGACTACCCTGATCGCGCGGACTGGCGTGGAGAGCCGCTGTGGTCAGAGGCGGAATTTGCCGCCATCGCCACCGAAGCCGACAGGCGGGGGCTTCAGATCGCTGTCCATGCCATAGGCGACGGGGCCGTGCGCCGCGTGCTTGATGGGTATGAACACGCACGCGTGGCAAATGGCCCACGCGATTCCCGCCACCGGATTGAGCATATTGAACTGATCGACCCTGCCGATATCGCGCGACTGAAAGACCTTGGGGTCACAGCCTCGATTCAGCCCATCCACGCACCCGGTGCCAGTGATTTCGCCTTGCAGCCAACCATGAACAAGATCGGTCAGGCCCGTTGGGGCGATGCCTATCTGCACCGCACGCTTGCAGATGCGGGGATTCCGCTGGCTTTTGCCAGTGACTGGCCCGTGGCCGACCTTAACCCGTTGCGCGGCATCCAGTCTGCCTTGCAGCGCCCCGTCTATGAAGGTGCCGCTGATGAACGCCTGCCCCTGCACGACATTCTGGCGGCATATACAACGGGGGGTGCCTATGCCACCCATAGCGAAACCCGCAAGGGACAACTGCGCGCGGGCTATCTGGCCGATCTGGTTATCCTGAATGGCGATATCGAAGCGGCAACGCCAGCTGAAATTGGCGCAATGCAGGTCGACATGACAATCTGCGGCGGTCAGATCGTCTGGGAACAAGACAGCGCATTCTAAGCCCGCGGCGCGATGAAAAGGACAGGCAAGGTGAGTCAGGAAATCGAGATCACAGGGTTGAACAAGTCCTTCGGACAGGGGGCGGCCGCGTTCCATGCGCTTCGCGCGATCGACCTGACCATCGCTACCGGGGAATTTTTTACGCTTCTTGGCCCTTCGGGTTGCGGCAAGACAACGCTGTTGCGCATCATTGCGGGGTTTGAAGAACCCAGCACAGGCGTGCTCAGAATTAATGGGAAGGACGTAACAGGGCTTGGCCCTGATAAACGGCCCATCAACACAGTGTTTCAGTCCTACGCACTGTTTCCGCATATGAGCGTGGCGCAAAATATAGGCTTCGGGTTGAAGATGTTGGGCAAACCGAAATCCGAGATCAAAGCGACCGTCGCCGAGATGTTGCAGCTGGTGCGTATGGAAGCGATGGCAGATCGCCTTCCTTCGGAAATTTCGGGGGGTCAACAGCAGCGCGTGGCACTTGCGCGCGCGCTGGCACCGCGCCCGCGTGTGCTGCTGCTGGATGAACCGTTAAGCGCGCTTGATTTGAAGTTGCGCAAGGAAATGCAAAGCGAACTCAAGCGTTTGCAGACCGAGACAGGCATCACCTTTGTTTTTGTGACCCATGATCAGGAAGAGGCCCTGACCATGTCAGACAGGATCGCTGTCATGTCAGCGGGCGAGATTCTGCAACTTGGGCCGCCACAGGAAATTTACAACGCGCCGGTCAACCGCTTCGTGGCCGATTTCATTGGCGACACCAATTTTCTGCGCCTGCGCCTGCGCGTGAAAGCTGTTGCCGCAGGCGAGGCAGTCTTGGAACTGCCAGGCGGAAAACAGGCATCCGCACGCCTGCCTGCAAGCATCAGCCCGCCGGTCGGGTCGCTTGTCACAGCGGTCATCCGGCCTGAACAGGCCGAACCCACGCCTGCCGGACAGGGCGAGATGCAGGCCGTTGTCGCGTCGGCGACCTTTTTTGGCACAGACACCCATCTGCATCTGTTGCTGGATGACGCGCAGGGCTTTGTGCTGCGTCGCCAGAACCGCCCCGACCAGCCGTCCCCTGCACCGGGGACAAAGCTGGGCCTGACCTTCGCGCCCGGCGCGCTGCGTGTGCTGGAGGATTAAGCGATGCGCGGGCATGGATGGAAATGGCTGCTTTGTACCCCTGCGTTGATCGTGCTTTTGCTGGCAGCGTCCGGCCCCTTGCTGATCGTGGCGGTGTATTCATTCCTCAGCCCCGGGAATATGGGCGGTGTGGTCTGGGATTTTTCCCTTGAAGCATGGTTTCGCGTGTTTTTCCGCCGCGACATTTTCGAACCTGATCAGGTAGAACTGAACACCGCGCACCTTCAGGTCTTCTGGCGGTCGGTCTGGCTGTCGCTGCAAACCACATTCATTTGTGCGTTCCTTGGCTTTCCGACGGCTTGGTTCATCGCAACCCGCCCCCGCCACACCCGCACCGTCTGGTTGTTCCTGATCACAATCCCCTTCTGGACCAACCTGCTGATCCGCACCTTCGCGATTCAGGAAATGATCCGCAACAATGGCACAATCAATGCCGTGCTGCTCTGGACCGGTGTTATCGACAGTCCGATCCAGATGATGTTCACCGAATTTGCAGTGCTTCTGGGCATGGCCTATGTGTTCCTGCCCTTGATGGTCCTGCCGCTTTATGCCGCAATGGAGAAGATGGATTTCAGTCTGGTCGAGGCGGGCTATGATCTTTATGCAAGCCGGTTGAATGTGTTGTGGCATGTCATTTTGCCGCAAGTGAAGCCGGGGTTTATCGCAGGGTCCATCCTTGTTTTCATTCCTGCAATCGGGGCCTATGTCACCCCGCGCATTCTGGGGGGCGGGCGCACGATGATGCTGGGCAACCTGATCGCGTTGCAATTCGGGCAGGGGCGAAACTGGCCGCTTGGCGCGGCACTGGCGCTTTTGATGCTGGTCATGGTTGTGGGGGCGTTGATATTTTATCTTCGCGTCGTCGGCCGGAATGATGGGGTGCGCCGTGGCTAGATCGCGTTTTTCCATCACCCGACTGCCGGGCTTCGGGCTTATCGCAATCCTGACCTTTGTGATGTTGTATCTGCCGATCGTCATTCTGGTGGCGTTTTCCTTTAACGAAGGCATTTCGCAATCACGCTGGGAAGGGTTTTCACTGCAATGGTATCAGGCGGCGTTCAACAATTCGCAGGTGCGCGATGTGTCGCTGCGCTCGCTCTGGCTGGCCGTTACTGCAGCCAGCTTCGCGACGATCCTTGCAACGCTGGCCGCGCTTGGCACAACCCGTGTGGGCCGTTTTCCGGGCCAGACAATGATCTACGCCCTGATCAACCAGCCCCTGATGGTGCCCGAAATCGTGACCGGTATTGCGCTTTTGATCTTCGTGGCCGCGATCAAGGTTCAGACCGGCTATACAGGCATGGGCTATCTGGTGGCCGCGCATACCGCGTTTTGCATACCCTTTGCCTATCTGCCCATCCGCGCGCGGCTGGAAACGCTTGATCACGCGCTGGAAGCCGCTGCGGCAGATCTTTACGCATCACCCATACAGGCGTTCAGGTATATTACGCTGCCCCTGATGGTGCCGGGCATTCTGGCAGGGTTCATGCTGGGGTTTGTCATTTCGCTTGATACGGTGGTGATCACCGAATTCGTGAAATCTGCCGGACAGGACACGCTGCCCACCTACATGCTTGGCCAGCTTCGCCGGTCTGTCACCCCCGAAATGAACGCGATCGCCACACTGTTCCTCGCGCTGTCGCTGATGATTGTGACGGCCTTCTTCTTCATCACCCGCACGCGCGGGCGATGAGGGTTCCACCACCAACCACAGGGAGACGATAACAATGAAAAAAATAACAGGATGGGCCAGTGCGGCCCTGCTGGGCACCACAGCCCTTGCAAGCGCCGAAGGTGTCGTGAACCTTTACAACTGGGGGAACTACACCAACCCCGAAATTCTGGAACGCTTCACTGCCGAGACGGGAATAGAGGTCACATTGACCGATTTCGACAGCAACGATACCGCACTTGCACGTATTCGTCAGGGCGGGCATGGCTTCGACATTGTCGTTCCATCAGACACTTATATCGACACATGGGTGTCCGAAGGGCTGTTTCAGCCGCTCGACCGCGAGATCGTCACCAATCTGGGCAATATCGCACCACAATGGGTGGATGTGCCATTTGATCCGGGCCGTGAATATACGGTTCCATGGGCCTGGGGGACAACAGGCGTGATTGTGGATACGTCGGTCTACAGCGGTGATATCAATAATATCGAGCTGATTATTGACCCGCCCGCCGAATTGCAGGGCCGGATCAATGTTATCCCGGAAATGTCCGATGTGATGGCGATGACGATCTATTATCATGGCGGTGAACGTTGCACGACCGACCGCGACACCTTGCGCGCCGTGCGCGATAGCCTGATGTCGGCCAAGCCGCATTGGCTGGCCCTAGATTACGGTGCGGTTGACAGCTATGCTGCGGGCGATTTTGCCGCAGGCATCTACTGGAACGGCGCATCAATGCGTGTGCGGCTGCAAAACGATAATTTCGCCTATGGCTACCCCGCGACCGGCTATCCGATCTGGATGGACAATGCAGCCGTGCTCGCCGATGCGCCGAACCCTGAAAATGCAATGAAGTTCATCAACTTTGTCTTGCAGCCCGAAATTGCCGCGCTGATTTCGAATTTTGCGCGCTACTCGAACGGGATCACCGGGTCTGAAGAGTTTATGGATGCAGAAATGCGCAATGCGCCAGAGATCAATGTGCCTGCTGAACGGGCAGAAGCAGGGCGCTGGGGGCAGGCATGCCCGCAAGACGTGAACGATATCCATACCCAGATATGGACAGAACTCATGCAATAACCGGCACAGGGCATGTGGGCGATCTGCCTGCATGCTCTTGCATCTTGCACGACCAAACGCTGACCGGCGCTTGTATCGCAGACCTGACAGCGAGCGTGGTCTTGGGGTTCAGAAAATACAAAAACCTGTCAAACATGGACGGGTTTGTTGTCGCCGCACAGAAACAATTTCATAAAATGGTGAGCCGGACAGGATTCGAACCTGTGACCCGCTGATTAAAAGTCAGCTGCTCTACCAACTGAGCTACCGGCCCACACATGTCGGGCTACTTAGAAAAGCGCGGTCGCCGGGTCAAGGACGAAATGCGCTTTTTGCACAGTAATTGGGATCAATGTTGAAATGATGTCTGGTCAGCGTGCCGCGCGCCTCTTATATCGCGGCCATGATGGACATGAATACCCCCCTGGCCTTTGTCAAAATGCATGGCGCTGGCAATGATTTTGTCATTATCGACTCGCTGCACCGTGCGGGCGGGGTGATGACGGCTGCGTTGGCTGCCGCTATTGGCGACCGTCATCGCGGCGTGGGGTTTGACCAGCTGGCGGAATTGCGAATATCTGATGTCGCCGATCTGGACCTTGATTTCTGGAATGCGGACGGATCGCGTGCAGGGGCGTGCGGCAATGCAACGCGCTGTGTCGCGCATATGGTCATGGCGGCGCGCGGGCTGGACCGGCTGCGTATTCGCACCGCGCGCGGTGTGCTGATTGCCGAAAACCGGCAGGGGCAGATATGGGTGAATATGGGCGCGCCGCTGCTGGACTGGCAAGATATTCCGCTGGCGCAGGATTGTGACATTGACCATTTGCCGATTGACGGTGACCCCGCAGCCGTTGGCATGGGCAACCCGCATTGCGTTTTCTTTGTGGCCGACGCAGACAGCGCGCCCGTGGCCGAACAGGGGCGCAAGACTGAACACCACCCGCTTTTCCCGCAATCCACCAATGTGGAATTTGCCAGCGTGACGGCACCGGACCACCTGCGCCTGCGCGTGTGGGAACGTGGCACAGGTATAACGCTTGCCTGCGGGTCGGGGGCCTGCGCGAGCGCTGTGGCCGCGCACCGGCGCGGGCTGACAGGGCGGCAGGTGCGTATTGATGCGGATGGCGGGCAGTTGCTGGTTGACTGGCGCGACGATGGCGTGTGGCTGTCCGGCCCTGTGGCGCATGTGTTTGACGCCACGCTGCCCGCTGAATTCCTTGCGGGTCTTGCATGAGCGCGCCTGTCTTTACCACATTGGGCTGCCGCCTGAACGCTTACGAGACTGAGGCGATGAAGGCCCTTGCCGAAGCCGCTGGCGTTAAAGGGGCCGTGGTGGTCAATACCTGCGCGGTCACCGCCGAAGCGGTGCGCAAGGCGCGGCAGGAAATCCGCCGCCTGCGCCGTGAACACCCGGATGCGCCGATTATCGTGACCGGATGTGCTGCGCAAACCGAACCCGAAACATTTGCCGCAATGCCCGAAGTGACCCGCGTTATCGGCAACACCGAAAAAATGCAGGCCGCCACATGGGCGCAACTGACCCCTGATCTGATAGGGGCGACCGAACGCGTGCAGGTCGATGACATTATGTCGGTGCGCGAAACCGCAGGCCATTTGATTGATGGGTTCGGCACGCGCGCGCGCGCCTATGTGCAGGTGCAAAACGGCTGTGACCATCGCTGCACGTTTTGCATCATCCCGTTCGGGCGTGGCAATTCGCGGTCTGTGCCTGCGGGCGTGGTGGTGGAACAGATCAAGCGGCTGGTGGGCCAGGGGTATAACGAGGTGGTTCTGACAGGCGTGGATCTGACAAGCTGGGGCGCGGATTTGCCCGCAGCCCCGCGTCTGGGTGATCTGGTGCGCCGCATTCTGAAACTGGTGCCCGATCTGGCCCGCCTGCGCATTTCGTCGATTGATTCGATCGAGGCCGACCCCGCGCTGATGGAAGCCATCGCGACCGAGGCCCGCCTTATGCCGCATCTGCACCTGTCGTTGCAGGCGGGCGATGATATGATTCTGAAGCGCATGAAGCGCCGCCATCTGCGCGATGACGCGATCCGCTTTTGCGAAGATGCCCGCAGCCTGCGCCCTGATATGGTGTTTGGTGCGGACATCATTGCCGGCTTTCCCACGGAAACCGACGCGATGTTTGCCAATTCCCTGAAGCTGGTTGATGAATGCGGCCTGACATTCCTGCATGTGTTCCCCTTCAGCCCGCGCAAGGGCACGCCAGCGGCCCGCATGCCGCAACTGGGGGGCAAGACCATTCGTGACCGTGCCGCACGCCTGCGCGACGCAGGCGCGCGCGCCTGCGTCGCGCATCTGGCCGCCCAGCAGGGCAAGCGGCACCGTGTGTTGATGGAAAACCCCCATATGGGCCGCACAGAACAATTCACCGAGGTGGATTTTAAAACCCCGCAGCCCGTTGGCGCGATTGTGGATGTTGCGATCACCGGCAAAAGCGACACACGCCTTCTTGCCTGACCCCCTTGCGCTTGCGCGGTGGCGCTGTAGCTTAGCGCGGCCAGTTTAAGGCTGGCTGCCAGTTTCCAACCTACAAGGACCAAACCCATGACCAACGCTGTTGAAACCCGCCTGTCCGAACTTGGCCTGACCCTGCCGGACGCGCCTGCGCCTGCGGCCAATTATGTGCCGTTTGTTCAAAGCGGGGCGCTGGTTTTCGTGTCTGGCCAGATCAGTTCAGGCGCGGATGGTCTGATTCGCGGCAAGCTGGGCGCGGATCTTGACGTGGCCCAAGGGGCCGAGGCCGCAAAAGCCTGCGCGCTGGCGCTGATTGCGCAGCTGCGTGTTGCCTGTGGCGGGGATTTGTCGCGCCTGAAGCGCGTGGTCAAGCTGACGGGTTTTGTCAACAGCACGCCCGATTTCACCGACCAGCCCAAGGTTGTAAATGGCGCGTCAGACCTGATGGTTGCCGTGTTCGGTGATGCAGGCCGCCATGCCCGCGCCGCTGTGGGTGCACCGTCCCTGCCAATGGGCGTCGCGGTCGAGATTGAAGGCATTTTTGAAATCGCGTGACGCGACATGCTTTGGCGCGGCGCACGGGGCGCAGGCCCGCCGCGCCACAGCCGTTCCGCGGCATCTGTCAGATGGAACCACAAGGCGGGCGAATACTGCCCTTTTGCGGTCATCGGTATAGCGCCCAAGGCGCGGGGCAAAGGCCGCAGGCCGCCGCGCCATCGGTGGGCCGTCCCGCGGCCTGCCGATTTGGCCAGCGATATGCCAAGCGCTTGAAGTAAGGGATATGCAGCCTGCATAAACTGCATTCCTCAGATGTCGGATCGGCAGACCCCGGCCCACCGCCGGCGCGGGCTTTGTCCAAGCGCGGATGACCGCAAAAGGCCAGCCCCCCAATCACGGTGCTTAAACCTGATCGGATCACATTTTAGCGTTTCTTCATCGCAGCCTGTAGCGCCGCGCCAAGCCCGCCCATCTGGGGCGCGGTGTCTGCCTTGGGCTGTGGTTTAGCCTGTGGCTTTCCTTGCGATTTCGCGGCGGGTTTGGTGGTGTCGCGACGCGCATCGCGCGAGGTAGCAGGGGCAGCGGCCGCAGCATCCGACGCGCCATCCTTGCGCATTGTCAGCCCGATTCGTTTGCGCGGCACGTCTACGTCCACCACCCGCACGCGCACCACATCGCCGGTTTTCACCACCTCATGGGGGTCTTTTACAAAACGGTCGGCCAGTTGGCTGACATGCACCAACCCGTCCTGATGCACACCAATATCGACAAATGCCCCGAAGGCCGCGACATTGGTGACCGTGCCTTCCAGTGACATACCGGGGCGCAGATCGGTGATGGTGTCTATCCCGTCGGCAAAACTGGCGGTCTTGAACTCAGGGCGCGGGTCGCGGCCGGGTTTTTCCAGCTCGCTCAGAATGTCGCGCACAGTGGGCAGGCCGAAACTGTCATCGACAAAATCCGCCGGTTCCAGTGACCGCAGAACGGACGGTGCGGCCATCAGCGCAGTCAGGTCCTTGCCGGTTGCCTTGACGATGCGCCGCGCCAGTGCATAGGCTTCGGGGTGAACGGATGACGCGTCCAGCGGTTCGGCCCCATCGCGGATGCGCAAGAACCCCGCCGCCTGTTCGAAGGCTTTCGGGCCAAGGCGCGCAACCTTCAGCAATTCCTTGCGGGTTTTGAACGGGCCTGTTGCATCGCGGTGGGCAACAATGGCTTCGGCCAGTGTTTGCCCCAGCCCCGACACCCGCGCCAGCAGGGGCGGGGATGCGGTGTTCAGGTCCACACCGACTGCGTTCACTGCATCTTCGACCACGGCATCCAGCATCCGCGCAAGGCGGGATTGGTTCACATCATGCTGATACTGGCCCACGCCAATGCTTTTGGGGTCAATTTTGACCAGCTCGGCCAGCGGGTCCTGCAGGCGCCGTGCAATGGACACAGCGCCGCGTAAACTGACATCCAGATCCGGAAATTCTGCCGAGGCCAGCGCAGACGCCGAATAGACCGATGCGCCCGCTTCCGACACCACCACTTTGGCCGGTTTCGCGCTGCCCGGAAGCTGCGCCAGCAAATCCGTGACCATGCGTTCGCTTTCGCGGCTGGCCGTGCCGTTGCCGATGGCGATCAAGGCCACCTTGTGGCGGGCAATCAGCGCAGCCAGCGTGGCCTGTGCGCCGCGCAGGTCATTCCTGGGCTGGAACGGATAGATTGTTTCCGTGTCCAGTAATTTGCCTGTCCCGTCTACCACTGCAACCTTGCAGCCAGTGCGAATGCCCGGATCAATGCCCAGCGTCACACGGTTGCCCGCAGGGGCGGCCAGTAACAGGTCATGCAGGTTGCGCGCGAAAACGCGAATGGCCTCTTCTTCGGCGCGTTCGCGCAATTCGGCCATCAGGTCAATACTTAACGACAGCTTCAGCTTGATGCGCCATGTCCAGTCGCAGGCGGTGGCCAGCCAGTCGTCCGCCGCGCCACTGCCGCCAATACCCACAGTTGCGCGCACCATGCGTTCAACGGGCGCGGTGTCTTGCAATGTCAGGTCAAGATGCAGGAACCCTTCATTGCGGCCGCGCAGCATGGCAAGGGCGCGGTGGCTTGGGCAGGTTTTCAACGCTTCGGAATGCGCGAAATAATCGCTGAACTTCGCGCCCTCGGCTTCCTTGCCATCCGCGACAGTGGCGGTAATTGCGCCGTTGCTGCGCATATGGTCGCGCAAGCGGCCCAGCAATGCGGCATCTTCCGACAGACGTTCGGCCATAATGTCGCGCGCGCCGGTCAGCGCGGCCTTGGTGTCGGGGACAGCATCAGACACATAGGCGCCAGCAAGTGCCTGCGGGTCGCGCCGTTCGGTCAGGATGGCATCCAGCAGGGGTTCCAGCCCGTTTTCGCGCGCGATCATCGCTTTGGTGCGGCGCTTGGGTTTATAGGGCAGATACAGATCTTCAAGCGTGGCCTTGGTGTCGGCCCCTGCAAGCGCGCGCGCCAGATCATCACTTAGCTTGCCCTGCTCGGATATGGATTTGACAATCGCCGTGCGCCGGTCTTCCAACTCGCGCAGATAGGTCAGGCGTTCTGCCAACAGGCGCAGTTGTGTATCATCCAGCCCGCCGGTCACTTCCTTGCGATAGCGTGCGATGAAGGGAACTGTGGCCCCTTCGTCCAGTAGCGCGATAGCGGCCTGCACCTGTTGCGGGCGGGCGTTGACATCTGTTGCAATGCGGGCGGCGATCTGGGGGGCGGTCATGACACTCCTGAACAGCTATGGACTGGGGAAGCCCTCGATACCTGCGGGCAAACACCACGGCAAGCCCTGTCAGGGGGGCACGGCATAGCGGGCCAGAAACATGTCGACCGCCCCGTCGGCCACGCGCGCAATGTCTGCATCACTTACGTCTGTCTGCACGCCGCACAGCATGCGGTCGCAAAGGGTTGTCTGGCATAACTGAAAGAACTGGTCGGCGGCAAGGTCGATATCATCAATGGCCAGCGTGCCGCGCGCCACTGCCTGCCGGAAATAGGCCCCCAGTCGTGCGCGCCCCAGTTCCGGCCCGTTTTCATAAAATGCCTGCCCGATTTCGGGAAAGCGCGGCGCTTCGGACACGCAGATGCGGAACATGGCAATGCCGAAATCCGACATCAGATAGCCGATCAGGCGCAGTGCCGTGGCATGCAATGCCTGTCGGGGCGGGGCATCGGGGGTCAGCAGGTCAAGCGCCGCATCGGCAAGATTCAGAATTTCGGTCTGATACACTTCGGTGAAAAGCTGTCGTTTGTCAGGGAAATAGCTGTAAAGCGTGGCCTTTGATACGCCGGCAACCCGCGCAATTTCATCGACATTGGCGCGTTCATAGCCCATTTCGATGAAAACCTGCCGCGCACCTTCCAGAACCTGCCCGATTTTGCGGCCTTGCCTGATCTTGTGTGTTGTCACTGTGCTGATGTCCCCCTGTAGGCTGTAGGATAGTGGCTGGAAATCGGCAAGGAAAGCGCACAATATGCAAATGCGACGTTTCACATGTTAATTCCGGGTCAAGATGGTCGAAATATTTCTGAAAACATTGCCATTCTTTGCCCTGATCGGTGTGGGCTTCGGTGCGGGGCGGTCCGGGTTCTTTCCCGGGCAGGCCACGGCCTATCTGACCAAGTTCGTCTTTTACTTTGCGCTGTCGGCCATGCTGTTCGGGTTTGCCGCCAATCTTAGTTTCGCCGACTTGCTGGATATGCAGGCAGCGGGGGCGTATCTGCTGGCCTGTGCGGTGGTCTATGGCGTGGTCATGCTGGTCGCGTTCGCGCGGCGCGCGAAACTTGACACCGCCACCATCGAGGCCCACTGCGCCATTATCGGCAATACCGGCTTTTTGGGCGTGCCGATGCTGGTTGTCTTGCTGGGCGAGGCATCGGTCAAGACCGTGTTGCTGGTGCTGACCATCGACCTGATCGTGTTTTCATCGCTGTTTACGGTGCTGATTACCTTCGCGCGGGGTGGCGGCGTGGATTGGCGCCTGCCTGCGCGGCTGTTCGGGGCGGTGTTGCGCAACCCGATGGTTGTGGCCATGGCGCTGGGGCTGACATGGTCGGCAACAGGGTGGCAGGTGCCCGTGCCCGTCAATGACTTCCTGACACTTCTGGGGGCTGCGGCGACACCTTGCGCGCTGTTTGCGATCGGGGCCTCGCTTGCGGACAAGAAGCTGGAGCGGTTGCAGATTGTGTCCTGGCTGTCCTTTGCCAAACTGTTCTTGCACCCCGCTGCCGTGGCCGTGGCCGCGCTGGGCCTGTTTTCAGTGGACCCCTATGTTGCAGGCGTCCTGATTGCGGCGGCTGCGCTGCCGGTTGCGGGCAATGTCTTTATTCTGGCCCAGCATTATCAGGCGGGTCCGGCGCGGGTTTCAGCCACGATTCTGGTGTCCACACTGATCAGCATTGCCACCGTGCCTGTCGTGATTGCATGGGTCACCGGCTTCTGACACAGTGCTGGAAAATGAACGGAGAATGCTATGGAAACGGTTTCTGAAAACGCCTGTTTCGGGGGCGTGCAGGGTGTATATCGGCACGCATCGGGGGCATTGGGGTGTGACATGACCTTCGGGTTGTTCCTGCCTGCCGAAGCGCGGCTGCATCCGGTGCCGGTGCTGTGGTATCTGTCGGGCCTGACCTGCACGCATGAAAACGCGATGAACAAGGCGGGCGCGCAGGCCCATGCCGCCGCGCATGGTCTGGCGCTGGTGTTTCCCGACACTTCCCCGCGCGGGGAGGGCGTGGCCGATGATGATGCCTTTGATCTGGGGCAGGGCGCGGGCTTTTATGTGAATGCCACACAAGACCCGTGGGCCAGACACTACCGCATGTGGGACTACATCACGGATGAGTTGCCGCGTGTCCTGATGGGCAATTTCGCGCTGGAAGAAGACCGTCAGGCCATTACCGGCCATTCAATGGGCGGGCATGGCGCGCTGAGTATGGCCATGCACCTGCCGGGGCGCTTTGCGTCGGTGTCGGCCTTCGCGCCGATTGCCAACCCGACCGCCAGTGACTGGGGGCGCAAGCAGTTCGCGGCCTATCTGGGACCGGATGAACGCGCATGGGCCGCACATGATTCCAGCCTGCTGATGGCAGAGCACGGCTTTCGGGGCGAGGTGCTGATAGATCAGGGCGCGTCCGACCAGTTTCTGGACCTGCTGCGACCCGAAGCGCTGGCCCACGCCATGGCCGCGCGCCGCCAGTCCGGCACGTTCCGCATGCAGGCGGGGTATGACCACAGCTATTTCTTTGTTTCCAGTTTCATGGGCGAACATGTCGCCTTTCATGCGAAGGCGCTTGCACAATGATACGCGATATTCACGCTGTGGTTTTTGACATCGGCAATGTCCTGATCGGCTGGAACCCCGAACAGTTTTATGATGGGCTTATCGGACAGGACCGGCGCAAGGCGCTGTTCGCAGCGGTTGATCTGGACGGAATGAATGCCCGCATCGACCGTGGCGCGCCGTTTCATGCAACGGTTTTGGGCATGATTGACGACCACCCCGACTGGAAGCGCGAGATCATGATCTGGCATGACCGCTGGATTGACATGATCACGCCGGCTATTGCCCCATCCGTGCAGATACTGCGCAATCTGCGCGCGCAATCGGTTCCGGTTTATGCCTTGTCGAATTTCGGTGATGATACATTCACAATGGCGCCGAAAAAATATGATTTTCTGCATGAGTTTGATCGCGCCTTTATTTCCGGCCGCCTGGGCGTAATGAAACCCGAAGCGCGCATCTATCAGATAGTGGAAGATGAAACCGGTGTTGCGCCGGAAAACCTGTTCTTTATTGATGATCGCGCAGACAATATTGAAGCTGCTTTGTCGCGCGGTTGGGCGGGGCATGTGTTCCAGTCGTCTGATGGGCTGAAAGACGCGCTTGCACAGATCAAGCTGCCAAACCGATAGATATAGAGGGGCAGAATGACATTTCCCATCATTTCTGCGGATATTGAACCGCATCTGAACTGGCGAGAGTTGACAGCCGCGTTTGAACAGGCGCACCGGCTGCCAAAAGCGGAAATCAGCGATAGTTTTCTGTACCGGCGTGGTGATACGCTGTTGTCGCGTGCGGCATGGATTGACGGGATGGGGGCCTTGGTGAAAACCGCGTCAATTTTTCCCGACAATCCGGCGCAGGGCCTGCCATCGGTGAATGGCGGTGTGTCGCTGTATTCTGATACAGACGGCACGTTGCAGGCGATGGTTGATTTTCATCTGGTCACAAAGTGGAAAACCGCAGGCGACAGTTTGCTGGCAGCGCAGTATCTGGCGCGCCCAGAAAGCCGTAACATTACCCTTGTGGGGTCCGGCGCTGTTGCGCGCAGCATGCATTCCGCTTATCGCGCGATTTTTCCAGACGCGAATTTCACAATCTGGAGTCGCCGTTTCAATACTGCGGCAGAACTGGCGGCGGATTTGCGGGATGCCGTGGCCGCGCAGGATCTGGAACAGGCGGTCGCACAGGCTGACATAATCTGCACCGCCACCATGAGCACAACGCCGGTTATTCATGGCGAATGGTTGAAACCGGGCCAGCATCTGGACCTGATCGGGGCTTATCGCCCTGATATGCGCGAGGTGGATGACATCGCCTTGCAGCGCGCAGCCCTGTTTGTCGACAGTCGTGATACGACGCTGGACCATATCGGGGAATTGAAAGACCCGCTGTCGCGTGGCGCAATTAACCGTGACGACATTATTGCGGATTATTATGATATTTCCAAAGGTAAATTTAAAAGGCCATCCGCAGATGCAATTACGATTTGCAAAAACGGTGGCGGCGCACATCTTGATTTGATAACAAGCCATTATATCCTGTCCAAATGGCAGATGCACACACCAGATCGTTAATTTGAATCGACTTGCCAAAGGTTTTGTTTTGGTGCAGGACAGAGCTTGGAAAAATATATGAGGGTATCATGATTGATCTGAACACACTTTCATTGGCCGACCTGAAAAAATTGCAAAAAGATGTCACCAAGGCTATCGAAAGTTTCCATGATCGCGAGCGTAAGGCCGCGATTGCCGAGCTGGAAGTTGTTGCAAAGGAACGTGGCTTT
Source organism: Paracoccaceae bacterium (assembly GCA_020832445.1). Classification (GTDB taxonomy): domain Bacteria; phylum Pseudomonadota; class Alphaproteobacteria; order Rhodobacterales; family Rhodobacteraceae; genus Roseinatronobacter. The sequence continues at coordinate 35,718 of JAFIEO010000051.1, forward strand.
ACGCTGGCGCAGTTGTTGGACGAAACAACAGTAAAACCACGCAAGCCTGTTGAACCGAAATATGCCAACCCTGCGAACCCTTCGGAAACGTGGTCTGGCCGTGGGCGCAAACCGCGCTGGGTTGTGGCCGCGTTGGATGCCGGAAAAAGCCTTGATGATCTGGCCATCTGATTGTTGTGCTTCAAACTGCGCACAAGACATACAGGTTCTTGGTTGATTTTTATACGATAATGTCCGACCGGAATATCGGGCTTATATCGGCAGGGGTCGCATTTTTTACCTTGTTGGCGGTATTTCCCGCTATTGCGGCCTTTATTTCCCTGTTCGGTGTTTTTTCAGATCCGCTTGCCCTGCAACACCAGTTGTCGCTGATACAGGACCTGGTGCCGCCTGCGGCTTTTACCTTGCTGGAAAACCAGATCATGCGTCTGGTGTGGTCCAATGACGGTACATTGGGCTGGGCGGGTCTGTTGTCCACATTGATTGCATTGTTTCTGGCCCGTCAGGGTGTGGATGCAATGTTGCGCGGCATGAATGCCATCTATGGCAGTCGGCGGCGCACTGGCCTAAAGCACCTGCTGGCGGTGGCTGTTATTACGCTGGGGATGGTGCTTGCGGGCATTGTTGCCCTGCTTGCGTTGCTGGTGCTGCCGGTGGTGCTGGCCATCTTTCCGCTGGCCGGACTGAACGCGTTGCTGGTCGAAGTGTCGCGCTGGTCGGTCACGTTCGGACTGGTGGCGTTGTGGTTATGGGTGTTTTACCGCATTGGCCCAGTGCGCAGCCGTGGCAGCTATGCCAGCATCAAACCCGGACTTGCACTTGCGATGATCCTTTGGATTCTGGTGTCCGTTGGGTTTTCCTACTTCCTGTCCAATTTTGGCCGCTACAACGAAGTATACGGATCACTTGGGGCGGTGGTCGCGTTGTTGATGTGGTTCTACCTGTCGGCCTATGTGGTGTTGCTGGGGGGCGTGCTGAACGCCATGATCGACAAAGGGCACCACGTCGCGCCGCCCCTGGCGCCTAGCCCCATGTCGGATGAAAACGACCCGCAGGCGACAGGGTGAAAATCTCAAACCCGCTTTCTGTCACACCGATCGAATGCTCGAACTGTGCAGACAGCATCTTGTCGCGCGTGATTGCGGTCCAGTCATCGGCCAGAACCACTGTCTCCGCGCGCCCCAGATTGACCATGGGTTCAATGGTAAAGAACATGCCTTCTTGCAGCTTGGGACCACTTCCCGCGCGCCCGTAATGCAGGACATTGGGGGGGGAATGGAACACCCGCCCCAACCCGTGCCCGCAGAAATCGCGCACCACCGTCATGCGCTGGCTTTCGACATAGGACTGGATGGCGTGCCCGATATCGCCAAAGGTATTGCCCGGCCGCACCGCTTCTATGCCCAGCATCAGCGCATCATATGTAACCTGAATCAGCCGTTCGGCACGCCGCGGCAGTTTGCCTGCCGCATACATGCGCGATGTGTCCCCGAACCACCCGTCCACAACAACCGTGACATCGATGTTCAGAATGTCACCATCCTTCAGAACATCATCGCCGCGGCGTTTTTCGGGGTCTTTGGAAATGGTTTCATCCTTGCTCATGGGGATGGGCGCGCCGGGAATGCCGTGGCAGACAACATGGTTGACTGAAATACAACTGGCGTGCTGATAACCCCGATAGCCGATTGTTGCAGATGTGGCACCCGCAGAGTTCACCATTTCGGTGATCATGGCATCAATCGCGCCGGTGGTTTGCCCGGGAAAGATATGCTGTGCGATATCGTCCAGTATTCTGGCAGCAAGCTGTCCGGCCTTGTTCATTCCGGCAAAATCTGCCGGTTCATGAATGCGAATGCCATCTTTCGTAACGTGGCCTTTGTGTAACTCGTCCAAGAATGCCTCCGTCGGGACTTGATCTGCTTCAGTTTTGCCTCAATAGCCGGAATGCGATACTCAGGCAATGTCATGCAATTTCTGACGGGATGATTCGTTTAAATATTAAGAGGCAATTTTATGCTAGAAGACGGCGATGCCCAGGGTCGGGCTTTGGGGCAAGCAGATCGCGACGCCACAATTGCCCGCGCTTTCAGCGATGCGCAAAGCCTGCTGCACAGATCTACAGCAGAACACCAGCAAGACGCCATCATGACCGCATTGCAGATGGTTGGTCAGGCGATGGGGGCCGACAGGGCTTATATATTTCGAATCAAAGAGCCTGTTTCCGTCGATAATACGCATGAATGGTGCGCAGATGGCATCCGGCCCCTGAAGGCAGAACTGCAAGACCTGCCCTATGAAATGGGTGACCCGTTCTGGCAGGCCTTCCGCGCGTCCAGACAGGCCTTCATGCTGGATATTCGCATGATTCCAGTTGGCAGCGCGTTTCACGAGTTGCTTGAAGATCATGAGATCAAATCGCTGCTTGCATCGTCGCTGTGGTCCGATGGTGATATGATCGGCCTTGTCGGGCTGGATTTTGTGCGCGGCCACAGGCTGTTCACAGACCTTGAATGCAGCCTGATGCAAGGATTTGCGGCATCTCTCGGGATGGTCCTGAATTTGGTGGAGCAAGCCCACACGCTTCAGCGCGTGAAATCCGACTTGCGGCTGGAACGCGCGCGAATCGAGGCGATGGTTTTTTCGTTGCCGGAATTGCTTGTTGAAACCGACAGCGATGGCATGATTGTGTCCTTCAACCAAGGTGATCCGCTGGTTTTTGCGTTGAATCCCGATGAGGTGATTGGCCGGTCCCCGGATATGGTGTTGCCGCCAGATGTTGCCGCAATCGTGCGCAAGGCTATGAAACAGGTCGATCTTTTTGGCTGGTCGCCCAGTTTCGCCTATACCGTGCCATTCCCTTCGGGCGACAAACGTTTTACGCTGACCGCGACCAGACGCCACCATGATGCCCCCCATACAGCGCATGGCTATTTGTTCATTGTGCGCGACATCACAGAAAGCTACTTGCAGGATAAACAGATACGGCAACTTGGCCGCGTCGCGGAACTGTCCACGAACATTATCATGCTGACTGACAAGAACAGGCATGTGACATGGATGAACCCGGCCAGCGTTGCCCGGACGGGCTACACCTTGAAAACAGCGCAGGACAAACGTCCCAGTGACATTCTGCATCTGCGTGATGCAGCCCCTGACCGTGCCCAAACTGTCTGTCACGCGCTGGACAACGGCCAAAGTATCAATGCGGAATTTCAGGCGCGCAGCCGTCGCGGCATTTCCTATTGGCTGGACCTGAATGTCCAGCCGTTGCGCAGCCCCGACGGGTATATTCAAGGCTATCTGGTTGTGGGTGTGGACATCACGTCGCACAAACTGGCCGAGGCGCGCGCCTTGCGTGACAAGATTCAAGCGATGGAGATCACCCGCGAAGGAATCGCGATCCTGAACCCTGATGGACGGTTTTCGTATCTGAACTGCGCATTCCGCGCGGCCTTGGGCGTGGCGCGCGATGTAGATGTATCGGGGCTGAGCTGGGATGAACTGGTCGCACCAGCGCATATTCCGAAACTGACAGCCATTTTCTCTGAACTGATGTGCGAAGGATACTGGTCAGGAGAGGTCATGTTGCCCGGTCCTGACGGGGATGACGCATGGTTTGATCTGTCCTTGTCTGTTCAGGACGATGGCAGCATTTTTGTGCTGGCGCGCAATGTTACTGCGCGACGTCTGGCCGAAGCCGACCGCCAGCGGCTGCGCGAACAGCTTCAGATTGCGCAAAGCAGGCAGCTTATGTCGCATCTGGCAGGGGGGTTGGCCCATGATTTCGCCAATATTCTGGCGGCGATCATGGGGTCGGTCGATATATTGAAACCCAAGGCAGGCCCCGACATTCTGCCCGGACTGGCGCGCATACACGCCGCTGGCCGCCAAGGGCAGGCGCTTGTCGGCAACCTGATGCGGCTGGGCCGAATGAAATCCGCCGCAAGCATGGCCGACCTGCAAGATGTCCTGCGCCAATCGGTCGAACTGGTCCGGCCCGGGCTGGGCAAGGAAATTTCTGTGGTGCTGGACTTTGATGACAAGGCCGCTGCAACACAGGTGGATGCAACTGAAATGATGCAGGTCATCATCAACCTGATGATGAATGCTGCGGACTCGATCCGGCAAAAAGGCACATCAATCGGGCGGATCACCTTGCGCATGGCCGCAAAAGACAGTCTTTGCTCTGCGCCGGTTGTAGATATCGGCAAGGTGTCAGCCAAGAAACGCTATGTCGTTATCGACATATCAGACACCGGGGCCGGCATGACGCGCGCGGTGCGATCCGAAATCTTCAAGCCGTATTTCACAACCAAAGGCGCTGGGGGCACGGGGCTTGGTCTGGCAATTGTTGCGCATGTTGTCACGTCACGAAACTGGGGGTTGCAGGTTTTGGACGCCGCGACAGGGGGAACCATCATGCGGCTTTACCTGCCAACCCTGATGCCCGACATAACCAACGCGCCCGAACGGGTGGAACCCGCTGCACAGCCGCTGGCCGGGCGGAATGTGCTTCTTGTCGATGCAGATGACCGTGTGTTGCAGAGTATGGCCGGAATTCTGTCCCTCGCTGGTGCCGAAGTGGCAAGTTGCACAGACCCGCATGATGCGCTTGATGCACTGCGTGAAGATCCTCAGGCTTGGGATACTGTGTTGGCAGATCAGAACCTGACACCCATCACGGGGCTGGAACTGGCGCGGGAACTCATGTCAATAAATCGCAACCTGCAAATATATGTTACCGGAACGTCGCTGCCATTGCAATTTGCGAAAGACTTCGATAACAAACTGAGCACTGCATTAATATCGAAATCCATATCCGGTGCTGAATTAATTGCAGTTCTTTCGCGCACAGATCGGACGTAGTGGTGTCCGGGTGCCTTGGGACTTCATCTTATGCGTCTATTGATTGCCGACGACCATGCATTGATTCTTGACATGCTCCAGAATTTTCTAGGGCAGGAAAAAGACATGCAAATCGTAGCGGCAACCGATATGCAGGATGCGATGTCCGCTGTATCGGCGCAACCGGCTTTCGACCTTGCGCTGCTGGACTATGATATGCCCGGAATGGACGGGCTGGACGGGTTGCGCCGCTTCATGGAAAACAATTCCGCGCCGCCTGCTGTCATCCTGTCGGGACATGCTACGCGCGATGTGGCCCAACGCGCCGTCAATATGGGTGCGCGCGGGTTCTTGCCGAAATCGATGCCCGCACAATCGCTGCTGCACGCTATCCGGTTCATGGCGCTGGGCGAAAAATATGTGCCGGTGGATATCTTGTTTTCAACAGATCAGGCCGACGCTTCACCGGCACCTGACGGCCCCTCTGCCACAGCTTTGACTGCGCGTGAACTTGACGTGCTCAAGGCGCTGTGTGACGGCAAGACCAATAAGGAAATTGCGCGTGATCTGGGGTTGCGCGAACCAACCATCAAACTGCATGTCAAGACACTCTACCGGCGCCTTGGTGCCAGCAACCGGACGCAGGCGGCCATGATCGCCAGATCCTGGGGCATATACTGACACGCTGCTTGCTTTATTGATTATCCATCTGGTTTTGAAGCCGATTTTCTGTTAGTTTCTGAACATAAGCTGTATCAAAGCAGCACTGGCAGGGGCAGACATGAAACGCGCAGCATCATTGGTCGGGGTTTTCGCCCTCGACTGGGCTTCAACAGAAACCGACGGCATACCCGGACTGGACCCGCAATGGTTGCGTGCCGGATCATCATGGCGCTGGAATGGGGATGTGCATTGCCTTGACGGGCGCGCAGATGTCTTGCGCCTCGGTCTTGCGCAGGACGGTCTGGATATCCACGCCCGTGCGCGCCCTGTTGCTGCCCGTCTTGGGGGCAATCTGCCCCGGTTCGAAGTCACACCGCCCCTGCCCGCGGCCCCTGCAATGGGGGTTATGTTGACCGACGGCCTGTCATTGTTCAGCGCCCGCATTGTTCAGGTGGCGGGGCGTTGGGTTGTCGTGTTTGCCAATGGCATGCCGCCAAAGGGGCAGATCTTGTATGTGGTTGAAAACGCCATTGCGCCTGATCAGGACGCAGCCCGTGACCTTGCGCAATCACAGCCGCAGGATGTCATTTGCTTTGCGGATGACACGTTGATTGCGACCCCGACAGGGCCACGCCCCATTCACCAGTTGCAGGCAGGTGATCTTGTCCTGACCCAGGATGACGGCCCGCAGCCGGTTATCTGGACAGGAACCAGCCGTGTGTGCGGCATGGCCATGCGCCGCTATCCGCATCTGCGCCCGATCCGGTTGCGTGGCGGTGTGTTGGGCACTGCGCAGCCTGACGAAGAATTGCGCGTCTCGCCAGGGCATCGGCTGGTGATGCGCGGGGCACGCGCGCGCGCGCTGTTCAATCTGGACGAAGTGCTGGTGCGCGCCCGTGATCTGCTGGATCATGACGGGGTGACACAGGACATGGCGCTGCACGGCGCAACCTATATGCATCTCTTGCTGGAACATCATCAGATCATCTTCGCCAATAACGTGCCGACCGAAAGTTTTCACCCCGCCTTTGCCACGCCCGATCTGTTGCGTCCGCACCGCGCCAGCCTGCGGGCGGTTTTCGCCGGTTTGGACCACGAGGGTGCGGTAAGTTATGGTGAAACCGCGCGCCGCTATCTGGGCACGGCGGAAACTGCGCTGCTTGCCGCATAAGGGCGGCTGCGCGCCACCAATGGCAGTTGACACCCGCCCATGCGCCTGTATAAGCGCGCATCCCCAAGTGACCGGCTTGCGGGTGCTTATTGGTGTTGGTGGCTCCCGCAAGGGACAGCCTGTCTCCCGCTCAGGGAAAGGACAACGCCCTTCACAGGCCCGACAGGGCCGTATCTGGAAGGAGATCAGCCGTGACCAAACGCACGTCTGCCAAGTATAAAATTGACCGCCGCATGGGCGAAAACATCTGGGGCCGCCCCAAAAGCCCTGTAAACCGCCGCGACTACGGCCCCGGCCAGCACGGCCAGCGCCGCAAAACCAAATTGTCCGATTTCGGCACCCAGCTGCGCGCCAAACAAAAGCTCAAAGGCTATTATGGCGATCTGACCGAAAAGCAGTTCCGCCGCATCTATGCCGAAGCAGAACGCATCAAGGGCGATACCGGTGAAAACCTGATCGGTCTGCTGGAACGTCGTCTGGACGCCGTGATCTACCGCGCGAAATTCGTCCCGACCGTGTTTGCCGCACGCCAGTTCGTTAATCACGGTCATGTCACCGTGAACGGCCAGCGCGTGAACATTCCCAGCTACCGGATCCGCGAAGGCGACGTGATCGCCATCCGCGACAAATCCAAGCAACTGGCCATCGTTCTGGAAGCCGTTGCACTGGCCGAACGCGATGTCCCCGATTATCTGGAAGTTGACCATTCCAAAATGACCGCGACTTTCGTGCGGACCCCGGCCTTGGGTGATGTGCCGTATCCGGTCCAGATGGAACCGAACCTTGTGGTCGAATTCTACGCGAAGAACTGATTTCTTCGCGACATCACGTCCGAAAACCCCGCCCTTACGGCGGGGTTTTTCATTTGGGCGCGTGACACCAAACGCGCTCCCTGGCTTTCATTCTGGATTAGAGCATATCACGTTCATTCGCATTCACGAGATATGCTCTAACTTATTGATTTCGCATGTTCGAGAAGCTCAAAACCGGTGCCCACTTTTGAGCAACATGCTCTAGAGCATATCATGTTCATTCGCATTCACGAGACATGCTCTGACTTATTGATTTCGCATGTTCGAAAAGCTCAAAACCGGTTCCCACTTTTGAGCAACATGCTATAGCTTTCATTCTGGCTTAAATATCCACAGGGTTTCCAAAGGGGGCGTGCCCCCTTGGCCTTTTGGGAATTGCTTTAACGCAGGCTGCGTCCTTTGATTACGGCATCGGGACCAAACCGTGCCCGCAACGCATCGATTGCACGTTCGGCGCGTGCGCGCCCTTCGGCGCCGGGGTCCAGCAGGTCGGGGCTGAATCCCGCACCGCTATCCGCACTCAGATCCGATATCCCCACCCCCAGCAGCCTGAATGGCCCGTTGGACAAGGCCTGCGCCAGCAATGGTTGTGCCGTGCGATAAATCACATCAGCCAGATATGTCGGGCCGCGTAAACTGGTGCGCCGTGTCAGTATCCGGTGGTCGGCGCGCTTCAGCTTCAGCGTGACCACCACACCTGCCAGCCCTTTGGCCTTGGCACGGCTGGCAACCTGATCCGACAGCCGCCACAAATGCCCCTCCAATACGTCCAGATCCGTCAGGTCGGTGTCAAATGTGGTTTCCTTGGAAATGGATTTGACCGACGGGTCGCGGCTGACAGGGCGCGTGTCCTGTCCCCGCGCCAGATGCCACAGCCGCAGCCCCATCGCCCCGAACCGTGCGACAAGATCAGACTGGGCCCACCGCAGCAGGTCGTCAATCGTGGCAATCCCTGCCTGCGCCAGTTGCGCCCGCATGGCGGTGCCCACGCCCCAGATCATGCCCACGGGTTTGCCGCGCAAAAAGCTTTCCGTGCCAGCGCGCGAAATCACGGCAAACCCGCGCGGCTTGTCCAGATCGGACGCGATCTTGGCCAGAAACTTGTTATGCGACAATCCGACAGATCCTGACAGCCGCAATTCCTGTTCCATCCGGCGGATCAGGCGCGCAAGCGACACGGCAGGCGGCACGCCGTGCAGGCGTGTTGTGCCGGTCAGGTCCAGAAAAGCCTCGTCCAGCGACAGCGGCTCGATGGCGGGTGTCAGGTCTTCCATCATGGCGCGTATTTCACGCGATGCGGCGGCATAGGCGTCAAACCGGGGTTTCACGACCACCGCTTCGGGGCAAAGCTGCAATGCCTTGAACATGGGCATTGCCGATCGCACGCCGTGAATGCGCGCAATGTAGCAGGCCGTCGTGACCACCCCGCGATGACCGCCGCCCACGATCACGGGTTTGTCCTTCAGCTCGGGGTTGTCGCGTTTTTCAACACTGGCATAAAATGCATCGCAATCCATATGTGCGATGCTCAGATCCAGCAATTCCGGGTCCGCCACAACGCGCGGCGAATGGCAGGCCGGACAACGCGGGCCTGCATCAAAACGGGTCAGACAATCACGGCATAGCGCAGGCATGGCCAGTTATAGCGCAGGACATGCGCATAAGACCATGACCTTTATGGATGCGCGATTTCGCAATCCATTCCGCGTGCCGACAGGCGCAGGCAGGCGCGTTCCGCCTCGGCTGCGGTCAGGCCCGCGAAACTTGCCTCGAACCGGCCACTGGTCTGGCGAATGCGGCTGATACCGTTGCCAAGGGCTGCGGCCTCGGCCATTTTCACGGTGATGATGCCGCGTTCGGCGGCGTTGCGCGATGTGAATTCCCCAAGGGACACACCCCAAAGCCGCCCGCCATCCGACGTGGACACGCGACTGACAATTTCAGGGGTGGCGGCAGCGCTGGCTTCGCTGACTGCGGCAGTCGCAAGGGTTTGCGTATCGCGGTCGGGCTGTGCCCCGGAACTTGTCAGGATGATCGAGGGGCGCGGCGCAGGTCTTGCGGGTTGTGCGGGGGGGGCTGCCTCGGGGGTGATATTCAGGGCATCCTGGGCCATGATCTGGCCCGCACCATCGGGTGTCGGGGTATAAAGCCCGGCAATATCAAATTCGGAATCGTCCGTGGCGAATTCGGTCAGCAACACAGTTTCTGATGCTCCGATCCAGATCGTTTCGGGCGCTGTGGTGTCGGTTTCAGCCTCGCCCGCCTGTGCCTGATCGGCCTGTGCCAGTTGCCGGTCCGCAGCATCAGCCTCGACGCCGGTGTCCGGACGGGCCGGTGGCGCATCGACGAAGTCCATGTCCGCGTCGGGGATGGGCGGGTCAGCCTGATCCAGCGCTGCCAGATCATCGATATGCGCAATGCTGAACCCGGCCGCCTGCGCCGCTGCAAAATCCGGGGCTTCAGTCTGTGGGACAGCCAGATCGCCGGTTGCGCCGAATTCTTCGGGGCGGGCAGGGGGCGTGACTGTCGGGGTGTCGGGTGCCAGTTCTGCCAGCGCTATTGCTGTGCTGTCTTCATCAGGGGTGGACTGCGCGGCTTCGGCAGGTGTGGCAGCGGCAATCTGGGATACAGCCGCTTCCACCCCGTCACGCAAGGCAATCAGCATATCCGGCGCAGGTTCGCTTACAGGGCGGGCGGGTGGGCGCGGGCTTGTGCGCACGGCGGTTTGCAGCCGGATCGTGCGCGCCGATGCGGGCCTGTCGCCGCTGCTTTCGGGCGCCTGGGCAACCGCAACCGTGCCGCGCCCGCGATAAGAGGGTGTGGCAGGCGCGCGGGTGGCGACGCGCGCCCCTGCGCGGTTGAACCCGATATCCAGCAATTCCGCGACATGGGCATTGCGCGCAGCCGTTGACGACCCGCCAAACATTGTAGCGATGATATGCTTGCCGCCGCGTTCCGCAGATGCGGTCAGGTTGAACCCCGCTGCGCGGGTGTATCCCGTCTTGATTCCGTTTGCGCCTGAATAGGCATCCAGAAAGCGCCGGTTTGTGTTGGGCACTGTGCCCATGCCCGCATGATCGCTGCGACGCGAGAAGATGTTGAAGTATTGCGGATAGTCAAAATACAGCTGGCGGCCCAGAATGGTCATGTCGCGCGCAGTTGATACATGGCCCGCCTGTGTCAGCCCGTGCGGATTTCTGAATGTGGTGTTGGACATGCCCATATCGCGCGCCGTGGCTGTCATACGGTCGGCAAATGCCTCGACCGAACCGGATATTCCTTCGGCAATGACCACGGCTGCGTCATTGGCAGACCGCAAGGCGGCGGCACGGATCAGGTGGCGCAGGGAAATTTTCTGCCCTTCGCGCAGGCCCAGACACACACAGGTCTGTTGCGTTGCGCGGCGGCTGGTGGTGAACATTGTGTCCAGCGTAACTTCGCCATGTTTCACGGCCTCGAAGGCAATATACAGCGTCATCATCTTGGTCAGGGATGCAGGGTGCAGTTTTGTGTCATGGTTGCGCGCAAAAATGACTTCGCCGTTGCGTGCATCCATCACCATCGCGGCATAAGGGGCGGCAAGCGCGGGTGCTGCGACCAAATAGCCGACCAGTAAGATGGAACATACCAAAACGTGACGGTATATCCGCCCGAATCGTGCCTGCATCCGTTTGCCTTTGTTTTTTGCCGCGATTTTTTTTGCGGTCTAACTGCTCAGCTTCTATGGTAGCACGATGTCGCTTGTCAGAAAAGTATGAAATTTCAATAGGTTTTTACGTATACTTAATCTTGCCGAAGGGCAGGTCTTGTGGTGTGCGCGCGGCGGTGCACCAGATTTCGACAACAGGTTTCAATTCAGGGTTGATCGCTGTCAACTTCCGTCGATCCAGCCCACCAGATCGGGCAGCGCACCAAGGCTGGGCAGACTGCGATAACGCGGATGTGTCAGGGGCGGTTCGGCATATTCAATTTCCCAGACCAGACCATGCGGGACATAGACCCCCCAGCCCCCGGCAAGAATGGGCGGTATGACATCGGATCGCATGGAATTTCCTACCATCAGCGCAGCTTCGGCCCCGTCCCCGTGGCGGGTGAAAATATCGGCATAGGCCTGCGGCGTTTTGTGGGACACAATCTCGACCGCGTCAAACATCTCGCCCAGCCCTGATTGCGCCAGTTTGCGTTCCTGGTCCAGCAAATCGCCCTTGGTAATCAGCACCAGCTTATGCGAAGGTGCAAGCGCGGCAATCGTGGCCTCGACATCGGGCAGCAATTCGATAGGGTGGCGCAGCATGTCCTGTCCGGCGGCCAGCAGTTGCGCAATGACAGATGCGGGCACGCGTTCTTCTGTCACCTCTATTGCGGTTTCGATCATCGACAGGACAAAACCCTTGATCCCGAAGCCGTATTGCCCAAGATTTCTGCGCTCGGCCTCCAGCAAGCGGGCCATCAGGGTGTCCTTGTCGGTGTAATCTGCCAGAAGGTTTGCAAAATGTTGCTGTGTCAGCCGAAAGAAGCGTTCATTGTGCCACAATGTGTCATCTGCATCGAAACCAAGTGTTGTGATACGGGTCATCTGGTCCTGTCTGCGGCTTCGGGGCTTTTCTGTGGCCTCAGTTGCGTTATATTACGCAGTAATCGCGTCATCCAGCACTGAAAAGGCCAAAACCCCGTATGCGTCACGTTCCGAGCATGACAGACAATGATGACCCCAATGGACCGGATAATGACGGTGCCGTGGTCACCAAGACACGCACCCGAACCCAGCGCCCGCCTATGTACAAGGTCATGCTGCTGAATGATGACTTCACGCCAATGGAATTTGTGGTGCATGTGCTGGAACGCTTTTTCGGCATGTCGCATGCCATGGCATTCGACATCATGCTGACGGTGCATAAGAAAGGGGTGGCCGTCGTGGGCGTCTTCTCCTATGAGGTGGCGGAAACCAAGGTTGCGCAGGTCATGGATTTTGCGCGCCGTCATCAACACCCGCTGCAATGCACGCTGGAAAAGGAATAGGCGCCGCGCGCCCATGACATATACCCCCCCTGTCCTTGCCGCTGATCCGGCCCCGCGCCATGCGCGCCTGACCCTTGCCATGGCCGAAGGTCTGGTGCTGCCTGACGGGCCGGTTGCTGTGCTGCGCCCGCGCGCGGGCGAACGGTTCGACCCGCTGGAGATGTCCCGCCTGCACATGGCGCAGGGTTTTCGCCCCGACCATGATGCGCTTGTGGCTGCTGGCTATGATGTGGCGATTGCCGCGCGCCCTGCGCCTGCCGCTCTGGTTTGCCTGCCACGCTCCAAGGCCGAAGCCTTCGGGCTGATTGCGCAGGTCGCGGCCGCGCCCGGCACTGAACTGGTGCTGGTGGATGGGCAGAAAACCGACGGCATTGATTCGGTGCTTAAAACCCTGCGCGGCCATGTTGACGTGTCGGGTGTGGTGTCAAAAGCCCATGGCAAACTGTTCTGGTTCGATCCGCGCGGCGTGGACCTGTCAGATCTGGCGTTTTGCCCCACCACAGTATCCGACCCTGATCTGGGACAATTCCACACGGTTGCAGGGGTGTTTTCTGCCGACGGCGTTGACCCCGCATCGCAGATGCTGGCGCATGCCCTGCCGGAAGAGTTGCCCGCGACATTGGCGGATTTGGGCGCGGGATGGGGTTATCTGTCTGCGGCGGCCCTGTCGCGCAGCGGTGTGCAAACCCTGCACCTGATAGAAGCGGATGCCGCTGCGCTGGATCTGGCGCGGCGCAACATCACCGATGTGCGCGCGCAATTTCACTGGGCCGATGCGACGCAAGTGGCGCTGCCGGGGCGTGTGGATGGTGTGGTGATGAACCCGCCCTTTCACACAGGCCGCAAGGCGCAGCCCGAACTGGGATTGGCGTTTATTGCAGCAGCCGCGCGCATTCTTGCCCCGCGCGGGCGGTTGTGGATGGTTGCGAATCGGCATTTGCCTTATGAAGGGGTGTTGGCTGCTGCGTTCATGCAGGTCGAGATTGTGGTGGAAAACGGCGCGTTCCGTGTCTGGCAGGCAACCGCACCAAAGCGCACCGGCGCAGGCAAGGGCGCGGGCACTGTAACCCGCCGCCGACGTTAACAAAGGCACATAGTATGAGCTATTCCATCGCGGGCAAGACAGCAATCATCACCGGCGCCGCCAATGGCGTGGGGCTGGCAATTGCACATCATTTCGTGGGGCAGGGGGCACGTGTTGTTCTGGCCGACCGCGATGAGGTCAAACTGAAAGCCGAAATCGCCAAGATGTCGGGGTCGGATGAACACGCGATTTTCTTTGCGGGGGATTTGCGCGAACGCCTGACGCTGGCCAACCTGATTTCGGCCACGGTCGATGCGTTCGACAAGGTGGATATTCTGGTCAATGCAACGCGCCAATGCGCCCCTTCCGACCCGCTGGACGACCAAAGCGACGCGGTCGAGCAATCCTTGCAGCAGAATCTTCTGGCCAGCCTGAAACTTAGTCAACTGGTCGCAAAGCGTATGTTGACCCAGGCCGAAGCCGATGACGGGGCCGCAGGCAGCGGGCGCCACGCGATAGGGTCCATCATCAACCTGTCATCCATTGCAGCGCGCCGTTCGCAGCCGGAACTGATGGCCTATTCGATTGCCAGCGCGGCACTGGACCAGATGACACGCGCCATGGCCGTTGCCTTGGCCGGCAAGCGTATTCGCGTGAACGGTGTTGCCCTTGGCAGTGTCATGAGTGCGCATCTGAAAGAGATGATGAACGCCAATGAAGATTATCGCGAACGGATTGTGCAGCAAACCCCGATGCGGCGTATCGGTGCCGCATCCGAGGCGGCAGAGGCCGTGCAGTTCCTTGCATCCGACGCGGCCGCCTTCATGACCGGCCAGATCATTACGATTGATGGCGGGCGCACGCTGATGGACCCGGTTTCGGTTCCCGCACATTAACGAAAGTCCTGTGCCCGCGTCCATTGGTGGCGCTTTCTGGCCTGAATCGGTCATTCGACTGCCCCAAGGCGCGGAATCAAGGGCGCAGGTGGCCCACGCCATCGGCGGGCCGTCCCGCGGCCTGCCGATTTGGCTGATGGCAGTCCAGGCCCATGATCTTGGGAATAGGCAGCCTGCATAAAGTGAACTTCACGAACGCCGGATCGGCAGACCCCGGCCCACCGCTGGCGCGGGCTTTATCCAAGCGCGAATGACCGCAAAAGGCCCAAGGTCACGCTAGGGCAGACGACACGCCGACACGCGATCGGCGGTCTGAATAACCAGTTCCGCCCGCGTCTGGCGCAACTGCGCCAAGCGCGCCTGTTCAGCGTGCCGGTCAATCGCTTCGCGCGATTCGGACCGTGGGCGCTGAATGGACTGCGTGCAAAACAGCACGGGTTCACGGGGCCATGCACACAGGCTTATGCGCGTCTTGCCTTCTTGCGCTGGCAAAATGCGAAAGCCTTTTTCAAGCGCGGTTTCCACATCGGCAATCTGTTCATCGACGGCGCGCAAATCTGACTGTGCGGCGCGCACGCACCTGTCCTGCGGTGTGCTGCATGCGGCAATCAGTGCCGGGACGGCCAAAATCAGGATCAGATTGCGCATGGTTCCGGTTTCCCCGCATAGGCAGGACGCATGCATTTGCGCCCCGTTCCAGCCTGTCACCGCGGCGAGCGTTTGGCAAGGATGCGCTGCAATGTCCGGCGGTGCATGCTTAGCCTGCGCGCGGTCTCCGAGACGTTGCGGTCGCATTGCTCATACACGCGCTGGATATGTTCCCAGCGCACACGGTCGGCGGACATGGGGTTGTCGGGTATGTCGGGCAATTCGTCATCCGGCATGGCCAGCAGGGCGCGCAACACGTCATTGGCGTCGGCGGGTTTCGACAGGTAATCGGTTGCGCCAATCTTGACGGCGGCCACTGCGGTGGCAATCGCACCGTAGCCTGTCAACACAACCACACGCACATCGTCGCGTGCAGCGCGCAGGGCTTCAACCACATCCAGCCCGTTCCCGTCTTCCAGCCGCAGATCAACCACGGCATAGGCAGGGGGGCGGGCCTTCGCGATGACCTTGCCTGCGATAACTGATGTCGCGGTTTCCACCTGAAAGCCGCGTTTTTCCATTGCCCGCGACAGGCGCTTCAAAAACACTTCGTCATCATCGACCAACAGCAGTGTTGGATCCGGCCCAAGGTCAATTTTCGCGCTATCTTCCATTTTCACACCCGCTTTCCTGTCACTGACATTTAGGGCGCGATGTGGCAAAGGTCAATTTCATCAGCAGGTGTTACGCATTGTCGATGAAGCAGGCCAGCGTATCGGCCACCTGTTCGGGGGTCTGGTCGCGGCGGATGATGTCGACAAACCCGTGTTCGGGCAGCATCAGATAGCTGAAGGTCGAATGATCGATCAAAAAGAAATCATCATCGCTTTCCTGTGCGGCATAATACACGCGGTAGGCGCGTGCGGCGTTGCGAATCTGTTCCTCGGTGCCTGTCAGGCCAATCATGTCGGGATGCATGAAGCGCACGAATTCGGCCAGCAGTTCCTGTGTGTCGCGCTGGTGGTCCACGGATACGAACACCGGTGTCACATCATAGCCGCGTTCCGTCAGCAGATCGACCGCCTGTGCATTGCGTGCGGTGTCCAGCGGGCAGACATCGGGGCAGAATGTATAGCCGAAATACAGCAGGACCGGACGATCCGCGAAATCTGCGTCGGTGACAGTGCGCCCAGTGTGGTCAACCAGTTCAAATGGTCCACCTATGGCGCCCGCGCCCCCCGCAATCGACGTTTCGCGGCATTGTCCCAGACCGGCCTGATCCGACCCTGTCAGAACCATATAGCCAAGCCCCCCAAGAAGGGCGGCAATCAGTCCGGCGGCAATAAGTGAATAAAGGCGAATCATCGCACCCTCTCCAGCTTGGGGATATGGCGTCTTGATGCCGGAATGCGCGCGGCCTAACAATCCCTTATCCCGCAAGTGTGACATCAAGCCCCGCCGACCAGAAGGAACCACCCCATGCAACCGTCCACATTCGGCGAAATCAGTCAGGAAAATCGCGGGGAATGGGTGCGGCTGCGCACATTGACCTATGTGCGCGCCCTTGCGCTTGCTGGGCAGGTGGTGGCGTTCGTGCTGGCGGTTATGGTGTTTGACTTGCGGTTTGACATGGGGTTGGTCGCGTTGGTCATTGCTGCTGCGGCTGTGTCTATTTTGCTGTCGCTGTTTTTGTTCCCGCCCACCAAACGCCTGTCGGATGTCGAAGCATCGCTGACATTCCTGTTCGACATCGCACAGTTGGGGTGCCTGCTTTATCTGACAGGGGGCATTACCAACCCGTTTGCGCTGTTGATCATGGCCCCCGTCGCCATTTCTGCGATGGCGCTGCAACCACGTTCCACCATGATGCTTGCGCTGGTGGCCATCGCGCTGATCTCTCTGGTCAGTATGGCGTATCAGCCGCTGCGCTTCTCGGATGGCACCATTCTTGTTGTGCCCCAGATCCTGAGCTTCGGGTTCTGGGCCGCGATTGTCATAGGTGTCGTGTTTCAGGCATTCTATGCGCATCGTGTCGCCGCCGAGTCGGAGTCGATGGCGGATGCCCTGCTGGCGGCGCAAATGGCGCTGTCGCGCGAACAGAAACTGACCGATCTGGGGGGCGTTGTGGCCGCCACCGCGCATGAGCTGGGCACGCCATTGGCCACGATCAAGCTGGTCAGTTCCGAACTGGCGGACGAATTGGCAGACCGGCCCGACCTGTTGGATGATGTGCGCCTGCTGGCCAGCGAGGTGGACCGTTGCCGCGATATTCTGCGCGCCATGGGCCGCAGCGGCAAGGATGACACGCATATGCACCGCGCGCCGCTGGAAGCGGTCCTGCGTGAAGCCGCCGACCCCCATTGCGGGCGCGGCAAGCAGGTGCATTTCCTGCTGACACCGGAAGGGGGCGCGCCTGACGGCCAGCCGCAGATCCTGCGCCGTCCTGAAATCATCCACGGGTTGCGCAACCTTATTCAGAACGCGGTTGATTTTGCGCAATCCGAAGTGTGGGTTGATGCGCGCTGGACGCCCCAAGCCCTGACGTTGCGCATCATTGATGATGGCGCGGGTTTTTCGCCGCAGGTTCTGGCCAGCATAGGCGAACCATTCATCGGTCGCAGGCGCGATCCGTCCCGCACCAGGCGGCGGCCGGGCTATGATGGTATGGGGTTGGGCACCTTTATCGCCAAGACATTGCTGGAACGCACTGGCGCAAGGCTGGATTTCATGAATTGCGACGGATCTGTCAAAACCCTGCCGCAGGCGCCGGAACTGCACGGCGCGCTTGTGGAAATTCGCTGGCCGCTGGCCGCGATTGCCGCAGATGTGTCGCAGGGGCTGGGGCCGAACCCTTCTATGTCCGCCTAAGGCGCGGGTGCCTGAATGGCTTGACTTACAGCCCGTCTGTGCCTAAACGAACAGGTGATTCCGGAAGTATGAATGCTTCCGGTCTTTGCCTATGGGCAAAGATCGCCATCCGCCAGCGCGTTGCGCCCGTGGGTGCAATCGTGCTTTGTGGCCCGTTGTGCCAGAATAATATGGCCCGCGGGCCGGTTTGATACGGCCCTTCACGGGCATTTGGTTGCAGCCCCTGCGGGGCAAGGAGATGACGCGCATGTTCGAGAATCTGTCCGAACGCCTGTCCGGGGTCTTTGATCGCCTGACAAAACAGGGCGCGTTGTCCGAAGATGATGTGCGCGCAGCCCTGCGCGAAGTGCGCGTCGCCCTGCTGGAAGCCGATGTCTCGCTTTCAGTGACGCGCGATTTCATCAAGCGCGT
The DNA here is from genome assembly GCA_020832445.1 of Paracoccaceae bacterium. Classification (GTDB taxonomy): domain Bacteria; phylum Pseudomonadota; class Alphaproteobacteria; order Rhodobacterales; family Rhodobacteraceae; genus Roseinatronobacter. The sequence continues at coordinate 54,018 of JAFIEO010000051.1, forward strand.
GCAGAAAAAGGCAACCGGCGCATCGGTCACCAAATCGGTGACACCGGGTCAGCAGGTGGTCAAGATCGTCCATGACGAACTGATCGCCATGCTGGAAGGCGAAGAAGACATTGGCGCGCTGAAAATCGACAACCCGCCTGCGCCGGTTCTGATGGTGGGTTTGCAGGGGTCGGGCAAAACCACGACCACCGCGAAACTGGCCCGCCGCCTGACCGAACGCGAAGGCAAGCGCGTGCTGATGGCCAGCCTTGACACCAACCGCCCCGCGGCGATGGAACAACTGGCCATCCTTGGCACCCAGATCGGCGTTGATACATTGCCCATCGTCAAGGGGCAGTCGGCGGTTGAAATCGCCAAACGTGCGAAACAACAGGCCACGCTGGGCGGCTATGACGTGTTCTTGCTGGACACCGCAGGGCGGCTGCACATTGACGATGTGCTGATGGACGAAGTGCAGGCCGTGCGCGATGTCGCCAACCCGCGCGAAACGCTGCTGGTTGTTGATGGCCTGACCGGTCAGGATGCGGTCAATGTGGCTGCCGAATTCGATGGCAAGCTGGGCGTGACCGGCGTTGTGCTGACACGCATGGACGGCGACGGGCGCGGCGGTGCGGCATTGTCGATGCGTGCCGTCACCGGCAAGCCCATCCGCTTTGTGGGTCTGGGTGAAAAGACCGACGCGCTGGAAGTGTTTGACCCCAAGCGCGTGGCGGGCCGCATTCTGGGCATGGGCGACATTGTGGCCCTTGTGGAAAAAGCGCAGGAAGTGCTGGAGGTCGAGCAGGCCGAACGCATGATGAAGCGCTTCCAGAAGGGTATGTTCAACATGAACGACCTGAAAATGCAGCTGGAACAGATGCTGAAAATGGGCGGCATGCAGGGTGTCATGGGCATGATGCCGGGGATGGGCAAAATGTCCAAGGCCGCCGAAGCGGCAGGTTTTGACGATTCCATGCTGAAACGCCAGATTGCGCTGGTCAATTCCATGACCAAAAAGGAACGCGCCAACCCCGCAATCCTGCAAGCCAGCCGCAAGAAACGCATTGCCGCAGGCGCGGGGCTTGAAGTGTCCGACCTGAACAAACTGCTGAAGCAACACCGCCAGATGGCCGACATGATGAAAACCATGGGCAAGAAAGGCATGCTGAAACAGGCCATGGCAGGCATGATGGGCAAAGGCAAAGGCGCGGATGCCATGCCAGACCCCGCCCAGATGGACCCGAAACTGATGCAACAGGCCGCGCGTCAACTGGGCGGCATGCCCGGAATGGGTGGCGGCGGCGGTGGTGGTCTGCCCGGCGGGCTGTCAGGGATGTTCAAGAAGAAATGACACCCGCACTGGCCCATACCCCCGTTCTGGAAACCGCGCGACTGGTCTTGCGCGCACCAGTGGCCGCAGACTGGCCCGTCTGGCGCGAGTTCATGGCGTCAGACCGTGCGCAATTCGTCAATGCGCTGGCACGCGATGACAATGCAGCATGGCGTGCGTTTGGCCATTTCATCGGGCATTGGGTGCTGCACGGGTTTGGCCAGTTTATCATCACCGACCGGCAATCCGGCGCGACCCTCGGGTCGGCGGGGCCGTGGTTTCCGCTGGGCTGGCCCGAACGGGAACTTGGCTGGTTGCTGTGGACCCCGCAGGCCGAAGGCAAGGGCTACGCCTTTGAAGCGGTCAATGCCATTCGCGATTATGTGCAGGATCATCTGGGGTGGGATACCGCTGTCAGCTACATCGCGCCCGACAATCTGCGCAGCCTTGCTTTGGCACAACGGCTGGGATGCGTGCATGACAAAACGGCCGAGGCCCCCGGTGGACTTGCAACAGTTCAGGTCTGGCGGCATCCGGTCACGCGCACGGATAATGATGGCAACGTAGAGGCCTATGCATGAGTGACCACGTTCAACGCGCCGCAGACCTTCTGGCCAGCCATCGCGACAGTATTGACCGGCTGGACGCGATCCTTGTCTACACGCTGGGCGAGCGGTTCAAGCACACGCAGGCTGTTGGCCGATTGAAGGCGCAGCACGATCTTCCCCCGTCCGACCCTGCGCGCGAAGAGCGCCAGATAGAGCGGCTGGAATGGTTGGCCAAAGAGGCCGATCTCGACCCGGAATTCGCCAAGAAATTCCTGAATTTCATCATCTCGGAGGTGATCCGTCACCACGAGGGAATGCAACGCTGACACTGAATTTGCGGGATTATCCCGCGACTGCCTACTCATAAGGAGAAACTGACATGGCAACGAAGATCCGTCTGGCCCGTGGTGGGTCCAAAAAGCGCCCCCATTACGCGATTGTCGCGTCCGATTCGCGCATGCCGCGCGATGGCCGCTTTCTGGAAAAGCTGGGCACCTATAACCCGCTGCTGCCCAAAGACAGCGAAGACCGCATCAAGATGGACCTTGATCGTGTAAAGCATTGGCTGGATCAGGGCGCACAGCCCACCGACCGCGTAGCGCGCTTTCTGGAAGCTGCTGGCGTGCGCGAAAAAGCGACCCGCGCCAACATGAAAAAAGCGCAGCCCGGCAAGAAAGCGCTGGAGCGTGCTGCCGAAAAAGCCGCCAAGACTGAAGAAGCTGCGGCTGAATAATCCGTGACAGAAAAGGGGGGGGGCTTGCGGCCCCCCTTATTGCCCGCGATGCGGGCAATTCCCCCCCGCGAGTATTTTTGGCAAGATGATAGCAACATGAGCAAAGCGCGAATCTGTGTCGGGGCGATCATGGGCGCCTATGGGGTGCGCGGCGAGGTGCGGCTGAAAAGTTTTTGTGCCGATCCCCGCGCGATTGGCGATTACGGCCCGCTTTGGTCCGAAGATGGCGCGCGACAGTTTACATTGACCCTTGGCGCACAGGTGGCCCAAGGATTTGCCGCGCGTCTGGGCGGGGTGAACAGCCGTGATGCTGCCGACGCGTTGCGCGGTGTGCGTTTGTTCGTGGACCGTGATCGTCTGGCGAATTTGCCCGATGACGAATTTTACCACGCTGACCTGATCGGCATGCAGGTGTTTGACACCGGCGGCGCGGAACTGGGCCGCGTGAAGGCCGTGCTGAACCATGGCGCGGCTGATTTGTTGGAAATTGTTGCACCGGGGCGCAAGGGCGCCATTCTTTTGCCGTTTACACAAACGGCCGTGCCGACTGTGGATCTGGCAAGCCGCCGGATCATCGCCGACCCGCCCGAAGGATTGCTGGAATGACCGACCGGCCAAGGCGCGCGGCAGGCCGGATTGCGGTGACGCCGTCGCTTAGCCCGCGCGATCTGGACGCGCCGCGCGCTTTGGCGCAGGCATGGCAGGCGCGCATCATCACCCTGTTCCCCGAAGCGTTCCCCGGTGTGCTGGGCCTGTCACTGACGGGCAAGGCGCTGAAAGCGGGGCTTTGGGGGCTGGATACCATTGATTTGCGCCTGTTCGGCGATGGCAAGCACCGAAATGTTGATGACACGCCAGCGGGCGGCGGTGCGGGCATGGTATTGCGCGCTGACGTTCTGGGGCGTGCGATCAACATGGCGCAGCGCGGTCGGGGGGACTGTCCGCTGGTATATCTGTCGCCGCGCGGTGCGCCCTTCACGCAGTCCACAGCGCGGCGTTGGGCGGGCGGCGCTGGTGTGACGCTGATTTGCGGGCGGTTTGAAGGGATTGACCAGCGTGTGATCGACCATTTCGGCATAGAGGAAGTCAGCCTTGGGGATTTTGTCCTGACCGGCGGTGAACTTGCCGCGCAGGCCATGATTGATGCCACAGTGCGCCTGTTGCCTGATGTTCTGGGCAATGCCGAATCGGTCGAGGAAGAAAGTTTTGCGCGCGGTTTGCTGGAGCACCCGCATTATACCCGTCCAGCTGAATGGCAGGGTCGCGGCATTCCGCCGGTGCTGCTGTCTGGCAACCATGCAGAGATTTCGCGCTGGCGTCAAAGCCAGTCAGAACAGCTTACGCAGGCGCGCAGGCCGGATTTATGGGCGCAATGGCTGGCGCGCCATCGTGACGGGAATGGGTGTTAGAGCATATCACGTTCATTCGCATTCACGAGATATGCTCTAACTTGTTGATTTCGCATGTTCGAGAAGCTCAAAACCGGTTCCCACTTTTGGGCAACATGCTCTAAATGATGTTCGCGCGGTTGGCGGGTATGGCCTGAAGGCACGTTCGCGCTGGGATAAAGCCCGCGCCAGCGGTGGGCCGGGGTCAGCCGATCCGACATTCAACGAATGCACTTTATGCAGGCTGCATATTCCGACACCAAAGGCCTGGACTGCCATCAGCCAAATCGGCAGGCCGCGGGACGGCCAGACCTATGGCGTGGGCCAGTTGCGCCCTTGATTCAGCACCTTGGGTTTCAGCTTCAGGCCCGCATCTGCCACCGCGACACATGCATCGGGACGCTTACAGCGCGATATGCGGCTGGGATTTCGTCAGGTCATCCAACGCGCGCAACTGGCCGATAAGTGCGGCCATTTTGTCCACGGGAATCATGTTGGGCCCGTCTGATGGCGCATTGTCGGGGTCTTCATGCGTTTCGATAAACAGCGCCGACACCCCCACTGCAACCGCCGCCCGCGCCAGAACGGGCGCGAATTCGCGCTGCCCGCCCGATGTGGTGCCTTGCCCGCCGGGTTGTTGGACCGAATGGGTGGCATCAAACACCACCGGATAGCCGGTTTGTGCCATTGTGGGCAGGCCGCGAAAATCGCTGACAAGCGTGTTATACCCGAAGGACGTGCCACGGTCGCACAGCATGATGCGCCTGTTGCCGGTGGATGCGATCTTGGCTGCGACATTGCCCATATCCCAGGGGGCCAGAAACTGTCCTTTCTTGACATTGATGGCGGCGCCTGTTTCGCCAGCGGCCAGCAACAGGTCGGTCTGCCGGCACAGAAACGCGGGAATTTGCAGCACGTCGCACACTTGCGCGGCAGGCGCGCATTGGCGCGCGTCATGTACATCTGTCAGCACCGGCACGCCGAATTCACGTTTGATCTGGTCCAGAATGCGCAGCCCTTCATCCATGCCCAGCCCGCGCTGGGTGCCGATGGACGATCGGTTTGCCTTGTCATAGCTGGCCTTGAAGATAAAGCGCGTGGCCGTGGGGGCGCAGGCTGCGGCAATGCGTTCGGCCATCATGCGCGCGTGATCCAGACTTTCAAGCTGGCAGGGGCCGGTGATCAGGGCGAAGGGGTGTGTGCCGCCTATGCTGATATCACCGATCTGGATGGGGGTTGTTTCGATCATGGTGCCTCCTGCAATGCGGACTCGATTCGTGCCACGTCCATGGGGTTGTTCAACTCCCAAAATACCCGCCCGCGCGCGTCCACTTCGACACAGCGCACCGGAATGCCCCCATAAAGAAAGCGCAGTTGTTCCAGCCCTTCCAGAACCTCCAGCGCGCTTGGGGGTGTGGCTGCGTATTTTGCCAGCGCTGCCGGGCGGTAGGCATAGACACCCACATGATGAAACACAGGGATAGGATCGGGCAATTTGCCCGCATCAATGAAGGGCAAAACTTCCTTGGAGAAATAAAGCGCGTTCATATTCTGGTCAAAGACAGCCGTGGTGCCGCCAACACGCCCGTTGCGCCGGTCGTCGATGAAATTTTCATAAGTCTGGCGGTCACAGCGCAGCACGGGCGTTGCCATGCCCACGGACGGGTCTGCCTGCATGGCGTCGATCAGGGCCTCTACAAACCATGGTGGTGTCAGCGGCGCGTCACCTTGCAGGTTGATGACCAGATCGGGGGCCATGGCCAGCCGTGCCAGCGCATCGGCGCAGCGCGCTGTGCCATTTTCACAGCTTTCGGATGTCATGACGACATCGGCGCCTAAACCGCGCGCGGCATCTGCGATGCGGTCATCATCGGTGGCAACATACACGGCATCCACGCCGCGCACCTGAAGGGCTGCTTCCCAACTCATCTGGATCAGGGATTTGCTGGACCCGTCGCGCTGGCGAAGTGCCACCAGCGGTTTGCCGGGATAACGGGTGGACGCATAGCGTGCCGGAATAAACAAAACGGTTTTCACATGACCCCCGCGCGTAAAAAATCGTGGATATGAACAATGCCAATGGGTGTATTCTGCGCCGTGACCACCAGCAACACGCTGATCTTGCGCGCATTCATCAGGGCCAGCGCTTCGGCGGCCAGCATGTCGGGCTGCACGGTCACGGGGCTTGGGTTGGCGACATCGGCGGGCCGCACACTCATCAAACTGTCCATATTGCGGCGCAAATCGCCATCTGTCATGACGCCGATGATGCGCGTGCCATCCATCAGCACGGCCACGCCGAACCCTTTGGATGTCATGGTCAGCAGTGCTGTTTGCATATCCGTGCTGTGGTCCAGCAGCGGCAGAGAGTCGCCTTCATGCATGAAATCAGCCACGGTTTTCAGCTGTGCGCCCAGCTTGCCACCGGGATGATACAGGCGGAAATCTTCGGGCATGAACCCGCGCACTTCCATCAATGCCACGGCCAGCGCATCACCCAGCGCAAGTGTCAGCGTGGTGGATGTGGTGGGGGCCATGCCGATGGGGCAGGCTTCGGGCAGTTGCGGCAATGTCAGGCGGTAGGTTGCGGCCTTCATCAGCGTGCTGTCAGGCCGCGAGGAAATGCCCATCATGGGAATTGAAAAGCGCTTGATGTGAAACAGCATATCGCGCAGTTCGGTGGTTTCGCCGGAATTGGAAATCAGCAGGCAGATGTCGTCATTGGTGACCATGCCCAGATCGCCATGACTGGCCTCGGCGCAATGGACAAAGAAGGCCGGCGTGCCCGTTGATGCAAGCGTGGCCGCGATTTTGCGGCCGATATGGCCGGATTTTCCAATGCCCGACACAATGACACGGCCCTTGATGTTCAGGATGTGGTGGATTGCGGGTTCCAGATCGGCGGGCAGGTTATGTGACAGGTAATCCAGCGCGCGCGCTTCAACCGCGACGGTTTCGGCAGCCGCCTTGCGGATAACGTCAGGGGCCTCGTCCGGGCCGGGGGCGGTGCTTGAAATATGTGCCATCTTGTGGCCTTTCGCATCATTCATGCCGTATCAGCGCATGTTTGGTTTGTTTCAGATTGTGGGGCTGACGACAAGCCATGTCCAGCCTGCGCTATAGCGGGCCGCTTTGGAACAGTTGCACTTTCAGCCCGCCATGGGGAATGGGGGGGCCGGGGTGCAGGTTCAGGCCGGTTGCATGCGCCAGTTTGCGTTCTGACGTGACAAGCCCCAGCCGCCAGCCTGTGAAGTGGTCGCGCAGCACCTGCCCCAATGTGGCATATAGCCCGAACAGTTTGGCCGCGTTGCCGATACGCCCGCCATAGGGCGGGTTGACCATGATCAGGCCGGGCGCAGTGTCTGGCCGCGTCAGCGCACTTATGGGCTGGCAGGCAAAGGCAGTGCAGTCCTGCAAGCCCGCGCGGGCCGCATTGTCGCGTGCGTTCTGGACCCCACCCTGATCGCGGTCGAAGCCGAAGAGCTGCAAGGGCGGGGGTTCGGGGGTGTGCTGGCGCATCTGCGCCCATGCGCGTGCGTCAAAACCGGCAAACCGTTCGAAGGCAAAAGCGCGCGTGCGACCGGGCGGCAGGTTAGCTGCGCGTTCCGCCGCTTCCAGAATGAACGTGCCTGAACCGCACATGGGGTCGATCACGGGTTGGGTGCCGTCAAACCCCATCTGGTGCAGAAAGGCCGCGGCCATTGTTTCGCGCAAGGGCGCCTTGCCGGTGGCCAGTTTATGGCCGCGTTTGTGCAGCCCCTCGCCAGAGGTGTCCAGCGAGATGGTGACCATGTCATCATCAATGCGGATCATCACGCGCAGATCGGCATCTGCGGTGACCGGCGCGCCAAGGGTTTCGGTGATCGCGGTTGAAATGCGCTGCGCTGCGGCTTTCTGGTGGTAGATGCGCGAGCGGGTGCAGGTGACATCAATACGCAGCGGTGTGTCCGGGCGCAGGAATTCGGCCCACGGAAATTTGCGTGCGCGTTTGTCCAGCTGCGCCAGATGCAGGGCGCGAAACTGGCCTATGCGCACCAGAACGCGGCTGGCGCTGCGCAGCCACAGGTTTGCGCGCCAGATGTCTTGCCATGTGCCTGTTGCCTCTACCCCGCCGGGGACAGGTTCGGGCGCTTGCAGTCCAAGGTTTCGGGCTTCTTGAACCACAACAGGTTCAAGTCCCGGCAGGCAGGCAAGAAACAGGGGGAAGGATGTGTTTTCCATGGCTGTCGCATAGGGGGAATTGCGTGTCTGTGCCAGAAGAAAAAAGGACTGCGCCCGGCCAGCGTGGCCCACCCGCCCGCCCCCGCGCACCGCTTACGCGGCGCGCTTGCCACACTGTCCGGGCGCAAGTCGGGTCGGTGCCGGGTGGTCCCCGTCAGGTGGCGGCGAACTGGTCCATCTTGCGCGCAAGTTTCACGTCCAGATCGGTGACACCGCCCGCGTCATGTGTTGTCAGCACCACCGTCACATGTTTGTAGACATTGGACCATTCGGGGTGGTGATCCATTTTTTCGGCGTGAATGGCGCAGCGTGTCATCCAGCCGAACGCTTCGGTGAAATCGGCAAAGGTGAATTTCTTTTCAATCGCATCGCGCCCGCCCGTCTTTTGCCAGCCATTGGCCAGCAGCGCGTCCAGTTTCGTGGTGTCGGTCAGTTTTACAGCCATATCATGTGCCCTCGTGTGTCAGGTCTGTTTGCGAAACGGCGCATGGTCGCGCAGGATGTCCATCTCGTTCGTGATGGCCTGCGTTTCATCGCTCAGATAGCGCGCCACGGCCTTGTGAAACCCCGGTTGCGGGAAATAGTGCAACGAATGGACGCGCGACGGCATATAGCCGCGCGCCAGCTTGTGGATACCTTGCGCGCCCGCTTCCACCCTGTGCAGGCCATGGGCAATGGCAAAGTCCATGGCCTGATAATAGCACAGTTCGAAATGCAGGCAGGGGTGATCTTCAGTGCAGCCCCAATAGCGCCCGTAAAGACCCTCGCGGCCAATGAAATTCAGCGCACCTGCAACGGGCTGGCCATCCTGTTCGGCCAGCACCAGCAGAATATCATCGCGCATCGTTTCATGAATATGGTCGAAAAACGCCCGTGTCAGATAGGGCGTGCCCCATTTGCGCGCGCCTGTATCCTGATAAAAGGTCCAGAAGGCATCCCAATGCGCGGGCTGGATATCTGCGCCCGTATACTGGCGGATTTCGCCGCCAAAGCCCTGCGCCTGCGCGCGTTCCTTGCGGATGGTCTTGCGCTTGCGCGAAGACAGATCGGCCAGAAAATCACTGAAACTGACATAGCCGCGATTTTCCCAGTGGAATTGTTCGGTGACGCGGGGCAGAAAGCCAAGTTCCGCGCCCTGTGCGGCCTCCTCTTCGGTGCAGAATGTGACATGCGCCGATGATAATGCGTTGTCGCGCGTAATTTGGGCCAGCGCCTGCAACAGCGCGGCACCGCCCGCATCCCCCATATCGGGCGCACACAACAGCCGCCGCCCTGTGGCCGGTGTGAATGGCACTGCGATTTGCAGCTTCGGATAATACCCGCCACCTGCGCGCCCGTAGGCCTGCGCGAATGCGTGGTCGAAGATATATTCGCCCTGCGAATGCGATTTCACATACATGGGGGCTGCCGCAACCAACTGGCTGCCGCTTTGCACGATCAGGTGACGGGGTTCCCACCCCGCAGCCGCACCGACAGACCCTGATGTTTCCAGCGCGCGCAGGAAGCGATAGGTCGTAAACGGGTCAATTGCGCGGCCAGAGGCCGCTTCCGGACACGCGCAGGCATCCCAATCCTGCGGGCTGACATGCCCCAGATCAGGAACCAGCGTGACCGAAAGCGCGCCCCCGTCCATGGATCAGATCGCAGCCAGCAGCGCCTCGCCACCCGATACGTCGCAGGTGCCGGGGCTTTCTTCGGTGTGCAGCACGCTGACCTTGCCATCCTCGACGAGCATAGCATAGCGTTTCGACCGGCCCATCAGCCCGACAGGCGGTGCGTCGAAATCCATGCCGATGGATTTTGTGAAGGCACCGGTGCCATCTGCCAGCAGGGTCAGGCCCGCCTCGGTCGCGCCGGTTGCCTCGCCCCATGCTTTCATCACGAACGGGTCATTGACGGCAATGCAGATAATCTCGTCCACGCCCTTGGCGGCAAAATCATCCTTGGTGCGGATGAAGCTTGGCACATGCGCTGAATGGCAGGTTGGCGTGAATGCGCCGGGCACCGCGAAAATTGCAACCTTGCGGCCTTTGGTCAGGCCCGACAGGTCAATCTGCTCCGGCCCTTCCGCACCAATACGGCTGAATGTGGCGTCGGGCAGGGTGTCGCCGGTGGTGATTGCCATTGTATATGCTCCTCGTTGTGTTGTGGTTGGCACTGATCAAGATATAGGGTTAGCCACAGATTAGGCCAGAGGCAGCGAGGCAGCAGATGGAAAGAATAGTGGTCACAGGCGCCGGACAGGCGGGCGCATCCCTTGTGGCGAAATTGCGGGCAGGTGGGTTTGACGGCAAGATTACCCTGATCGGGCAGGAAGCCGTGCCACCCTATCAGCGCCCGCCCCTGTCCAAGGCCTATCTGCTGGGTGATCTGGCGCTGTAACGTCTGTTCCTGCGCCCCGCCAGCTTTTATGCCGAACATGATATCGACCTGCGGCTGGGCGCACCTGTCAGCGCGATTGACCGCACCGCGCGCACGGTCACCGTGGCAGGGCAGGTGATTGCCTATGACCAGCTTGCCCTGACAACGGGCACGGTGCCGCGCAATCTGCCCGCGGCAATGGGGGGGGCATTGGCGGGCGTGCATACTGTGCGTGGCCTTGCGGATGTTGACGCCATGGCCCCCGAATTTGTGGCGGGCCGCGAGCTTGTCATCATTGGGGGGGGCTATATCGGGCTGGAAGCGGCGGCAGTGGCGGCCAAACGCGGACTAACGGTCACAGTCGTCGAAATGGCCCCGCGCATTTTGCAACGCGTGGCAGCCCCCGAAACATCCGATGCGATTCGCGCGCTGCACCAGTCGCATGGTGTGCAGATACTGGAAAACGCCGCCCTCGCCGCGCTGGAAGGTGACGACCGCGTCACCGCCGTGCGGCTAAGCAATGGTGACGTCCTGCCCGCCGATTTTGTCATCGCGGGTATCGGCGTAGTGCCCGACACGGGCCTTGCCGAAGCCGCTGGCCTGTATCTGGACAACGGCATCGCGGTCGATGCGCAGGGCCGCACGTCGGACCATTGCATCTGGGCCGCAGGCGATTGCGCATCCTTTCCATGGCGCGGCCAGCGCTTGCGGCTGGAATCCGTGCAAAACGCCATAGATCAGGCCGAACTGGTGGCGCAGAATATGCTGGGTGCGGGTCTGGCCTATGAGCCCATGCCGTGGTTCTGGTCGGATCAATATGATCTGAAGCTGCAAATCGCAGGGCTTAATCTGGGCTATGACCGCGTGGTCGTGCGCGATGGCATGGGCACGCGCAGTCACTGGTATTACGCGGGCGACAAGCTTCTGGCGGTGGATGCGCTGAACGATCCGCGGGCCTTCATGCTGGCCAAGCGCCTGATCGCGGCGGGCCGCAGCCCCGATCCTGCGCAGGTGGCAGATCCCGCCACCGACCTGAAATCCCTGTTGCAGCCATGAGGGTGATTGGCGGGCGGTTTCGCGGCACCAGACTGGCCGAACTGGGCAGCGGCGACGCGCAGGCGCATTTGCGCCCCACATCCGACCGGGTGCGCGAATCGATATTCAACCTGCTTGTGAATGGCGGCTATGGTGATGTGCTGCAAGATGCCCGCGTGCTGGATCTGTTTGCGGGCACTGGCGCGCTGGGGCTGGAAGCGCTGTCGCGCGGGGCGGCGCATGTCACATTCGTGGATGATGGCGCAGTGGCGCGCGGCTTGCTGCGCCAGAATATCGAGAAATTGCGCGCCATGGGCTGCACCAAGGTTTTCCGCCGCGACGCCACGAATTTGGGCGAAAACCGTGCTGCGGCGTTCTCTCTGGTGTTTCTCGACCCGCCCTATGGTCAAGGTTTGGGCGCACTGGCGCTGGCCTGCGCGCAGGCGGGCGGATGGCTGGCTGATGACGCGCTGATCGTCTGGGAAGAAAACGCGCCTCAACCCGCGCCCGCCGGCTTGCATCTGCTGGACCAGCGCCGCTATGGGGACACTTATGTCACGCTATTAACCTTGCAGGGGGCCATATGACACCAGATCTGGTGATTTTCGATTGTGATGGGGTCATCATGGACAGCGAAGGGCCGACATTGCGCATGCTTCGCGATGATCTGGCCGCGCGCGGGCTGGACCTGCCATTGGACCGCGCAATGGATCTGTTCACGGGCTACACAATGTCCGGGGTTGCGGCAAAAGCCCGCGAGCACGGCGCCGCAATCCCCGACGACTGGGTCGAGGGGTTTTACGACCGCCTTTATGCGCGGCTGAAGCAGGGCACGCCCTTGATCGACGGCATAGAAGCGGTGCTTGACCGGCTGGATGCAGCCGCAATCCCCTATTGTGTCGGCTCGAACGGGCGACATGCGAAAATGGCCATCACCATCGGTCAGCACAAGGCGCTATGGGACCGACTTTCAGGCAGGCTTTATGCGGCTGAAGATGTGCCCGCGCCCAAACCCGCGCCGGATTTGTTCTTGCATGCGGCACATGAATTTGCCGTCCCGCCCGCCCGCGTCATTGTCGTCGAAGACAGCACCACCGGCGCTCTGGCCGCACAGCGTGCGGGCATGGCCTGCATGGGCTATGCCCCCCATGACAGCGGCGCGGGGCTTGCCGCCCATGGCGCAACTGTCTTTAGCGCCATGGCCGCACTTCCCGCCTTGCTTGGCCTTTGATTTCATTCTGGTAAAAATATCCTGGGAGCGCGAGGGCAGCGCCCGCGGGGGCGCGGGGGGGGGGGGGCGCGGCCGCGCGTGGGTGGGGCGGGGGGCGCGGGCGGGCCGGGGGCGCGGCGGGGGGGGCGGGGCGCCGGGGC
>JAFIEO010000054.1 GCA_020832445.1 Paracoccaceae bacterium
TGCGCCACCGACACGCCCCGATCTGTCACCAGTTTCACAGCCTCGAACTTGAACTCTTTCGTAAACTTCCGTCTCATTTCCGATCTCCGATTCCTTGGTCACGATCTTATCTTCGTGTCCACGAAACCGGCAGCAGCTCAACCGGTCGGTTACGCTCATCCGGTGGATCGTGGATACAGGCGCGATTGCCCCGGCCCGGGATCGCAGGCAATATTAAACCTGTAATCGTTCCAGATATTGATTTGCATCAAGGCCGCGACCTTGCGTTTGCGCGATCATATGCACGACACGCGAGATTTAAGCAGGGTATTGCCCCGAAGGATGGAGGATCAAATGACCCCTAAACTGTTGATGCGCACCGGCGCTACGGCGATCATACTGGCAATGGGCGCATCTGCGCTGCATGCAGGTGATGTTGCCGAATATATGGATTTCTTCGAGCCGCTTCCTGCGCTGCCGCCGATTCCCGCCAATAACTCGCTGACACCTGAAAAGATCGAGCTTGGCAAGATGCTGTTCTTTGAACCACGGATTTCGGGCTCTGGCGTGATCAGTTGTGCGACCTGCCACAACCCTGCATTGGGCTGGGCGGACCGTATTCCCACGGCTGTTGGCCATGACGGTCAAGTCGGCGACCGCAACACGCCAACCGTGCTGAATTCGGGCTTTCTGGAATCGCAATTCTGGGACGGGCGCGAACCTGATCTGGAAGGGCAGGCGCTTGGACCGATCGAAGCTGAAATCGAGATGAACATGGATCTGGAAGCCGCCATCCGGCGCCTGAAGGAATTTGACATCTATCATGAGCATTTCGCAGCGGCCTTTCCGGGTGAGGAAGATCCGATCCGCGCTGAAAATATTGCGTTCGCAATTGCCAGCTTTGAACGGACGCTGAACACGCCGAATTCCCCATTCGACCGCTATCTGCGCGGGGACGTGGGGGCGATGACCGGCCAGCAGGTTGAGGGGATGAAACTGTTTGTCGATGCAGGCTGCGTGGCGTGCCACAATGGCCCTGCGCTGACCGACAGCAATTTCCACCGGTTCGAGTTGCCGGGATCAACCGATGAAGGGCGCTTCATTGTGACTGGCGATGAAATGGATATGTTTGCGTTCCGCACGCCGACGCTGCGCAATGTGGCTGTGACCTATCCGTATTTCAACAACGGGTCTGTCGACAACCTGCATGACGCGGTGCAGCTGATGGGCCAGCAAATGCTGGGGCAGGACTTCGAGACCGAAGAACTCGACAGCCTTGTGGCCTTCATGCATGCGCTGACGGGTGAAATGCCTGCGCTGGAAATTCCTGCGCTGCCATAAGAAGTTGACTGTAAAACAGAAAACGCCCGCCACCGTCTGGCGGGCGTTTTCCTATATACGACGCGCCTGTTACAGGCTGGCGTCCAGCGCCTGAATGATGGCGTCGCCCATGCCGGATGTGGTGACCGCAACCCCGCCTTCTGGCCCCATCAGGTCTGCGGTGCGCACACCATCGGCCAGAACCTGCTGGATTGCCGCTTCCAGACGCGCGGCTTCATCGCCTTGATCGAAGCTGTAGCGCAGTGCCATGGCAAAACTCAGGATGCATGCAATCGGGTTTGCCTTGGCTTGTCCTGCAATATCAGGCGCAGACCCATGCACCGGTTCATACAGCGCTTTGGGGCGTCCGTTGGCCATGGGCGCGCCAAGGCTGGCAGAGGGCAACATGCCAAGGCTGCCGGTCAGCATGGCCGCACAATCCGACAGCAGGTCGCCGAACAGGTTGTCGGTTACAATCACGTCGAACTGTTTAGGCCAGCGCACCAGCTGCATGGCGCCATTATCGGCATACATATGTGACAATTCGACTTCGGGGTAATCCTTGGCTACTTCTGTGACAACCTCGCGCCACAGAATGCCCGATTCCATGACATTGGCTTTTTCCATTGAACACAGTTTCTTGCCCCGGCGCATGGCCAGTTCAAAGGCCGATTTCGCAACGCGCGCAATCTCGGATTCGGTGTAGCGCTGGGTATTGACGCCGACACGTTCATTGCCTTCCTCGAAAATACCGCGCGGTTCGCCAAAATACACACCCGATGTCAGTTCGCGCACGATCATGATATCAAGGCCCGCGACGACATCTTTCTTCAAGGACGAGAAATCGGCCAGCGCGTCAAAGCATTGCGCGGGGCGCAGGTTTGAAAACAGGTCCATTTCCTTGCGCAGGCGCAACAGCCCGCGTTCGGGTTTCACGCTGAAATCAAGATTGTCATATTTTGGCCCGCCGACAGCCCCCAAAAGCACGGCATCCACGGCCAGTGCGCGCGCCATGGTGTCATCATGCAGCGGTTTGCCATGGGCGTCATAGGCCGCCCCGCCGACCAGATCTTCGGATACGTCAAAGGCCAGTCCGCGTTTGGCACCGAACCAGTCGATGATCTTGCGCACTTCGGCCATGACTTCGGGACCGATGCCGTCGCCGGGCAGGATAAGCAGGGAAGGGTTGGACATGTCAGCTCCTCTTGCAGGTTTGGCTTTCGCTACCGTCAAGCATGGGGCAGGTCAAGGTGACGCGGCCTTTACTTTGGTCAAAGGCGCGGATGTGTTATGATGCACGACCCACGCAACCTATGGAGGGACGCATGACACGACACCTGATTGACACCCCGCGCCACGGTGCGGACAAACCGCTTCTGGCGCGTTTTATCCGCATTGCCCGTATGCAGGGCATGCACCAGTCCAAAGATGCGGTTGCGCGCCGCACGCCAATGCGCGGGCTTGCACGCGTGGCGGCCTATAGCCGCATTTCACGCGGCAGGGTGGTTTAAGCGCAAGTCGGGTTGATTTTGGTTTGGAAACGCCGACTGCGCGCCCCAAGGCGCGGAGCAAAGGGCGAAGCCCGCCGCGCCATCGGCGGGCCGTCCTGTGGCCTGCCTATTTCGCCTGCGATGCGCCAAGCTATTGATGTCAGGAATATGCAGCCTGCATAAACTGCATTCCTCAAATGTCGGATCGACAGTTCCCGGCCCACCGATGGCGCGGGTTTTGTGCGCTGCACCCCGATCTGACCCTGCGAGCACTTGGATAGCCTGCATATGCGCGCACCCAAAGCGGCCTTCATCTTCGGCCGAAATATGCTAGACCCGCTGCCATAGCTTTATGCAGGGCGCGCGGGGCAGGTGATGAGTGCAGTTCAGTTCGATGCCATTGTTATTGGCCGCAACGAAGGCGACCGGCTGGTGCGGGCGCTGGCGCGCGCCGCCAGTCATGCCCGTCGCGTAGTCTATGTTGACAGCGGGTCCGTGGATGACAGTGTCGCACGCGCGCGCGCGGCTGGCGCGCAGGTGGTGGAGCTTGACCCCGCGCGCCCTTTCAGTGCCGCGCGGGCGCGCAACGAAGGCTTTGCTGCATTGGGGGCGGACCGCGCCGAATTTGTGCATTTCATCGATGGCGATTGCATCCTTGCGCCCGACTGGCCGGCACAGGCGCTGGCGTTCTTGCAATCCCACAGCCAAGCAGCGCTGGTGCATGGGTATCACATTGAGGACGCGCCGGACGCATCAATCTATAACTGGCTGACCGATCAGGAATGGAAAATGGCCCCCGGTCCGGCTGCCAGCGGGCTTGGCACTTTCATGGGGCGCAGTGCGGCCTTCGCCGCGGTCGGGGGCTTTCGCGATGGCATGATTGCCGCCGAAGATGATGACCTGTTTTTGCGCCTGCGTGCGGCGGGCTGGCAGACATGGTGTGTCGCTGATCCGATGTCGGGTCATGATGTGGCGCTGTTCAGTTTCAACGGTTGGTTCCGCCGCATGATCCGCGCAGGGCACAGTTTTTCCGAACTGGGTGTATTGCACCCCGGCACTGCGCGCGCATCGCGGCTGCGTGCCGTGGTCTGGGCGGGCGTGTTGCCGGTGCTGGCGCTGCTGGGCCTGTGGGTCTGGCTGCCGCTGACTGCGCTGGTGATTGCCCTTTACGCGCTGTCGCTGGCGCGGCTTTGGCGACGATGCATCACGCAAGGGCTGTCGCCTGACCGCGCTGTCATTGCGGCGGCGTTGTTGATGATCTGCAAATTCGCCAATCTTTACGGCATGGTCACCTATTGGGTCCGCAGATTTCGCCGCAGTGACGCCAGAATTATTGAATACAAGTAACCCGCAGGCGCAGAATCAGCGGATAGGACAGGGGGCAGAATGCCACAGCGGGAATTGACAGTCGGTCTGGTGGGCGCAGGCTATATTGCACAATGGCATGCGACTGTGCTGGCGCAGGTTCCGGGCGTGCGGCTTGTCGCGGTGTGTGATCCCGCCGTGACTGCCGCGCAGGGCCTTGCGCAGGCGCATGGCGCGCAGGGGTTTGACAGCCTTGATGCGATGATGGCCGCGTGCGGCTGCGATGCGGTGCATATTCTGACCCCGCCGCATCTGCATGAGCCGCTGGCGTTGCAAGCGCTTGCGCTTGGCGCGCATGTGCTGGTTGAAAAACCCTTTGCCCTGTCTGTCAAATCCGCGCGCGCAATGGTGGATGCGGCGCTTGCGGCAGACCGCAAGATTGCCGTCAATCACAACTTTCTGGGCCTGCCGTCTTATCGCCGGTTACGGGATGCACTGGATCAAGGGCTGATCGGGCGGGTGGATCAGGCGCGCATTCACTGGCATTTCCCCCTGCAACCCTTGCGCACGGGGCCTTTCGGGCTGTGGATGCTGCAAAACCCTGAAAATCTGATGCTGGAACTGGGGCCGCATCTGCATGCGTTTGCCCATGATCTGTTTGGTCCGATGGACGATATGACACTGCGCCTGTCGCGTCCTGTCACTTTGCCCACGGGCGTGGTGGTGCCGCAGGGCTGGTGCGTTCAGGGTCGCGCTGCGGGAACGGAAATCACCCTGTCTGCGTCACTGGTGGAAGGGGCGGATGACCGGTCATTGTCCTTGCGCGGCGCGGCAGGCGCGGCGCGTCTGGATTTCGCCAATGACACGCTGATTATCGATCGTGCAAACACATCCGACATTGTGCTGAACCCGCTGCGTGCCGAATTTGCGAGCGCAGGCGCACATCTGCGCGAAGGGCTGCGCAATGCCGCAATTCAGGCGCGGTCGCTGAACCGCCGCCAACCCTATGCACAGGGGTTTGAAGGGGCTTTTACGGCCTTCTATGATGCGATTTCACGCGGCCAGCCTGTGCCTGCTGCATTCAGCGGCGACAGTGCTGTGGCCGTCATGCAAGATATTGCGCAGGTCACAGCGCAACTGCCCGCAAAAGCCCCCGCCACAGCGCCGCGCCCTGCATCCGTCCCTGACACCAGACCAGAGGTTCTGGTTATCGGCGGCACGGGGTTTCTGGGCCGCGAACTGGTGGCCCAGCTTGCCGCACAAGGCAAACGCGTGGGCGTTCTTAGCCGTGCGCGCGCCAACCCTTTTGCAGGGCTGGACGGTCAGGTGCAGATGGTGGCGGCATCGGTTCACGACAAGGACGCGCTGCAACATGCCATGACCGGGGTGGACTGCGTCTGTCACCTTGCGCGTGCCGAAGAAGCCACATGGGACGGCTATCTGAAAAACGATGTCGGCGTCACCGAAAATCTGGCCCGCGCAGCGCTTGGCGCAGGGGTGACGCGCTTTGTCTATACGGGCACCATCGCATCCTATGACGCATCCCGCCCCGGTCGTACAATTACCGAGGACACGGGTTTCGGCGATATGTCGCGCCGCAACCTTTATGCGCGTTCCAAGGCGCTGTGCGAAGCGCGGCTTCTGGAATTACACCACAGCGAGGGTCTGCCGCTGGTGATCGCACGCCCCGGCATTGTCGTCGGTCCGGGCGGGCCGTTGCAGCATTGGGGCATTGGCCGCTGGCACGGGGCAGGGGCCGTGCGGATCTGGGGTGACGGGCGCAACAAGCTGCCTTTCGTGCTGAATGAAGATGTGGCGCGCGCGCTGGTTCTGATGGCGCAAAAAGACGGGGTTGCGGGGCAGTCCTTCAACCTTGTCGGCCCGCCGCTGCTGTCTGCGCAGGACTGGTTTGATGCAATCGCCGCCCATACCGGCACACGGATTGCAGTATCAAAGGGCAATCTGACGCTGTTCTGGGGTATGGATTGGGTGAAATACACGCTGAAACGCTACGCCCTTGGGCGCAAGGGGCTGGAACGCCCGCTATTGTCAGACTGGCGGTCGCGCGCGCATCTGTCGCCTTTTGACAATGCCCGCGCCTGTCAGGTTCTGGGCTGGACGCCCGAAGCCGACCAAGGTGCCTTCATCGCCAAGGCGCTGGATCCGAAAGCGCTGTTCGGATTTTGACGCGTGTTCGGGGTCTTGCGCAAGACAGGCCGCGCCGGGAACTAGCCGTATACTAGAGCATATCACGTTCATTCGCATTCATGAGACATGCTCTAACTTATTGATTTCGCATGTCCGGGAAGCTCAAAACCGGTTCCCACTTTTGAGCAACATGCTCTAGAGTGAGAGTGGCCTTTTGCAGACATCGGAAAAGCCCCAAGGCGCGGGGCAAAGGGCGCAGCCCGCCGCGCCATAGGTCTGGCAGTCCCGCGGCCTGCCGATTTGGCCAGTGATACGCCAAGCCTTTGAACGCAGGAATATGCAGCCTGCATAAACTGCATCCCTATAATGTCGGATCGGCAGACCCCGGCCCACCGATGGCGCGGGTTTAATCCAAGCGCGAATGTCCGCAAAAGGCCACACTGTGCAAATGGTGTTTCAGACTGGCGCGGCGCTAATCACGTACCACATAAACCGATTGCTTTGCATGGCGCACCACCCGTGCAGCATTCGGGCCAAGCAGATAATCTTTTGCTTCGGGGCGGTGGGCGGCCATGACAATGACATCCACATCCAGCTTGTCTGCCGCGCGCAGGATTTCGTCATAGATATTGCCATGCAACACATGCGGATGGACATCGATGGAGCCGGGCACATTGTCGCGCACCCATTTGCGCATGGCTTCGGTAAATTGCAAAAGCGCGGCCTGTTCAAACCCCTTCTGGAAAAACGCGCCAACCATGGACAGGCCGAAATCCGGCAGCACGCTGACAATATGCAATTCACCGCCATCGCGCAGCATCTTCTGCGCCTCGCCCATGGGTTTGACCCATGATGCAGGATGCGACATGTCAATGGGCAGCAGGATTTTCATGGCCATCAGTCTTCCCCCGGGTGATGCAGCCTAGAAGGCCGGTTGCGTTTGCCGGCGCCGTTGCATCAGGACGACCCCCAGAAGCAGCAGCAGCGCCGGAATGAAGAACAGATGCGCAGGCATCCGGTCGGCAGGGCGCAGCACGGCAACCAGTTCAACTGGATCAGCCGCATAGAAATCGAAATCCTGCAACGCCCTTTGATAGGGCGAGCTGAACATCGGTTCATCCATCGCAACGCTGTCATCGGTGGGCATCAGCAGAAATCCGGTTGCATCCATACGCTGGTCTGCGGGGGTGTCGTCGATGGGCAGCGCCAATGTCAGGCTGCGCATCTGCCCTGTAGAAAAGTCAGGCCCCTCGATCTCGATACGCAGGTCGCTGCCTGCGGGCAGGTCACGCAAGACCTGCTCAAACTCCGTTCCGGGCAGGCGGTTGAATTCCGGCTGCACGCGGTCCAGCCAGAAATTCGGCACAAACAAGGTGAAGGCCACCAGCAACAGCGCCGCCGATTCATGCCATTTGGACCGTGCAAGAAAATAGCCCTGCGTGGCGGCTGCAAACAGCAGCATTGCAATCGTGGCCACCACGAAAATGAATGCCGCATGCAATATGCCTGTCGTCGTGCCCAGATCGACGCCATAGAGGATCAGTGTGGGGTTATAGATAAACAGGAACGGCAGCGCCAGCGTGCGCAGGCTGTAGAAAAACGCCTGAAAGCCGGTCTTTATCGGATCGCCGCCCGACACCGCAGAGGCCGCGAAACTGGCCAGACCCACGGGCGGGGTCACATCGGCCATCAGCCCGAAATAGAACACGAACAAATGCGCCGCGATCAGCGGAATAAGCAGCCCTTCCTGCGCGCCAAGGCTGACCACCACAGACGCCATCAGCGATGACACCACGATGTAATTCGCCGTTGTCGGCAGGCCCAGACCCAGGATCAGCGAAAACTCCCCCACCAGCAGCAGCATCAGGAACACATTTCCAAGCGCCAGAAATTCGACCAGCCCGGCCAGTTCGGTGCCGATGGGCGTGCGCGTGACAGTGCCCACGATGATACCTGCCGCCGCTGTCGCCACGCCAATGCCGATCATGTTGCGCGCCCCTGCGATCAGCCCCTCGATCAGGTCGCTGAAGCCTGCGCGCGCTTCCGCCATCATATCGTGCGAGCGGCGAAACATCGCCTTCAGCGGGCGCTGCGTGATGATGATAAACAGCATCATGGCCACCGCGAAAAAGGCGGATTTGGCGGGGGATTGTCGTTCGATCATCAAAAACCAGATCAACACAAGGATCGGCAACAGGAAATGCAGCCCCGTTGGCACCACGTCCTTCATGATGGGCAATTTGATGTCGGACGCGTTGGGGTCGTCCATTTCCAGATCAGCGCGCTTTGCGGCAATGTAAATCGCCCCCAGATACACAACCAGAACCACCGCCAGTGTCACTGCGTCGGAAATACCGGGTGCAACTGCGCGCAACCCGTTGACGCCCGCGACCACCGCATAGAAGGCCACGCCCGCAATCACGAACCCGCCGAATACTTTCAGGAACATCTGCGTCAGGCTGCGCGATGGGCCAAGCGCCTTCATGCCGGATTTCAACGCTTCCAGATGCACGATATAGATCAGCGCGATATAGGAAATGACCGCAGGGATGAAGGCATGCTTGATGACCTCCAGATAGGAGATGCCCACGAATTCCACCATCAGAAACGCCGCAGCCCCCATCACCGGCGGCATGATCTGGCCGTTGACGGAACTCGACACTTCGACCGCGCCCGCCTTTTCAGATGAAAAGCCCACACGCTTCATCAATGGAATGGTGAATGTGCCGGTGGTCACCACATTGGCGATGGACGACCCTGAAATCAGGCCAGTCGCCGCAGAACCGACCACAGCGGCCTTGGCAGGGCCGCCGCGCAAATGGCCAAGCCCCGCAAAGGCCATCTTGATAAAATAATTGCCCGCGCCCGCCTTGTCCAGAAGCGAGCCGAACAACACAAACAGGAACACAAAGGCCGTGGACACGCCCAACGGAATGCCAAACACGCCCACGTTGGTGTCATACCACTGGATGTTGATGATCCCGCGGAAGGACCGGCCCGAATGCTCGATCAATTCTGGAATAAGCCAGCCGGTGCCGAAATATGAGTATGCCAGAAACAGCGACCCCACGATTGTCAGCGCAGGGCCAAGCGCGCGGCGCGACGCCTCCAGCAGCAGCACCAACCCGATGGAGCCGACAATCACCTGCGGATAGATCACATCAATCTGCCAGCCAAGAATATTCCAGTCGGCCTGCCACTGGATCAGCCTGCCCTGACGGGCCGTGTTCGATATCTCGCGCGAGAACCAGAAGACGTAGAATGCAGACCCTGCGGCGGTGAAGGCCAGCAGCCAGTCAAACAGCGGCACGCGGTCGCGCGGCGAGGATTTGAACGCCGGATAGGCCAGAAATGCCAGAAACAGCGCGAATGTCAGGTGAAGGGGGCGCGTCTGGTCAGACCCGATGATGTTCAGCCCCGGTATTTTGGGGGCCAGCGAAAATTGCGGATCGGCAATCCATAACTGGAACAACGACCATACCAGCGCAACGCCGGAAATCAGCAGTGCCACGGCGCGGTTCTTGGGGTTGCGTGCCCCCGAATCCGTGCTGGCAACCAGATCCTGAAGTTCGGAATCGCTGAATCTGCGTCCCTGTTCCGCCATGACCAAACCCCCTGTCGATTTTTGATTTCTGTTTGGAAATGTCCGGACTCTGCGGTCCGGGTGGCCCTGACGGGCAAGATCAGGTGGTGCGGGCCATGCGCGGCCCGCACCGGATTTTTGCTTAGTCGATCAGACCGGCTTCGCGGAAATAGCGCGCAGCGCCGTCATGCAAGGGCGCAGACAGACCATCGCTGACCATTTCTTCCGGCACCAGGTTTTCAAACGCAGGGTGCAGGCCACGGAATGTATCCATGCCTTCAAAAATGGCTTTGGTCACTTCATACACCACTTCTTCGGGAACATTGGCGGATGTAACGAATGTGGCGCCCACACCGAAGGTGGTGACATCATCATCGGACCCGCGATACATGCCGCCCGGAATGGTGGCCATGCGGTAATAATCGCGCTCATCAACCAACGCGCGGATGGTGTCGTTGTCGGCATTCACCAGAACCGTGTCACAGGCGGTCGTGGCTTCCTGAATGGCGCCCGACGGGTGGCCCACAGTATAGACGATGGCATCGATATTGTTGTCGCACATCGCCTGTGCCTGCTCGCCCGCCTGCAATTCGGATACGACAGCGAATGTGTCCATATCCCAACCCATGGCTTCCATCACAACTTCCATTGTGCCGCGCTGGCCGGAACCGGGGTTGCCGATATTGACGCGCTTGCCTGCCAGATCATCGAAGCTGGCAATGCCGGAATCGCTGCGTGCAACCACAGTGAAGGGTTCGGGATGCAGCGAGAATACGGCGCGCAGGTCTTCATGCGGGCCATCTTCTTCAAAACTGGAGCTGCCATTGAAGGCGTGGAACTGCCAGTCCGACTGCGCCACACCGAATTCCAGCTCGCCCGAGCGCAGCGCGTTGATGTTGAAGATCGACCCGCCGGTCGATTCCACACCGCAGCGAATGCCATGTTCCGCGCGGCCTGCATTGACCAGACGGCAGATCGACCCGCCCGCAGGATAGTAAACGCCCGTGACACCGCCGGTGCCGATGGAAATAAAGGTTTGCTGTGCGAATGCGGCGCTGCCCATCAGCGCGCCAGCGGTCAACACCCCTGCTGTGAAAATCTTGTTCATTCATACCTCCAAGGATTTGCGATCTCAGGTCGCGTGTCTTTGGGACAATGCGCTGGAATTCCGCGAGGAACCGCGCGGCCCAATAGGGTTAATGGACACCAGCCCTGATAAGGAGTCAACCCGCAGCGTAAGGTCACCACCCGCCCGACAACCTGAAATCGCACAAAAAACCGGCACAGATTCAGCTATATCTGCGCGGTATCTTTCATGGTTTTGTCATCCGGGGCAGTGGGGTGGGGCAGGGCGCTCGCATGGCAATTCATAACGCTGGCCGGACCATACCGCGCCGCGCTTCAGGCGGCGAACACACCGGACGTGTCGGCAAAGCCCTTCACCTCGATCGGGTTGCCGGACGGGTCGCGGAAAAACATGGTCCATTGCTCCCCCGGTTGCCCTTCGAACCGCAGGCTGGGCGGGATGATGAATTCCACCCCCGCCGCATTCAGCCGCTCGGCAAGGCTGCGAAAGCGCGCGACATCCAGCACCAGCCCGAAATGCGGCATCGGCACCATATGATCACCCACGCGCCCTGTGGGGGCATTGGCGAAGGGTTCGCCAAGGTGCAGGCTGATCTGGTGGCCAAAGAAATCGAAATCCACCCATGTGTCGGTGCTGCGCCCCTCCTTGCAGCCGAGGACGCCGCCGTAAAAGGCGCGCGCCGCGTCCAGATCATGCACATGATAGGCAAAGTGAAAGGGCATCAGCATGGGGGGTATCCTTCGTGGTTCGGGTTGTGCATGAAGCCGCGCCAGCGGTGGGCCGGGGACTGCCGGTCCCACATTGGCGGGAGTCACTTTATGCAGGCTACATAGTCCACTTTCAAGGATTGAGCCACCATCAGCAAGACCGGCAGTCCGCAGGACGTCGCGACGGTGGCGCGGCGGGCTGTGCCCTTTGCCCCGCGCCTTCGGGAGCGTGTGTTTCAGGCCCACAATTCAACCGGCTTCGGATTTTCACCAGACATTTTCGTGCGCTATCGCAGCTTTGCGCGCGCATCAAGCATTTCGCCCTCTGGACGCTGCGCGCCATGCCACCTATAAGGCGGCCCATGTTCGGACCATGGATCATTCAGCGAATTAGCGTCCCGGCACTCTGACGCGCCCGGAGTGCCGGGTTCCCTTTGGCGTCTGTATATTCCCCCCATTCGCAAGGTATCCGAAAATGACCGACACCCCCGACTACAAAGACACGCTGTTCCTGCCGCAGACCGATTTTCCCATGCGCGCAGGGCTGCCCGCCCGCGAACCCGACTGGCTGGCGCGCTGGGAACGCCTTGGCATCTATGACCGGCTGCGCGAAGGCGCGGAAGGGCGCAAACCCTTCATCCTGCATGACGGCCCCCCCTATGCCAACGGCCACCTGCATATCGGCCACGCGCTGAACAAGGTGCTGAAGGATATGGTGGTGCGCTCCCAACAGATGCTGGGGCGCGATGCGCGCTATGTGCCGGGCTGGGATTGCCACGGCCTGCCGATTGAATGGAAGATAGAAGAGCAATACCGCGCCGCAGGGCTGGACAAGGACAAGGTCGGCATTGTCGATTTCCGTCAGGAATGCCGCCGTTTTGCCGAAGGCTGGATCGATATCCAGCGCGAGGAATTCAAGCGCCTTGGCATCACCGGCAAATGGGACAAGCCCTATCTGACCATGGACTACCACGCCGAGGCCGTGATCGCGGATGAGTTCATGAAGCTGTTGATGAACGGCACGCTCTATCAGGGGTCCAAGCCCGTGATGTGGTCGCCAGTGGAAAAAACCGCGCTGGCCGAGGCGGAGGTGGAGTATCACGAGCATACCTCGCATACGATCTGGGTGAAGTTTCCCGTGACCGTTTTCGGGGATGCTGCCGAAGAATTGAGTATTTTTGGCAAGATGAAACCGGTGTCGGTGGTCATTTGGACCACAACGCCCTGGACCATCCCGCAAAACCGCGCTGTGTGTTTCGGGCCGAATATTGACTATGGCCTATATGAAGTGTCCGAACTTCTGGAAGGCACAAAAGAAGAGCTTGGCGCAAAAATCATCCTTGCCGATGCCTTGGCCGAAAGCGCGTTGACCGCCGCCAAGGTCAACGCCACCCGTCTGCGTACTGTAAGCGCTGATGAACTGGCCGCCCTGACCCTCGCCCACCCCTTCCGCGGCGTGGATGGCGCGAATGGCGAATGGGATTTCGATGTCCCCATGTTGCCCGGCGATCATGTCACCGATGACGCGGGCACAGGGTTTGTCCATACCGCCCCAAGCCATGGCGATGATGACTACCAGATCGGGTTGAGACATGGCCTGCCCATGACCTATAACGTGCTGGAAGATGGCAGCTACCGCCCCGATCTGCCGCTGTTCGGCGGTGAAGTCATCGTCAAACCCGATGGCAAGGAAGGCGGTGCGAATGTCGCCGTGATCAAGCAACTGGCCTATGCGGGCGCGCTGTTTGCCAAGGGCAAGCTGCGCCACAGCTACCCCCATAGCTGGCGGTCCAAAGCGCCGCTGATCTACCGCAACACTGCCCAATGGTTCGCGGCCATCGACAAGCCGCTGGATGATGGCATGGGCGCGCATGGCGACACCATTCGTGCCCGCGCACTGGAATCCATCGACCGGCTGGTGAAATGGACACCCCAGACAGGGCGCAACCGCCTGTATTCCATGATTGATGCGCGCCCCGACTGGGTGCTGTCGCGGCAACGCGCATGGGGTGTGCCGCTGACCTGTTTTGTCAAAACCGGCGCGAAACCCGATGACGCGGATTTCCTGCTGCGCGATGCGGCGGTGAATGCCCGTATCAAGGCCGCGTTTGAAGAGCATGGCGCGGATATCTGGTACACAGACGGGTTCAAGGCCCGCATGCTGGACGGCTTGCACGACCCCGACGCCTATACCCAGGTGTTCGATGTGCTGGATGTGTGGTTCGATTCCGGTTCTACCCATGCGTTTGTGCTGCGCGACCGCGAGGATGGCGCGGCGGACGGGATTGCCGATCTGTATCTGGAAGGGACCGACCAGCACCGTGGCTGGTTCCATTCCTCCATGCTGCAAGCCTGTGCCACCAAGGGGCGTGCGCCCTATCACGGGGTGCTGACGCACGGGTTCACGCTGGACGAAAAGGGCATGAAAATGTCCAAATCGCTGGGCAACACTGTGGCCCCGCAGGAAATCATCGATGAATATGGGGCGGACATCCTGCGGCTGTGGGTCGCGCAAAGTGACTACACTGCTGATCTGCGCATCGGCAAGGAGATCCTGAAAGGTGTGGCCGACAGCTACCGCCGGTTGCGCAACACCATGCGCTTCATGCTGGGCAATCTGGACGGGTTCAGTGATGCAGAACGCGTGGCCCCCGCAGATATGCCGGAACTGGAGCAATGGGTTCTGCACCGGCTGGCCGAACTGGATGTCGAGGTGCGCAAAGGCTATGCCGCCTATGATTTTCAGGGCGTGTTCCAGAAGCTGTTTACCTTTGCGACCACGGACCTGTCGGCGTTCTATTTCGACATCCGCAAGGACGCGCTGTATTGTGATGCGGCGGGCAGCCCGCGCCGCCGCGCCGCGCGCAGCGTGCTGGACCTGCTGTTTCACCGCCTGACCACATGGCTGGCCCCTGTGCTGGTCTTCACCATGGAAGATGTGTGGCTGTCGCGCTTCCCTGGCGATGACGCATCCGTGCATTTGCAGGATTTCCCCGACACGCCCGCAGACTGGCGCAATGAACCGCTGGCGCAGAAATGGGCGGGCATCCGTGCCGCGCGCCGCGCAGTCACGGCAGCACTAGAAATCCAGCGCCGCGACAAGGTGATCGGCGCGTCACTGGAAGCGGCCCCTGTGGTGCATGTGCGCGATGATGCGGTAATGGCGGCGCTGAAATCGGTGGATTTTGCGGATATCTGCATCACGTCCAGCCTGTCGCTGACACCGGACCCCATTCCGGCGGAAGCATTCCGCTTGCCCGAAGTCGAAGGGGTCGGTGTGGTGTTCGAGCGCGCGGAGGGGCAGAAATGCCAGCGCTGCTGGAAGATCAGCCCGGATGTGGGCAGTCACAAACACCCCGGCACCTGTGCGCGGTGTAACACTGCACTGGGCTGAAACGCACAGATGAAACTGCCCCGCACCCCTTGAAGTCACATACATTCGCATACATGATTATGTGTGACTTCAAGGAAAGGGATCACATGAAACTGCGCATTGTAACAGGGTTGCTGATGGGAACGATGATGTCCGTCATCATGTCGGGCTTCATCACCTTCGTGAATACCGGGTTTGACGCCGGTTTTGCGGGTCGGTGGGTTTATGCATGGGCGGTGGCGTGGGTCATTGCCGTGCCGCTGGCGGTGGTGGTCGGCCCCATCGCGCGCAAATGGGCGGAAACGCTGGTCAGGGCGTGACTTGACGCTGTGCCGTGCTATCTGCGCGCCCAAGGGCAACAGGGGGCGCGGGTCATGAAACGGGCATTGGTCATCGGGGCTTCGGGCGGGATTGGCAGCGCGCTGGTGTCGGGGTTGCAAGGGCAGGGCGGGCAGGTCACGGGCCTGTCGCGCAGCCGTGACGGGCTGGATATCACGGATGAGGGGGCAGTGGCCCGTCATCTGGGGGCGGTGACTGGCACGTTCCAGCGCATTGTCATTGCCACCGGCGCGCTGGAAATTGACGGCCACCGCCCTGAAAAGGCGCTGAAACAGTTGGACCCCGCTGCAATGGCCGCGCAATTTGCCCTGAACGCAATCGGGCCTGCGCTGGTCATGAAACATGCCTTGGCCCTGCTACCGCGCGATGAACCGGCGGTCATGGTGGCCATGTCGGCGCGTGTGGGGTCAATCGGGGACAATCGCGCAGGTGGCTGGCACAGCTACCGCGCCGCCAAATCCGCGCTGAACCAGATCATTCGTGGTGCGGCGATCGAATTGGCGCGCACCCACCCGCAGGCCGCCTGTGTGGCCTTGCATCCGGGTACCGTGGCCACGCCATTCACCGAAAAATACCTTGGCCGCCATCCGGCAATTCCGCCGGATGAGGCTGCACAGCGCCTGCTGGCGGTCATTGACAGCCTGACGCCCGCTGATACGGGCCTGTTTTTCGACTATGCCCGAAAGCCCGTGCCATGGTGAGGCTGGTTCTGGTGTTGGGGGACCAGTTGTCGGGCACGCTTTCGGCGCTGGCGCAGGCCGACAAGGCGCGCGATGTGATCGTCATGGCCGAAGTGGGCGAGGAGGCGGGCTATGTCCCCCATCACCCCAAGAAAATCGCCTTTATCTTTGCGGCCATGCGCAAATTCGCGGATGCATTGCGCAAGGATGGCTGGACCGTCACCTACACGCGGCTGGATGACGGGGAAAACGCAGGGTCTGTTCCGGCGGAACTGCTGCGCCGCGCACAGGAATTCGGCGCGGATCAGGTGCTGGCCACGCAGCCGGGGGAATGGCGGCTGATACAGGCGTTGCAGGACATGCCGCTGCATGTGACCTTGCTGCCCGACAGCCGTTTTTTATGCAGCAATGATGAATTTGCCCAATGGGCGCAGGGGCGCAAATCCCTGCGGATGGAATATTTCTACCGTGAAATGCGCCGCAAAACCGGCCTGTTGATGGATGGTGACCAGCCCGAAGGGGGCAAGTGGAATTTCGACCACGACAACCGCAAACCCGCCAAGGGCGATCTGTTCCGCCAGGCCCCGCTGGTTGCGTCGTCCGATCCGGTGGTGCACGAAGTCCTGGACCTTGTGGCCTTGCGTTTCGCGGATAATTTCGGGCAGTTGCGTCCCTTTCATTTCCACACTGACAGGGCGGGGGCCTTGCGGGCGCTGGATCATTTCATCACCCATGCCTTGCCGGATTTCGGCACCTATCAGGATGCGATGCTGTCAGATGACCCGTATCTGTATCACGCCGTGATCGGGCTTTACCTGAATGCGGGGCTTTTGCACCCGCTGGAAGTTTGCCAGCGCGCCGAAGCGGCGTATACGCGCGGCCATGCGCCCCTGAATTCGGTTGAAGGATTCATTCGTCAGATCATCGGCTGGCGCGAATTCATACGCGGCATCTATTTTCTGGAAGGGCCGGACTACACACAGCGCAACGCGCTGGACCATACCCGCGATCTGCCCGCGCTGTATTGGGGCGGGGCCACGCAGATGAACTGCCTGTCCCACGCGGTGGGGCAAACGCGCGATCTGGCCTATGCCCATCATATACAGCGGCTTATGGTGACAGGCAATTTTGCGCTGCTGGCGGGTGTGAACCCCGCGCAGGTGCATGAATGGTATCTGGCCGTCTATGCCGATGCCTATGAATGGGTCGAGGCCCCAAATACCCTTGGCATGTCGCAATTTGCCGATGGTGGCGTGGTGGGGTCCAAACCCTATGTCAGCTCTGGCGCG
The DNA here is from genome assembly GCA_020832445.1 of Paracoccaceae bacterium. GTDB lineage: Bacteria > Pseudomonadota > Alphaproteobacteria > Rhodobacterales > Rhodobacteraceae > Roseinatronobacter. The sequence goes on from JAFIEO010000054.1 coordinate 17,301, forward strand.
TATATCGACAGAATGTCGGATTACTGCAAATCATGCCATTACAACGTTAAGGACAAAACCGGCGCGCAGGCCTGTCCGTTCAATCTGCTGTATTGGCATTTTCTGGACCGCCACCGCGACCGCTTCGCCAAGAACCCGCGCATGGCGCAGATGTACCGCACATGGGACCGCATGGATGATGCGCATTGCCAACAGGTGCTGGCGGATGCAGGCGCGTTTCTGGGCCGCATGGATCAAGGCGATGTCGTGTAATCTTGCCCCTTGCCGCCGCGCAATCGCTCGCCTATCCCTAGGCATATGGATGAGCCACGCTATACAGACCTGTTGAAATCGCTTCCCGCCACTGTTCCCTTTGTCGGACCAGAGGCCCATATGCGCGCCGCAGGCCGCCCCTTTGCGGCGCGGCTGGGCGCCAATGAAAGCGGCTTTGGCCCGTCGCCCCATGCTGTGGCCGCGATGCAGGCCGCCGCGTCCGATGTCTGGATGTATGGTGACAGCGAATGTCATGACCTGCGCCACGCGCTGGCTGTGCATCATGGGGTGGGGGCTGAGAACATCATCATAGGCGAAGGAATCGACGGGCTGTTGGGCCTGCTGGTGCGTATTGTGGTGGACAAGGGTGATCCGGTTGTCACATCCGACGGGGCCTATCCGACGTTCAACTACCATGTGGCAGGGTTCGGGGGCGTGCTGCACAAGGTGCCTTACCGCGATGATTACCAAGACCCCGCCGCCCTGCTGACCCGTGCTGAAGACGTCGGCGCGAAGCTTTTGTATTTCTGCAACCCCGACAACCCGATGGGCAGCTGGCATTCCGCGCGCATTGTCCAGCGCATGATTGACGCTGTGCCGGATGGCACGCTGCTGGTGCTGGACGAAGCCTATGTCGATGCCGCCCCTGACGGGACCGCCCCCGCGCTGGACCCCGATGATATGCGTGTCATCCGCATGCGCACATTTTCCAAGCTGTATGGTATGGCGGGCTTGCGGGTGGGCTATGCGATTGGCGCGGCCCCGCTGATTGCCATGTTCGACCGTATCCGCAACCATTTCGGCATGGGACGCATTGCGCAGGCGGGCGCGCTGGCCGCGCTGCAAGATCAGGCATGGCTTGCACACGTCCAGACAAAGCTTGACGCCGCGCGCGCCGAACTGGGTCGGATTGCCGCCGATAACGGGTTGCATGCGCTGCCATCGGCCACGAATTTCGTGACCATGGATTGCGGGCGCGACGGTGATTTCGCCCGCGCGCTGCTGCGTGAATTGATGGCGCGCGACGTGTTTGTGCGCATGCCATCTGTTGCGCCGATGGACAGGTGTATCCGTGTCAGTGCCGCGCCCCCGGCGGAATTGCAGGTTTTCGCGCGCGTCCTGCCAGAGGCATTGAAAGCCTGCAACTGACCCTTCACGCAGATGTGTTTTCCCTTCCATCTGCTGGAGGGTGCTATGCCTGTGCCTGATTTGAAAACAGGGGATATCATGACACTGAAAGCACAAATTCTGACAGGGGTTCTTGCCTTTGTGGCAGGTGGGGCACTGGTTACAGGGATCGGGTTTGCATCCTCTCATATGTCGCACGGTGATCATGGTGGCCATGGCGGGCATGATGCACATGCAGGGCATGAAATGGCACCTGCGCCTGATGGCGCAAGCGATGCAACGCTGGCCTATATCGCGGCCAATGCGGCCATGCATGAAGATATGGATATCGAATTCACCGGTGATGCCGATGCGGATTTCATCCTTGGCATGATCCCGCATCACGAAGGTGCAGTTGTGATGGCCGAAATCGTGCTGCAATATGGCGATGATCCCGAAGTTGCCGAACTGGCGCGCGAAATCATTGCAGCGCAAAAAGAGGAAATCGACTGGATGCGCGACTGGCTGGCGCGGCGCGGCTATTAGTGCATGTTGCTCAAAACTGGGAACCGGTTTTGAGCTTCTTGAACATGCGAAATCAATAAGTTAGCGCATGTCGCGGAGCGCCTTGAACCTGAACGGGCATTCTGGGCTGTGGGCGCTATAACGCCCACAACGCGCTGTCATCCATATCCCCGCGCCAGATAGCGACCAGTCCGGTGCCATAGGGCAAATCGGGCTGGGACTGGGGCAGGGGGGCCGTGCTGTCTGCGGGCGCGCTGGCATAGTCCTGCGACAGAAAAATTGCATCGGGCTGCGGGCGCAGGCCCATGGATATTTTCAGCGCCTCCAGCGCATCCCGAAAGGAAACCCTGCCATCGCCATTGACATCGGCGGCGACAAGATCGCCCATTGTCAGCGCGGCCCCGTTTGCAAAACCGGGTTCCTGCCCGATGGCCATGCGCAAAATATCCGTGGCATCTGCACTGGTGACGGCCCCGTTTTGCGGCGGCAGGATAGGGTCCACCTGCAACAGGGCCGGACCTGCGGGCGCAGGCAGGCTGAAGCTGCCGGTTTCATCTGTCAGCACCTCGTCCAGCAGGGCGTTTGTGTCGGCATCGCGCACCAGCAGGCGCACCCCGCCAAGCCCCGCACCACTGCGCGTTGTCACATTGAACGCGGGCGGCGGTGCAGGCGGGTCGGATATTCCATCGGCCAGCCCCGACATATGTTCCAGTGTCAGCATTCTGTCCGGTGTCGCAAAACGCCCGTTCGGGAATATGTCCCACAGCCCCAGCGGCTGCCCGTCGCTGGCGGTGATCTGCACCTGCGCGCCGCGGTATTCCAGCACTGCCCCCGTCGCGCTTTGCATGAAACTTAGCTGTGCAGGGTCGCGCAGCATCGGCCAGCCCGACAGGTCCAGCCGGTCAACCCCGCGTTCAAAATCCGTGATCTGCGCGAGGGTTTGTGACGGGTGCATAACGAATGTGTCAACACCCGCCCCCCCTGTCATGATTGTCACGCCGGGACCGGCCACAAGAATGTCATGCCCCGCGCCGCCTTGCAGGTGATCGCCTGAATTGGCGGCAATCAGAATATCATCCTGTGCCGTGCCCAAAATCGTGTCGGGCTGGCCGTCTGTTGCCGTGATCACGGCCCCCAGTTGCGACAGGGGCAGGTTGAAACTGGTGATGCCCGCATCCTTGGCGCTGCCTGCAAGGACCAGCAACTGATCGCCTATGACAACCGATTGCAGCGCTGAAATGCTGTCCAATCCGGTCAGGGGGGTATCTTCCAGCGATTGCATCCACACCAGCCTGCCATCGGGCAGCAAGGTAAACAGCGTGATGCCGAAATCACTGCCGCCCGCAACCACCAGGACACGGTCACCGACATGGGCGGAACTGACGGCCTGCACATTCGCAAAGCGCGTGTTGCCCGTGTCCATAATATGATCTGTGACCATAAGCCCGCCATCGGGGCCGACTTGCAGAACTGTCAGCGAATGCGTGCCTGAAGCCGAGATGACCGCCCATGTCTGGCCATAGGCGGAAAACACCTCCATCGCGGTGGGGGCATGTATCCAAAGCCCGTCTTCCGGCCCGAATTCCACCGCTGGCACCAGCCCGCCCCACGGTGTCGATGTATAGCTGTAAAGCACAGGTTCATAGCGCCCCAATGCAAGAACACCGCCATCATGCACGCCATAGGTCAATGTGCCGGTCTGCCAGCCCGCTTCGCCCGTGGCGGGCACGATTTGCCCGTCGCCCAGTTCGGCAAGGGCTGTCTGCGCCACAGGGTCGGAAAACATGGCCTGCACCTGTTCGATTTCCGTCCAGCGGCGGTTGCCGAAACTGCCATCTTCAAAAATGCGGTAGCCGATCAGATGGGTGTCGCTGACCACGACACCGGCCTGCAAGAACCCGTCCAGTTGATTGATGACAATCGCGGGCGCGGCAGTCCGGTTGATGCCCGAATGAAACAACACCGAATCTTGCAGCGCCAGCCCGTCGGGACCCAGCGCATAGCTGACCAGCCCGCCAAAAGCGCGCGAACTGGTAATGGCAAAGACACCTTGCGATGTCTGCACGATTTCTATGGCATCAATGCCGATATCAAGCGCGGCTTGACCCGTCGCATTGCGCCCTTGCACCCTAAGCCACATGGACCACCCAATTATCACCCGCGCCCAGACTGCGCGGGTTGCAAGGCTGCGATACGGTTTCAAACAGGGCGGAAAAGCGGTTTTTGAGTTGGATTTTTGCCAATGTTTAACAAGGGCGCGCCGGAAATCGGCGTTTAGGGATTATTCACCTTCATAATCTAGCCTGGGGCGGAATGAACATGTCATGCCCACAGATTACTGCAGGAACCTGGGTTCCGCTGTCACACAGCCGCCATGGCACATGGCGTTGGTGCCGTGCCGAAAGCTTTGCTTTCGCGCAGGCATATCGGCATGTGCCCGTCACCCTTGACGAAAGCGAAGGGGCGGCGGCCAATATGCCGGTGGTGTTTATGCCCGATGGCATGCCGGTGGCGGTGTTGCGGCTGGCGCGCAGGGGAAAATCGGCCTTTGTGGGATCTGGCGGGGTCTGGCGGGGCAGCTATGTGCCCGACCTGCTGCGCGCCTATCCATTTGCGCCCAATGGGCAGGGGGGCGACGGTGACGCGCCCATGCTGGTGGACGAAGCCAGCGATCTGGTGGCGCGCGACGGTCTGGCCCAAGGTCTGCGCATATTTGATGACAGCGGCGCATTGGTCCCGCCACTTGGCCGGTTGCGTGACATGCTGCGCGCGCATGCGCAGGCCGAACACCGCACGCGCACAGCGGCGCAGGATCTGGTGCAGACAGGGGTGCTGGTGCCTTTTGCGCAAGGCGCACCGCTTGCGGGCTTTCATGGCATTGACCGCGCCACACTGGCCCGGCTTGGGCGTATGGCGGTGGCGCGGCTGCATCGCAGCGGGGCGTTGTTTGTGGCGCAGGCGCATTTTGTGTCCCTGTGCCATGTGCCGGTTCTGCAACAGGCCGAGGCTGCGTTTGCCGCGCCCCCATGCGACGCCAGCCTGCACGGGTTTATGGCCGCACTCTCGGACGATCTTGCGCGGCCCATCTCTGGGGGGTGACCCGTGTTGCGGAACCGGCCGGCATTGTTTTCAGGCGCGCATCAGCGCCTTAATACCATGTGCCCGTCGCGCTTAGCGCGACATCCACATTGTCGGCGCGCGTGCCTGCGTTGGTCCATGCATCAAAATTGCACTGCGATACTGTGGCCGAACTGATGGTTGCTGCATGAAAGCTTGCCCCTTGCGCGGTGGCGCTGACATGGTCCAGCACGGCGAAACTTGCGGGAAATTCCCAAACTGTGGGCGCGCTGTCGCTTTGGGTGCTGCGCAAGGCCCAGACGCGCAGAATGCCGTTCTCCAACCGTTCAAACCGGCCCTGTGCGTGCATGCCGGACTCATGCATGCGGGACAGCACCCAAAGCCCGTTTTCGTAGCGCGCGACCGTGTCAGTATCTGTGCGGATATATCCCGCAGGCAAAACCGCGCCGGTGACCGTGGTGCATGGCAGCGCCGCGCCTGAATCCAGCGTTAATGTTGCCGCGCCTGTATTGCTGGCCCCCGCGCGAAACCGCAATTCCAGCCCATCGGGCAGGGGGCCGGTGAAGCCCGCGCCGCTGGTCAGCACCAGCGCATCGGCACTGCCGCCCGCAGGCACGCGCAACAAGGGCGAGGCCGCAAGCAGCCCCGCGCTGTCGCCCACTTTCAAAAGCCGCCCCGCAGTGCTGTCCTGCGCATCTTGCGTCACGGCTAACCCCGTGGCCAACCCGCTGCCCGCATCAAGGCGCAGCGCGTCAAACCATGTGGTGCCGTCTGCGCTGGTCTTGATGGTGAAATCATCATTGCCCGCCAGCCCCATTTCCGCCCGTCCCGACCAACCGGACTGAAACAGCACGCTTGCGGTCTGCGCGCCCCCTGCCTTGTTGATCTTCATCTGGTGGTCGCTGCCGTCATGGGTAAACAGGCTTGCATCGCCTGAAACCGCCAGCCGGTTGGTGGCATCGGCGCTGGTCTGAATGCCCAGACTGTCAATAATGTCAGGCAATATGTCCGGCATGCGCCAGTCTGTGCCGTCAAAAAACAAAAGGCGGTCTTCATCCAGCACCATGGCCAGCCAGCCCGCGCGCGGGGTCAGGAAATCCCACATATCCGCGTCGCGCAGGGCAATCTGGCCTGCCTGTCCCACCCAATCGCCCCCCGCACCGGCGGGCACCAGATAGCAGTTGCCATTTTGCGCGGTCAGCGGCGGCGCGGTCAGCGCGCGGCTGACAAGCGACAGTTGCACCACCACATCGAGATGGCGCAGCGCTTCGTTATGGGTGACATGCTTTTGCGCCTGCGCAGGTTGGATATAGGGCATGGCCAGCCTGGCCGAGGTTTCGGGAAGTGTTGGCATCTGCACAGACCTTTTTGACATGAACGTGGCCCGACCATAGCCTGCACAGTTTAACACCCGCCAAGCATTGCGTGCGGTGCCTTCGTGGATTGCAAATGTTTCACAGGTTCAATAAGCAGGTTCACGTTTCGCACAAGAATCGGGCATAATGTATGAAAATTGGCCTTTTGTTTCTGGTCATCGGCTATCTGCTCAGTCAGTTCTACCGGTCCTTTCTGGCGGTTCTGGCGGGCATGCTGCAAAGCGATATCGGGGTCAGTGCGGATGATCTGGCGTTGTCATCGGGGCTGTGGTTTGTGGCATTCGCGCTGATGCAGCTGCCGGTCGGCTGGGCGCTGGACAGTTTCGGCCCGCGCCGCAGCACAGCGCTTATTCTGGGTATCGGGGGCACGGGGGGCGCGCTGGTCTTTGGTCTGGCGCAAAATGCCATGCATGTCCATCTGGCGATGGTGCTGCTGGGGGTGGGTTGCGCGCCTGTGCTGATGGCGTCATATTACATTTTCGCGCGCATGTATCCGCCCGCCATCTTTGCCACACTGGCGGGTGCGGTGATCGGTTTCGGTAGTCTGGGCAATATTCTGGGCGCGTTGCCGCTGGCCTGGGCGGCAGAGGCATTTGGCTGGCGCGAAACCCTGCTGGTGCTGGCCGTGGGCACGGCGCTGATCTCGGTTCTGTTGTGGTATATGATACAGGACCCGCCCGCGGCCACGGCCCCTGAAGGCGCGCGGGGCAGTTTGCTGGATTTGCTGAAGATACCGGCGCTTTGGATGATCCTGCCGCTACTCGCGGTGAATTATGCGCCCGCCGCCGGATTGCGCGGCCTGTGGGCGGGGCCGTATTTTACGGATGTTTACGGCGCAAGTGCCACACAGGTCGGACAGATCACGCTTTTGATGGCTTGCGCGATGATTGTGGGCAATTTCGCCTATGGCCCGCTGGACCGGCTGCTGGGCACGCGAAAATGGGTTATTCTGGCTGGCAACACCCTGGGTGGGCTGTGCCTGCTGGTATTGTGGCTGGTGCCGGTGCCGGGGTTCTGGACCAGTGCGGTGATGCTGGCGGCCATCGGTCTGTTTGGGGCGTCGTTTCCGATGATGATGGCGCATGGCCGCAGCTTTTTTCCGGCCCATCTGATGGGGCGGGGGGTGACGTTGCTGAACCTGTTTTCCATTGGCGGGGTGGGGGTGCTGCAAATGATCAGCGGGCGGGTGCATTCCGCAGCCCCCGCCACGCCGCCAGAGGCCCCCTATGCGGCGGTCTTCCTGTTTTTCGGGCTGTTTTTGTTAGCGGGTTGCGTGATTTATGCCTTCGCCAGGGACCGTATGGATTGAGATTGTGCGGCGTGGCGGTTTGTCCTGAAGGGGGTTTGGGGGGGGGGGGGGGGGGGGGGGGGGGGGGGGGGGGGGGGGGGGGGGGGGGGGGGGGGGGGGGGGGGGGCGGGGGG
>JAFIEO010000058.1 GCA_020832445.1 Paracoccaceae bacterium
CCGCTTCACCCGCGCTGTTCCCGAGGCCGAAATGTTGCGCTTTGTGAAGCCCGACCTGACCGCATACAGGTTCTCATGGAGAATCGATGAAGACGCCATTGCCGATGCGCAGTTATTCGATGGCAAGCTCGCGCTGATCACCAATGCCCCAGACCTGACATCAACTGAGGCGGTCCAACGCTATCGTTCCCTCGCAGATATTGAGCGCGGATTTCGGGTCCTCAAATCCGATATCGAGATCGCACCGGTGCATCACAGACTGCCAGATCGCATCCGCGCCCATGCGCTGATCTGCTTCATGGCCTTAACCCTCTACCGTGTCATGCGCATGCGCCTGAAGGCTCAAAAGCACAATGCCAGCCCCCGCACTGCGCTGGATCTGCTTGCACGCATCCAAAAGCACACTGCCCATATCGGTGACCGCACTTTCAACGGGACCAGCAAAACCACTCAGGAGCAGCTCGATCTCTTCGAGGCCATGGGCCTCAAAAAACCCGCCTGACCGGCGCTGTAGTCACACAAACACGATTTCCGTGTAAACAATATCAATCACTTACGCGATTAACTGTCGAACCTGGGTTACCAGATAGCGAATTTACCCAGTTTTCTGTCGAACTTCGGATGTCAGGGCGGTCGCGCGACTCGGGGGCTATCTCGATCGCACATCCGATGCGCGGCCAGGGACGACGGTTATAGGGCGCGGCCTCTCCCGCCTTGTTGACCTTGTCGAAGGCGCGCGTCTCGCGGAAACATCGCCATCAGAGACTTATGGGTAACTGCAAGGGCAATCGGTCGGTTACCTTTTATGTAAGCGCTTGAATAATTCTCTGACAGGTATTCAGTTTTGCAATGCTGGCCATGTCTACCAAGGCAGCTTTATGCAATTCTGAGGTGAAAGCCGCGCACCCATCTTGTAAAACATGGCAATGGTAATCCCGCATATGTGCATCGCGCACAGTGCTTGCAACGCCGCCATTGGTTACAATCCCACTGACAATAATATCTGTAATGCCAGCGCGCTTTAGAACCCAGTCCAACTGGGTATTGAAGAAACCAGAGTAAGCGACCTTGTCCACCGAAACATCGATATATTGCATCAACGAGACAACATTCTGCTGCCCGAATGACCCCGGTGCAAAATCACCTTTTCGCAGAAACGGGCGAAGTGCGTGCAGATGCTCCGAGATCATAGGGGCGCCCTGCTGATCTGGCCAAAGGGTGAATCGTGTTGCCGCTACCATTCCGCGACCGGCCTTCAGCGCGCGGGCAATCGGCACCAGCCGTTCGGGCAAGGCGCATGCTTCCGGATTATATGCCCCACCCCGAGAATATGCCCCCTCGGCGTGGAGGAAATCATTTTGCAAATCGACAATTATCAGTGCAGTTTGGGCGGGGATAATATCACGGGGCATCAGATGAAACTCCGGTTTTTGGGCTGCGGCGACGCCAGGTTTGCAGCGCAAGCAGCGCAAGCAAGGCGACGATGGTCATTAAAATACCGAAACTTATGGGCCTATCAACGAATGTGGACAGGTTTCCGCGTGACAACAGCAAAGCGCGGCGGAAGTATTCTTCCATCAATGGCCCCAAAATAAAACCAAGAAGCAGCGGCGCAGGCTCGAAGCGCAAAGCTGCCAGGATGTAAGCCAGCGCGCCGATTGCAACTACCGTATAGATTTCGAAAACGCTGTTGTTTACGCTGAATACCCCAACCCCGATAAAAATAAGGATGGCAGGGTAAAGCCAGCGATACGGGATCCGCAAGATATTAACCCAAATTCCGATCATCGGAATATTGAGAAATAACAGCATGATATTCCCAATCATAAAGCTTACGACAAGACCCCAGAATAGCTCGGTTTGGGTGGTGATAAGTTGCGGCCCAGGCGTGATGCCATGCATGATGAGCGCGCCAAGCATCAGCGCCATTGTAACATCACCCGGAATTCCAAGAGTTAGCGTCGGCACAAAAGCTGTTTGTGCTGATGCGTTATTGGCTGCCTCTGGCGCGCTTACACCTTCAATCGCGCCGTTACCAAAGCGCTCGGGCTTTCTGGCCAGCCGTTTTTCACCTGCATACGCCATATAAGCGGAAATTGAAGTGCCAGCCCCCGGGAGGGCGCCGAAAAAGCTGCCGATCAGCGATCCCCGCCCCATTGCCGGTAGAGACAAGCGCCAGTCACTGGGATTTGGGAGCATAGAGCGCAAGGTGAAACCCTTGGCCATTTTGGAATTGTCGATCAGATTGACATTCCGAATGATGTCTGCTAGCCCGAAAAGCCCCATGGCCATGGCAACAAGGGTCAATCCTCCAGCCAATTCGCGCATTCCAAAAGTGTACCGAATCACGCCCGAATTTGTATCCGTCCCGATCATGCTTATAAGCAGCCCCAATACCACCATTGCCCCGCCGCGCAAGGGAGCATTGGAAAAGGTGCATGCAGCGACTAATCCCAGCAACATCAGCATGAAATATTCAGCTGAACCAAACATCAGGCCCAGTTGCGCGATGTGCGGGGAAAATAAAATTAGGATGGTGAGGCCAAACATGGCACCGAAAAACGATGCAATTGTTGTGATAAACAATGCAACCCCTGCGCGGCCTTGCATTGCCATGGGATGACCATCCAAGCACGCCACCGCCGAGGATGCCGTGCCTGGCAAGCGCAACAATATCGCCGCCGTCGATCCGCCATATTGCGCTCCGTAATAAACACCCGCAAGCATAACGATTGCTTCGGATGCCGACATATAAAACGTAACAGGTAACAATAGCGAAATTGCTGCCAATGGGCCAATTCCCGGCAACACCCCTATAAGTGTGCCCAGAAAAACGCCAACGAAGCAATACCACAGGATCGATGGGGAAAGCGCTGTCTGAAGCCCAAGTCCAATAAACTCAAGGGTTTCCATGGCTACTGTCTTTCACGTTTTCAGCTCCACCATAATGGCACGGACATGCCAAGGCCGACGACAAAAACCACGCCGGTAAACAAAGAAACGACAAGTGCAAGGGTCACCCGCCCCAGCCATGTGATGCGTGTATCAGCAAACGTGGCCAGTATAACACTCGTGAAGGCGGCGGGGAAAAGGCCTGCGCTACGCAACATGATGCCAAATATGCAAAGGCTACCCAAGATAATAATCATGGGCACAACGCGAAGTGTGACACGTTCGGCGGGTTTGAATTGAGAGATGATAAGAAGCATCATGCCCAACCCGCCCAATATCAGTGACAGGGCAACCGGCAGATACCCCGGCCCCATCCGGTTTAGTGTCCCAAGTGCATAACTCTGCGCGTGATACCACGCGCCACCAGAAATGCATATCAATAGCAGTCCGCCAAAAAAATCGTGATTGATTTTGAGTGTCAGTTGCGAAATTCGCATCCTTCAAACCTTTTGCGACCTGTTCATAAGGGACACCGAGCGCGATCAGAGATCGCACTCGGTAATAAACTTACTGACGCTCAATTTCAGCGTTTTCGCCAATCGCCTGCCATGCTGCCATGTCTTCAATCAGGAATGCCTTGAAGTCTTCAGGCGACATTTGAGGTGCGCTCGCGCCTTCGTCGCTAAGAACGGTCTGGGCTCTTTCGGATTGCATGATATCAGTAATCGCCTCGTTAAGCGCGGCCACATCCTCTTGTGGGGTGCCTGCGGTGGCCAGCACACCGAACCAGCCATAGGTAATAGGATATCCTTCAATAGCCTCGATAACCGCAGGCAGATCAGGGAAGTTGGGGTTTCGCTCGGGCGAGGTGACTGCCAATGCCTTGACGCTACCGGCTTCTATCAGAGGCACTGACGAAGCAAAGGGGGCAAACATGAAATCGACATGTCCCCCAAGAAGATCGGTTATTGCGGGTGCTGTCCCAGGAAACGGAATCTCAATTCCCGCAACGCCGGATTCAGCCAGAAACTTTAAAGTTTCCATATGCAGGGATGACCCCAATCCGCCAACAGCAAATGTGACGCCATCGGGTGCGTTCCGGCCAAGCTCCAGCGCCTCACTTAATGTCTCGACCTCAAGATTACCCCGTGCAAGCAGCAAACTGGAAACCTGCGCCAACAACGAGATCGGCTCGAAATCGTCTATTGGATCATAAGGTAAATCATTGAAAAGCGCAGTGTTTAGCGTATGGCTTGTGAAGGCAACCAGCAGCGTGCGGCCATCAGCGTTTGCGTCAGCGACTGCCTGCGCTGCAATGGCGCCACCTGCGCCGGGCCGATTGTCAACCACGAAGGGTTGGTCGAACTTTTCAGTAAGCCCTTGCGCAACCACACGTGCAAGCGTGTCGGTGGTCCCCCCGGCGGAAGCCCCAACGATAATGGTTACAGGGCCCGATGGGTAGCTTTGAGCATCCAATGGCGCACCCAGCGCGCTTAGCGCAACAAAGGGTAGGGCAAAAAGATATCCGTGGGGTTTGATCATACGTCCTCTCCGTTGAAATGGTTTAGATGCGTCGAGCCAGTCCAGCCCGTATTTAGCGCCTTAGTGCATCTTGCGCCGCGTATAATCAGCCTACGCATTGTTATAATGTCCTGTCAACAATACTTTTTGTTTCGTTTTGGACTTATGTATATTTTTCAGCCCGCGCCACTTCGTCTGCAATGCCGATTATTTCGTTTAGCTCAGCGAATTGCGCCATGTTCCCCGAAAATGCGGCGTTAGTACCGGTCTGTTGAAGGTTATTGTAATATCCCTGCAACTGACGCAGCACTGCGCGCACGGCTCCACCTGGGAATATGACAACCCTATAGCCCAGATCAAACAATTGCGCCGCAGTCATCAGCGGTGTGCGCCCTCCTTCGACCATGTTCGCCACAAGCGGAATGCGACAACCAAAATCGTGCCCCAAAGCAGTCAACTGCTCTAGCGTAGTCGGCGCTTCGATAAAAAGCACATCTGCCCCGGCGGCAATATACCGATCTGCACGGCGTCGCGCGTCGTCCAGTCCGCTGACCGCTATCGCATCCGTTCGCGCGATTACAAGGAAGTTATCACTTTCTCTTGCATCGACAGCCGCGCGGATTTTTCCTTCCATCTCTCTGGAATCAACCAATGATTTGCCTTTCAGGTGCCCGCACCGCTTGGGAAAAGACTGATCTTCGATCTGAATGGCATTGGCACCTGCGCGTTCGAATTGGCGCACTGTGCGGCGTACATTCAGCGCATTGCCAAAACCCGTATCACCGTCAACAATCAAAGGCAGATCCACGCGCTCGCGTACAAGTGCAAGCGTATCAAGGATTTCCGAAACTGCCATCAACCCCAGATCAGGCCTGCCAAGTCGCGTGTAAGCCAGTGAAGCCCCGGAAAGATACAAACACTCAAATCCAGCCTGTTCAGCAATGACCGCACTAAGGGCGTCATATATCCCAGGGGCTACAACGCCTTGTCCGGGGCGCGCGAGCAGTTCTTTTAGGCTTAGCGTAGAAGAAGTTTTCTCATTCATCAGTTTGCTCTCAGTGAGTGATCAAGTTTGCCACATCCGACCCGTACCTTGTTGGGCGCGCTCGATATTCATCTGGTGACTGTAAGTATCAGGCCGATAGAGGCCCCGGATCATTTCGATAGCGTGTCCATCAACATCGCGTACAACCCGATCGATGCACAGAAGCGGTTCCCCCGGCAGCATTTTCAGGTGACGCGCAATTTCTGGGGTAGCAAGTTTAGCTGTGATAGTTTGCTCTGCGGAACCCACCGTAATTCCTGCTTTTGCCAAAAGCATAAGCAGGGGCTGATCCGACAGGTCTTCAACACTGTAATTCCGCCCGATAGCTTCGGGTACAAATGTTGTAAGATGGGAAAACGGGACTTCCTCATGCGTGCGTATGCGTACAGCGCGCTGTACTCTGGCTGCAACAGGAAGCCCCATCGCGTCACGTACAATCGCTGGTGCGGGGATGTAATCAAAGGAAAGCACCTTCACCGAAGTTTGCAACCCCATAGCAATCAGATTTTCGATGGAACCAGACAGACTTGCCGCAACATGTGGTTGCGCTGTTGACGGCCTTACAAAGGTGCCACGCCCGCGCTGGCGATCGATTGCGCCTTCCCGCTCTAGGCGTTCAAGCGCCTTGCGAACTGTTATCCGCGACACCCCGAACTGGTGACCAAGTTCTACCTCGCTTGGTATTGGGGTATCCTCAGGGTATAGCCCATCGCGGATTTCCTGACGAAGCACCAGATATATCTGGTGGTACTTGGGGGTGCTGCCCTCTTCATCCGCAAGGTGCTGCTGGCTATTCATTTGCGCTCAACCTCCAGTCGCCTGTCGCTCAGGTTAGCGGCAAATCGGATGACTGCCAAGTTAAATGTATTATTGACATAAACTTATGTCATGCATATTTTCCTGCATGATCAAGAGAGCTTTCAGGGAGTGATGGCGCCGTGACGCCACGAACGATAATAGAGAAGATATGGAGCCGGCATCGTATTTTATCGGATGGCGACCGCGATCTTCTGTTTGTTGATCGCCATTATGTCCATGAAGGGTCACATCATGCCTTTGACAAGATCGCTCAGATGGGGCGCGCTTTGCGGCGCCCCGACGCGACCTTTGGTGTGGCCGATCATTATGTGCCCGTCCACCAGAAAAGCCCGGGTAAGGGTGCCAATGCTGACATCCTGCGCATGATTGAACAGCTTGCGCAGAATGCATCCAGCCATGGCTTTTTGGCCTTTGGTCCGAAGGACAAACGACAAGGGATTGTACATGTCACGATGCCAGAACTTGGCCTGACACTTCCGGGGATGATCGTGGTATGCGGTGATAGCCACACCGCCACACATGGTGCGCTTGGGGCCTTTGCTTTCGGGATTGGGGCTTCAGAAGTTGCCCATGTCCTTGCAACGCAAACCCTTTGGCAAGCGCCCCCCGCAATGATGAAACTTGTGGTCGAAGGCAAGCTGGGCAGGCATATAACGGCCAAAGATCTGGCGTTGCATATTATCTGCATGATCGGCACCGGCGGGGCGACAGGTCATACCATCGAATATGCTGGTTCAGCCATTTCCGCGCTCGATATTGAAGAGCGAATGACCTTGTGCAATATGACAATCGAAATGGGTGCGCGCTCTGGCATTATTGCTCCTGATGACAAAACACTACGCTGGCTCGAAGGCCGCCCCTACGCACCTGACCGACCTGATTGGGATGCAGCGCTTGCCGGTTGGCGCGCGCTTGCGTCTGATCCGGGTGCCCATTTTCATCGCGAAGTGGTAATTGATGGCAGCGAAGTGGCCCCGATGGTCACATGGGGCACCAGCCCACAAGATGTAATGCCGGTCACTGACTGCGTGCCCGCGACAGCGGAGGCGTGCGAAGCACGCGCTTATATGGGCCTGATGGACGGTCAACGCATCGAAGGGCTGTCAATAGATCAAGCTTTCATCGGTTCATGCACGAACGGACGGCTAAGCGATCTGGCGGCGGCCGCAGCAGTACTTGCCGGACGCGAGGTGCGCGTTCCCCTTTTGATTTCACCGGGCTCTCAGAAAGTGCGCGCACAGGCCGAGGAAACCGGAATCGCCGACATTCTGCGCAGCGCGGGGGCAATCTTCGCGGATAGCGGCTGCTCGCTCTGCGTGGGGATGAACGGCGATCGCGTTCCCTCTGGTGCGCGCTGCGCGTCCTCGACTAATCGTAATTTCCGTGGCCGCCAAGGCCCCGGTTCGCGCACCCATCTTATGAGCCCGGCCATGGTCGCCGCCGCCGCGGTGAAAGGCGTTATCGTGGATGTCCGTAATCTTGATACTGCTACAGTGGAGGTGGTGAAATGACACCTTTCACCACAGTCGAAGGCCAAGCGATCAGACTGATAGAAAATAACATCGATACCGATCAATTGATCCCTGCTCGCTTCATGTCGCGGCCACGCAAAAATGGCTATGGTGATCTGCTGTTTTACGACTTGCGTCGCGATGCAGGTGGCACTTTTCGGCCTGATTTCCCCATCAACCAGCATAGTGGCAAAGAACCTTTTCTGATTGTTGGTGAAAACTTTGGCTGCGGTTCTTCGCGCGAGGCCGCAGTATATGTGCTACAAGATGCTGGTTTCCGCGCTATCATCGCGACAAGTTTCGCAGACATCTTTCGAAACAATGCCTTAAAGAACGGTCTGCTGCCCGTCGAATTGTCAAAAACTGATTATGAGGCCCTCTGCGCTGCACATGACGCATATCCCGAACGCAGCATGCAGATCAAACTGCATGAACAATGCGTAACGCTTGGCACAGACTCATGGGCATTTACGATCGCAGAGACATCGCGGCAGATGCTGCTAACCGGGATGGACGAAATCAGCTATACTCTTACACATATAGATAAAATTACAGATTTCGAAATTCGATATGGTGCCGCAACGCCTTGGGGGCATGGTTCTGGTTTGGGGGCCTCTGACTCTGTCGGTTAAAGCGTCCCGCGTGAAACCTGAATTGCGAGGCTTTTGGGAGTGGGCAAAACTTGGTGGTGGACGTGGTAGGGTAGGGTTTCGGAACAAGGCGGGACCCACGATGGATGTAAACATTTTTGTCGAGACGACGTTTGGCGATGGAGAAACCAAGAGGCGCAATATCGGGCGACTTCGCCGTGCGCCGGACGAATTCGGTTCCGAGAATTTGGGCCTTCTTCTCGAGGACACAAAGACCTTGTTGAGGCGCTTGCAGGAAATGATTGTGCAAGATCAGGTCGGTGAAGCTTTGGAGGCTCGCCGGAAATGCGATGACTGTGGCAAACAACGCGCGATCCATGATGATCGAGGCCGAATTCTTGACACGCTGTACGGGCGAATTCGGGTGAAGTGGCCAAGGCTTCGACGCTGCTTGTGCCAACCGGCTGTGATCACGAAATCTGGACCTAAATCACCACTTGCCGGGTTATTCTCTGACCGTGCGACTCCCGAACTTCGGCGCCTGCAGGCTGAATTGGGGGCGAGGCACTCGTTTCGGGAAGCCGCTCGATTGATCGAAATGTTCCTGGTATCAAAAGCCCGAGCCCAGCCTCTGGTGGCGCGCGCATGTGCATCGCAAGCGCGTGAAACTGTCCGCATCGCTTCTGGCCGACATATCCCGCAACGCGCGGGATTTCGGGGCGTTGAAACCAACCGAGCTCGTCGCAGGCCAGATCCAGCGCCAATGGATCGCCGCATTGGATGAGGTCATCGCGCGCGTGGATGCAGAGGTCTGATGCGTTCTGTGAACTTGAGTGGCACGGGACGCCGTCACGAACCGCACATCTGCCGTCACATGTACTGCGCTCTCGTCTTGCAAGAGGGATGCGGCCCCGCAGGGCTGAGACCTGGACGTGCATGCGACCATGCCCCCGCAGGCCGAGGGCCTGGCTCAGGATGAGACAGCCACCGCCGCGCCTTCGGGCAGGGAGCAGGGGCGCTCAGGGCTCAGGGCAAAGCCGCAGCAGCCCGGCCCCGCTCGCGGGGCTTGCCCATGCTCAAGCCACCCAAAACCGGACGGTCGGCCAAGTTGAGATGCTGCAAGTGCAGTCGGCAGGTCGCAGCCTCTTTGCGGACGGTCACGCAATGTGCGGCATGTATAGCAGCGTTCGCAGGCAGCAGTTTGGAAAGATATGGAGCGGTCAGGGTGTCCCCGGCAACCGCAACATGAAATTTGTCTGTCTTTGGGTCGAACTGTGAGAGTTCAAGCATGCATTCCCCTATACAGCCAATCTTTATCATTAGATCTGCTCCCCCACAGCTGACGCACAGACAGAGCACGTCCCTCGAAGAAAACCCGACAGACTGAAGCTCTTTCTACGACGGGGCAGCTGCTTACTTTGAGAAATTTTCTGATTCTTCATGGTTTCTCCTGTCAAATTGCAATCGCAATGACTCACCGGCTTTCGCGCTTCAGGATTTGCCCCAGTCGAGATAGGCGCGTGTCGATCCGTTTCGAGCGATCTCAGTGTCACCCGGCTTCGCTGCGGAGGTTTCGGCGCTGCTCAACACCTCCCTGAGCGCCGTTGCAACCCGTTCCGCTTGTCCGGGGAGGAGATTGCAGGGGTCGAGTTGAAAGTAACCCAGGTCAAGTCCATGCGTTCGCACAATGATCGCAGGGTCTCTTTCTCCCAAAAGCCGTGCGACAGTCGCGGCAGAGATTCCGACCTCTTCGGAGTTTATATCGACCTGCAATCGATCGATCGGATTGCCGGTTGGGTCCGCAACGCGGGTTGTGGTGACTCCTGGAATGTTCGATAGCGCGTGCGTCCATGACCCGAGCGCCTTCGCTTCCTTTGTTCGGATCGCGGCGTGATCGCGTGTTTCCCATGCCTCCAGGGCGGCAATGGTGCCAAAAATACTCTCCTTGCCGATTTTCATACCCCGCCCGATCCCGATATTCTGAAGATAGGCAGCACGCACAAGATCGCGTCGTCCCGCAACGATCCCGGATGTCGGCCCCCCCAAGAACTTGTGACCGGAATAGACGACGAGATCAGCCTCGGCCTTCAGAAAACCGCGCAGATCGTGCTCCGAGGCGGCGTCCACAATGATTGGAATTTCGGCCTTGTGACATAACGTGACGAAGCGTTTGAGTGGGCACTGGCCATAGTGAACCACATGATGAGAAACGACAAAGAGCGCTGCAGCGGTCGTGCGACCGATGGCTCCGGTAATCTGATGGTCCATACAAAGAGTCGACTGCCCCACTGACCTGACACGCGCCCCACTTAGCGCCACAGCCTGTGCAACAGGTGCCCCGTAGCCACAAAGGTGCCCAGATTGGACGATTACTTCATTTTTCTCGCCTATGTTGATCGGTAATTCTTCAACCCGCGCCGGGTCAAGGCCGGTGATGCAGGCCGCAATTGAAAGTGTGATGCCCGCGCTCGCCGATGCAGTCAGAAACCCAGCTTCGGCTCCCGTCAGGCGCGCGATGACCTCGCTTGCTTTTTCCTGGGCCTGATGGATCGAAACGAAATTTGCCATCGCCTCGGCTGTCGCTTTGGCCACGCCGGGCGCAGCAATCGAAGCCCCAAGTCCTGTCATCGTACCCGAGACGTTGATGATTGGCTTCACGCCCTGCTTCCGATGCCACTCGAACTCATCTTCCAGCATGATTCCGCTTTCCTCTCTTGAGTATCCGCGCCAAATCCATTATTCCACTACAATGGAAAACGCAGTTATAAACCAGCCCGAGCGCCAGCGTCAGACGGGGCTCGACCGAACCCTTCAAGTGCTTGACATACTTACCGAGCAGCAGCAGCCGATGTCCGCCTATCAGATCGCGATGGCAATACGCGCGCCGACGTCTACTATCTACCGGACCGTGGACGAGATGCTCAGCCGTGGACTTCTCTCTCATGCAGGAGAGAAGGAAGTCTGGCTTGGTCCGCGGCTTATGCGGTATGGCCTGCTCTATCGCAGCAAGCTCGACTTCTTCATGGAAGCGCGGAAGGAAATGGAGCTGTTGCGCCAGAGAACTGGTGAGTCCGTTCAAATATGTGGGCGCGACGAAGGAATGATGGTCGTCCTCGCCATGGCCGAAGGCGAGGGGCATTTCCGGGTAATTTCGAATGTAGGGACTAGAGTGCCGCTCAACTGGACGGCTTCTGGCAAGCTTCTCCTCGGGCATCTGTCGGCGTCTGAGGCAACAGCATTGTTCGCTGCTTATGCAAAACCTTCGCCAACGGGGAGAGCAGAGACCGATCCTGTCCTTCTTGCGAAACAGGCGCGGGATGACTTTTCTGCGGGCTTGTCTATACAACGATCGGACTCCGAATACTCGGTCGCATGCATTGCGTCCCCGATAAGGGACCGCACGGGCGTTTGCCGTGCGACTATTTCGATCGTCCTTTCGGAAAAGCAGGTAGACGAAAAGGGCGCCAACCTCATGGCAGCGGTGCAAGACGCTGCTGCCGCAATCGAGTCCCGCATCGGCCATTGAGATCAATCGCATCGTCACCGAGATGACTTGAGCGCAAAGACACCGTCAATCTCGACGGTAATATTGTTAGGCAGTGAGGCTACACCGAAGGAGGTGCGGCCATGAATCCCGTGATCGCCAAAGACTTCGCCCATGAGTTCAGATGCGCCGTCGATCACGAAAGGATGCTGTTCGAAGTTCGGCACGGCGTTTACCAGACCCTGCAGCCTGACAACGCGTTCGACCCGATCCAGGTCGCCAACTGCAATCCGGAGTGCGGCAAGCAAGTTGAGACCAACAAGGCGTGCATGTGCTCTCGCTGACGCCGCCGTAACTTCGAGGCCGACCTTGCCACGCTCTAGGCGTCCGTCCGCGTGGATCGGACCCTGACCAGAAACCCACGCCAAATCGGCATGCACTATCACGTTGCGGAAGCAACCGATGGGTTCCGGCGGTGCGTCGGGCAAATCGATCCCGGCTTCCAGGAGTCGTCTCTCGGAAGAAAAAGCAATCGTCATGAAATCTCCGATAATCTGAGGCAGGCAGCTTTGCGCCCATCTCCCCGAGGTGAGAGTGACGGGACAGTCTCGGCGCATGTTGCTTGAGCGTGACGGCAGCGTGTCCGGAAGACACATCCCGAGGGCGGGGCGAGCGGTGAGGGGATATCACCCTGAAGGAGTTCACGCCCGCGCTTGGCACCTGGTTCAGGCAGCGGGATCGCAGAAAGCAGTGCCCTCGTGTAAGGGTGCGCCGGCTCCGAATACACTCTCGCAGATGGTCCAACCTCTACCAGCCGCCCCAGGTACATGACCGCTGTAACATCGCAGAGATACTCGACTACTGAAAGATCATGGGCAATAAAGAGCATCGTGAGCCCACGCCGATCACGAATGTCCAGCAACAAGTTGAGGACCTGCGCCTGTATCGAAACGTCCAGCGCGGAAACGCTTTCGTCTGCAACAATGAAATCCGGATCCAGTGCCAAAGCTCTTGCGATCCCTATGCGCTGCCTCTGCCCTCCAGAGAACTCGTGAGGATACCGATTCATGTGTTCGGCCTTCAGACCCACCTCGTCCAGAAGGGCAGCCACTTTCTGTTCGCGTTCGCGGCCTGATCCAACGCCATGCGCGACCAGTCCTTCCGCAATCACATCTCTCACCCTCAATCTTGGGTTCAGTGAGGCGACTGGATCCTGAAAAATGATCTGCATGCGCCGACGCATCGCTTGCATGCCTTTGGTATTCAGGCTGTTCAGATCCGTTCCATCGAAATAGGTGCTGCCCGAACTTGGCTCGATCAGGCGAAGAACCGTGCGCCCCAGCGTCGTCTTTCCTGAACCGGACTCCCCGACCAACCCCACGATGCTGCCCCTCGGGATATCGAGACTGACGTCCTTAACCGCATATACTGGCCCACGATCACTGTGAAACGTCTTCGAAAGGCCACGGATCGAAACAAGGGTGTCATGCATAAGTCATGGCCTCCTTGTTCAGAATGCACCGGGAAAGATGACTTGGCGCCACTTCCCGAAGGTCTATTGGTTTGAGCCGGCATGCTTCCTGGGCAAAGCGACAACGCGGCGCAAAACTGCACCCTGTCGGCATTTCCCGAAGTGACGGGACACTTCCCGGAATCGGAACTAAACGTTGTTCCTGTGACCTGCCATGACGCGGGATCGACGCAAGTAGCCCCTGAGTATAGGGATGGGAAGGACAGGAAAAGAGATCGGAGGTGGATGCCTGCTCCACAATCTGACCCGCATACATCACGGCGACATCGTCTGCGATTTCCGCCACAACGCCCAGATCATGGGTAATGAACAGGATCGACATTCCCAGCTCCGCCTGAAGCCGCCGCATCAGATCGAGAATTTGCGCCTGGATTGTAACGTCCAGCGCAGTAGTAGGTTCGTCGGCGATCAGCAGGGATGGGTTACACACAAGGGCCAGTGCAATCATGACCCTTTGTCGCATTCCTCCAGACAGTTCATGCGGCCAAGAGTGGTAGCGCTGCGCAGCGCCCGGTATCTCCACAAGTTCCAGCATCTCGATCACGCGCCGCCTCCGAGCGGCAGCATTCAGGTCCTCGTGCAAAAGCAGCATCTCACCGATCTGGTCGCCTATTGAGTACAGCGGATTCAGCGACGACATCGGTTCCTGGAAGATCATGGCCATGTGACGACCGCGTAGCGCCCGCATCGCCTGCGGACCTTGCTTGGTCAAATCTACCGGCGCCTGCTGAGAAACAGGTCGAAAGCTCATTTGCTGCGCCTCAACCACGGCATTGGTCGGCAAAAGGCCCATCAGCGCCAGAGATGTCACTGATTTACCAGAGCCGCTTTCGCCAACCAGCGCGAGCGTCTGGCCTCGTGTGACCGTAAAGCTGACGTCCCGCAGCGCTGTAACGGAGGAGTGCCGGTCCTCAAACGACACCCGCAGCCGCTGTAGCTCAACGATATCAGTGTTGTCGATCATTGGACCACCCTCCCCTCGGTTTTGGGCCGACGTGTCTCTGCCAGTAGGTGGGAGCCACCGATTACCGTCGCAGTTGGCTCGAACACTTGCCTTAGAACGAGCGTCTTGCCCATCGAATCGACAACTGTCAGATTGGAATTTGCCACACGGAACATTGTAAAGTCCGCGCGCGCGCCCGGAATCGCGCTGTGGGTCGCGGGAAGGCCGAGGAAGCCGCGCGGACGTTCAGTGATTGCGGCGATACAGGCCTCGAGGCTCATTCCGAGTGCATGCAGCTTCGACACCGTCAAGGCCATGTCATGAACAGGGCCATCGATATTGCGTCGATGCAGGTCGGTCGAGATTGCGAAGGGTTCGAAGCCTTCATTAAGCGCTCGACGGGCCACACTGAAGTCGAATGATGCGACTCCGTGCCCCACATCCATTAGCACTCCACGATCCGCCGCAGCGCGCGCCATGCGCCAAATGTCGTCGGTGTCTGCAATAGATCCGGCTGATTTGCCATTGAAGCAATGAGTGACAACGTCTCCTTCGGTCAGCAGCGGCAGCACCTCGTCAATCAACGGGGGCGGCTCTCCGACGTGAACCATCAATGGAAGCCTGGCGATTTCGCCGACCCGTTTGGCAATCTTGAGTGGTGTCACGCCCCATGTGCCCACGATCACCCCGCTGGCGCGCACCTTGATCCCGCAAATGACATCCCGATTGGCTTCAATCACTGCAAGCGTCCGGTCTATATCGATGGATCGCAGGTCGATCAGCTCCGAAACCCGATTGCAGGCAACCAGACCGATAGAGCCGATATTGACGAAAGCGCGGATCGTTTCTGCGGCAGGGTCGATGACATACTCTCGAAGCCCGTGAAAATTTGCCTCTCCTGCGGAGCCCGCGTCTGCCATTGCTGTCACGCCCGTGCGTCGACCAGCCTCATCAACCCGGACAGAGATATCTGTACCACCATGCCAGACATGCACATGAAGGTCACACCACCCCGGTGACAGGAATGCACCATCAGCATCCACGACTTCAGCCCCGGGCACGGGAAGTTCGACTACGTAACCACCATGGTCGACATGGATCTCTGTTGCAGAAGCATCCAATCCGATGGCGTGGAAATTCTTGATCGTCAGTGCCATGCCTACATCTGCCTCGCGATTTTCGGGTCAAGCGCATCACGCAATCCGTCACCGAGCAGCTGAAGGCTGAGCACCGAAAACGAGATTGCAAGACCGGGAAACAGGATAAGATATGGAGAGCGGTCTATGAACTGCCTCCCCTCGTTGATCATCGTGCCCCAGGTCGGGGTTGCCGGATCCACGCCCACGCCAAGGAAGGACAGCCCCGCCTCGGCAAGCATCGCATAAGCGAAGATAAAGGTTGCCTGAACGATGATTGGAGAGGAAATGTTGAGTAGCACATGCCGCGAGAGGATGTAGCTGGTCGAGGATCCGAGCGCACGGGCGGCCTCAACGTAGGGCAATTCGCGCACTACAAGGGTCGAAGCCCGCACGATGCGCGCAATGCGCGGCGTATAGACGATCGACAGCGCGATGATGACATTTATCACCGACCCGCCCAAGATCGCCACCAGCGAAATTGCGAGCAGGATATCGGGAAAGGCCATCATCGCGTCTATCAGCCGCGACAATGGCCCGTCGAGTCGCCGGTAGAACCCTGCCAGCAGTCCGATAAAAATGCCTGCAAACGCAGCGGCCAGCGCCACCCCTGCCCCGATCAGAAGCGAAACACGTCCGGCATGGACGAGTCGCGACAACACATCGCGGCCAAAGGCATCTGATCCAAGCCAGTAGGCCGCGCCCGGCGGGGTCAGTCTTTGGCGCACCGACATTGCCGCAGGGTCAAGCGAGAAAAGAGCGGGCGCGAAAACGGCTATCCCAACGATCATTATCAGAAATGCCAACGCGAGCGCCACGATCCGGCGTGACAGCATCACCGCCAGAAGGCTTCTTTCGGGGGCTGTTGTTATCCCGGCCATCAGTATCGCACCCTTTTGTCCACCAAGAGATACAGCAGGTCAGTAATCAGGTTTATCGCCACATAAAGCACCGCAACCACAATCAGCGTGCCTTGGATCACAGGATAATCGCGCCGAAGCACCGCGTTGACGACCAGGTTGCCCAGACCGGGAATGTTGAAGACCCGCTCGGTTACCACCGCGCCCGAAACAAGCAGCGCAAAGGTCAGGCCGATCACCGTGATGATCGGGATGCCGGCGTTGCGTAGCGCGTGGCGCAGAACGACGCGGCGCTCTTCCATTCCTTTGGATCGGGCGGTGCGGATGTAATCCTCACCCAATACATCGAGCATGGAGGCCCGAGTAAACCGCAGGATGAGCGCCGAATTCACGATACCAAGGACAAGCGACGGAAGAATAAGGAAGCGAACTCGTTCGAAAAAGCTGCTTTCCGGCCCGCCATAGCCAGACACCGGAAACCATCCGTATTCGGTGGCCAACCAACGCTGCGCGATTAACCCGGTCAGGAAGCTTGGCACCGATGCCGCCAACATCGCAGCCGAGATCACCGTCTGGTCAAAGGCGCTTCCCCGGCGATAGGCTGCATAGATGCCAATGGGAATGGCTATAAGCATCGAAAAAAACAACGACATCAGCGCAAGGATCACTGTGGGCTCGGCCCGCGCAGCAAGAACGCGCGTCACTGGTTGGTTGAAATATAGCGAACGTCCCAGATCTCCGCGCACCGCATCGGCCATGAATGTAGCGTATTGTACCAGAATCGGTCGATCGAGCCCCAACCGCTGACGCAACTCAGCCGCGTCCTGCGCGGTGGCCTCTGGCCCCAACATCAGCGCAGCCGGGTCGCCGGGTGCGACGCGGACAATGATGAAAGCGATGGTCAAAACTAGCAACACGACAACCAGCATACCGGTGATGCGCCGCATCAAGTATCGGGCCATTTCAACGCTCCGGAAAAGATCAAATGCGCCGGGCGGGGCCATTGCGGCCGCCCGGCGCTAACGTGAGCGGTCATTCGACGGAAGCGTTCCAAAAGAATGGCCAAGGATTTGCTGGCACGCCTTGCAAACCGGCTCGCTGCCCCATCAGGGCGTTAAAGTTGCCGATCTTGATGAACCCGACATCTTCGAAGTTGATGCGCTGCAAGTCCTCGAATATCTGCTGACGAACAGCGACATCTGTCTCCGCCGTGAAGCGGTTGAGCGCATCTTCCTTCTCGGCGCTTGCCCAGCCGCTAGGACCGGATGCCAACCATGTGCTCGACAACGAAGGGTCCGGAAGGAAGGGAGAATGAGAAATATACAGATCCCACAGCGAAGGATCGTTGCGACGCTCTCCTAGCGTTGCCCATTCGACAACATCCATCTCGACGGTGAAACCGGCCGTTTCCAGGGACATGGCTGCAACAACGGCCATCTGGTAATGAAATTCAAAGCGACGTGATGTCAGGATACGCAGGGGTTCCCCGTCATAACCGGCCTCCGCCAGCAATGCCTGAGCTTGTACCGGGTCATTCCGATTGTAGTACTCTGCCCCAGCTGCATTGTGCCAGACCCAGCCCTCAGGGAAGAGTGCCGCATCAACCGTGAAGAAGTTGTCATCCCCGAAAGCAGCGAAGAGCATGTCGTCAATAGGTAGCGCGGTCTGCAACGCCTGACGGATACGTTGATCCGTCATGATCCCCTCTTGATGGTTCAGCACCCAGACTGGCCAACCAAAGGGTTCCAGAAGCAACGGCTCAGCGACAGTACTACTTTCGATGCGATCAAGAGCTTCAGCTGCCAGGGACGCTACAAAATCGAATTGACCGGAAACAAGACCTTCAAGTCGCGTGTTCTCATCCGTAACTGGAATGAACCTTATCTCATCCGGGGTTTGCAATCTTGCTCCAGCATGCCCATCCGATGGTTCACCGCGGCTGGAATATTCGTCGAACCTTACGAGTTGCAAGAAGCGGTCCGGTTGATGGTCAGCGATCCGGTAGGGTCCGGTGCCGATGATGGTGTCGATCGTATCGGCGATAATCTCGCTGGGATAGACAACAGCTGCGGAGTTTGAGAAGGCCAGCAGCGCCAGTAGCGGACTGTAGGGCTCCTCGAGCATAATGGTCACTTCGAGCGGGCCGGTTGCTTCAACTGACGCGACGCGGTCGGCAATCCCGCGGCCTCGGGTGGACACGGCCATCCAGCGCTCAAGCGAGACAACAACATCATCGGCAGTCATAGTGCTGCCGTCGTGGAATAGGACTCCGTCGCGCAGCGGAATACGATAGACGGTGCCATCATCAGAAATTTCGGGCAGCTCGGCCGCGAGCAGCGGCGCCACCCCCCACGAACTGTCGAAGGTGAACAGAGTTTCGACAAAATGCTGAGTGACCTGGCTGACGATATCCTGCGTGGACAGCATCGGGTCGAAGGTTTGCGCTTCCCCCGCGATTGCAACAGTGATCGTCGATTGCGCCCAAGACGGTGCGGCGGGGACTGCAGTCGCTAACATCAGTGCAACTGCGCCCTTTCCGATTTTGAGTAGTTGGCTCATTATAACCTCCCCTATAATGGAACTTGTGTCACTACAATGATAAGTATGGGAGTGCCATCTGTCAATCACGAGGTAATATCCCCGATTTTAACAGGGTGCATCCGTAGAGTTCACGCGGCCATTTTCTGTTTCATAGCGGGTGTGATGCCGCCTCTGCCCATGTTGGGGTGATCGTTGTTGCAAGTCCATATGCTAAACCAGTGTAGCCACCGGTCGCCGAACCGGCATGTCTGTCCGCTATGGTTTTGGCATCTCAAACACTGCTCCCATGACCGGCGGGTTTGCAAACTCCGCTTTCTGCCAACAGCCGCCGGTCACGCCGGTCCATGCTGCGGCTGCAGCGACTGTCCGCTTCCACGAACAGCCCAAACCCGGCGGGTTTCCCCGCCGGGCCCGAGGGGGAGACCCCGTTCCTTTCAGAACGGGATCTCGTCGTCGCGGTCGACC
>JAFIEO010000059.1 GCA_020832445.1 Paracoccaceae bacterium
TGTCGAACCCTTCGCGTATCTCAAGGCAACCCTAACCGCTATCGCGAACGGTCATCCCCAGAACCGCATCGACGACCTGCTGCCATGGAACTTCAAGCCGTCAAGCTGAAAGCTCGGTGATCCGTAGCGAACGCTTACGAACCGGGCTTGTCCTGATCTACAAGAGGTTGGAGGTTTCCAGCTTCGTCTGGCCCAAAATTCAGGACGGCGTCATGCAGCTGTCCCGGGCCCAGTACGAGGCCCTTTTCGAAGGTTTGGATTGGCGGCGAATGGTACCAAAACAAGTCACCCCGCCGACTGCGACAGGATGACTCATGCCCCAATTTTAGCGTTGTTTTGTTGGTCTTTTTTACCTGTTCAGGGTAGAAAAGTGTATGTCACAGCCGTTCGATATTCGCCAGTTTCCAGGTCTGCCGCCCGAGGTCGTGAAGGCCTTTGAGGCGCAGCAGTTCGAACTGGCTGTTGAAGGAGAGCACCGTAAAGTGTGGGGCAGTCAAATTTTCAGCGCAATCGCACAACCCATTTCAAAGATAACTGAAGCTTTGCGCACAGCGGTAATCCGTAGGTTCAAGATTGTTGCCCCACACTTTACGGTGCTCTCCGATTACCCCACATCGAAACAGGTCTCATTCGCCGAACGGCTCGCGCGGGCCAAGCGGCGGTCCGTTCCCGATGAATGCTTCCGCAGCCGCGAATTGATGTCGCGCTGGATTGATTCCAATCGGTTTTGAAACTGCGCGAGAGGGCAGGGGGGGCGTGCCCGCAGCCAACCTGCGACGAACTCATGGTGCTGTTGCGCGGATGGATGGCATCCTGTCGACCTTGCCGATAGGATGCCATCTCAAAGTTGATTTTGAGCGGCCAAAATGTCCAAGAAAACTCTGAACACAGACAATCTCGAAAAACTGGGACCAGAAATACTCGCCGCGCTGGTGATGGATCTGGTGCAGGGCTCTGCAGCCTTGCAGCGCAGAGCACGTATGGAGCTGGTTGCTGCGCAGGGGCCCAAAGATATGGCCGTCGATTTGCGCAAGCGCTTTGCGTCACTACGGCGCTCCACCAGCTACCTGGACTGGCGCAAGCAACGCGAACTGGTCAAGGATTTGCATGGCCTGCTGGGCTTGATTCACGTATATGTCATGCAGGATGATGCGCAAGAGGCCTTCGAGCTGTTGTGGGATTTCCTGCAACTCGCCCCGACGATCCATGAGCGTAGTGATGACAGCAATGGCGCGATCGGAGATGTGTTTCATCATGCAGTCTACTTAATAGGGAAGGCGGCTCCACAGATCACGATCAACCCGGAAACTCTTGCCGAGCGGATTCTGGAGGCTGTATCAAACGCGGGATATGCCGAATTCGACGGGATCATCCCGGCGACGGCAGAGGCGCTTGGTGAAGAAGGGCTGGAGCACCTCAAGAAAATCACAAACACTTGGGCAGATACGCCGCCGACGCCAGGGGAGATGGACGAGTATAAACGTTTTGGACTGTCCTCAACGCCCGCTGAGGCTGTCCGGCGCGCCAGGCAGTCCACCTGCTCCATCATTCTGGCACATATAGCTGATGCCCAGGGAGATGTAGACGCCTACATGGCGCGCTATTCGCCTGAACAGCTGACCTATCGCACCATTGCGTCAGATGTGGCGCGCAGGCTGATTGCGGCAGAGCGCGTGCAAGAGGCCTACGCCATTGTCTGCGGCGCGATGGCGCGCGAGGCCGAAAGCTCGTTTGCTATGTTCGATTGCGACCTTCATCGGGTCTTTGAGGACTGTCTTGAAAAGTTGGGAAATCGCGATGACCTGAAGGCGCATCTGTGGTCAAGTTTCGAGCAGACTTTGAGCGCGAGGGCGTTGCGCAAATACCTTAAGCTGCTTCCGGATTTCGACGATATCGAGGCCGAAGAGCAGGCACTTGATCTTGTCGCGGCGCATCCGCGTATCTGCGCGGCGCTTGGGTTCATGATCGACTGGTCCGCGTTGGACCGCGCCGCGAAACTGGTATTGCTGCGCACCGATGAGCTGGATGGCAATAACTATATGACGCTGACCCGTGCGGCGGATGCATTGGATGCCGGGTATCCGCTGGCCGCAACCTTGCTGCGCCGGGCTATGATAGAACATACGCTGGGCGGGGCCAAATCCAAGCGGTATCGTCATGCTGCCCGCCATCTTGCGCAATGTCAGGCGTCTGATTTGGCAATCGATGATTATGCTGGCCAAAAGCCTCACAGCAGGTTTTTAGATATCCTGCGCCAAAAGCACGGGCGCAAATATGGGTTCTGGGGGCTCGTGGACGGATAACGTCCTCAATGCTGCACGCTTTTTTAGCTGGAGAGGACCAAGCACGCCAAGGCCGGCTGATGTGACCGCAACGCGTGTGCTTATATGTTTGCTCGCCCTGTCGGCCTTCAGGAAAATCCTATCACGGTCAGAAAGTTAGGCACCCTCGCCATAATGTTCCTGACGATACTATAGCCGCTCATGCCCGCACCGTACACCTTACTGGGCTATCAACATGGTAGAAGCGGGCTCGTCCACCTGATATATTTGTCCAACGCCCGCTCGATCATGAACTGGATCATGAAATGTTTGACACCACTGCCAGCTCGAGGTGTTCCCGACCGACCTGCAGATGCGTCGGATAGATGTTGCGCGCAATATGCGCCGCTTCTATCGGATGAGCGTCCAGCCTGACTTGTTCGGTGGAGCCAGCCTTGTTCGCGAATGGGGCCGGATCGGATATCGCGGGCAGATGATGACCGAGCCCTATGCAGATGAAGGGCAGGCTGTGACCGCACTTATGAAGCTCGCTTGCGTGAAAAAGCGGCGGGGATATGCGTGAGCTGCGAATGCCGACACAACCTGACGCTCAGCTAAGAAACAATTATGACGCTCGATACCGACAAAATAGATGATGCGGCCCTCGCGATCCTTAGCCTCACGCTGCATAATGGCGATCGGGTCTGGAAAGGCGTCGCTTGGAACATAACTGACAGGCTTTTCGAGAAGGGCCTGATTTATGATCCGAAAAACAAGGCGAAATCACTTTCCCTGACACCTGAAGGCATCGCGCATGCGCGGGCAGTTCTCGCGCGCGAGTTTAGCAAGGGGGAGTGACAGGCTGCGTTGAGCACGTCATTGGTCGTGTGGCTTTTCGGAAGATCCCGCCGCGATAGGCCGCCTCTGATAGGCAGCAATCAAGAGCGACCATTCTACCGGGCGCTGCATCGCGCACAGATCTTTCGCAGCTGATGCAAGACTGTCGCAGAGGCGAAAAGTGACTTACGAATTTACCTCATTTTATATAGTATTTCACGAAAGCGGCCGATCTCCATGCCATTCTCGAGCGGCGGCAGTCGGCCCAAAGCGGACGGATGACCCATGGCGCGGAGATCACCGAAGCGGATACTCATACTCTGCCCAGCAACTGACGGCAGGACTTTCTTGCGAAAGTTCTCTCGGGGCCGCGCGCCCGGTGGTAGGCGTATCGCAGAGGGTACCTAGCCAAACAATCGTCGCCATAGGTATCGGGTCCAGAACTGGCATGGCACGTTGTTTCAGCGTGTCTTGGCAATTGTATCGCTCGCTTCTTGTACCGATCATGGCCGAATGCGTGCTTCCAGCTTACACTGTGCAGCGATTGCCAAGTTTACCCTTTCGTTTATTTCCTCCGCTCAGTATCGCTGATACCACCCTTTCAGCAGCACTGGGGTCAGATACATCGGGATCTGATAGACACCGACAAATAGCAACAGGCTCTCCACAGCGGCTTCGGGAAGCACGCCTAGAAACAGGGCTAAATTCCGGTTGCCAGCGGTTATGCCCATGGCAGGTGCAGCCTCGGGTGTGCGACGTCCGGCCAAGGCACTTATGCCGATTTGTAGCACAAGATTGGACAACATTACTACTGCCAGCGTCACCCAGAATCCGCCGCTGCCGAGCAGCGCTGGCCCCACTGCCGACATCAATGCGACTACCACGACTCCCAAAACAATCGCTGCCAGCCCGTCTAAAGCAACTTCGGTTGTCGCGCCCGCGCCAACCACCTTTCCAATCCGCAGGGCCAAAGCCAGGCCGCCAGCCAGCACGATCAACGCAAGCAACTCTGCCACCGCCCGGATCACTGCGACCGGCGTCCCGAAAGCGGGTATGAACCAGAAGACCGGCAAGGCCGTCAGCGGCAGCAGGGCCGTGCCCAGCACCAACTGGCGCAAGGCCGGGGCCGGGGCCGCGCCCGCCATGATCGCCAGATTAGGACTGCCGGTGATCGGGGCCGCCGCCAGCATCAGCACCACCCCCAGCGCCAGCGGATGGCCCAGCCAGCCCAGCGCCGCAAACCCCGCCACAGCCATCAGCGGCGCCACCAGTTGCAACACCAGCACTGCGCCAATCGCGCCGCGTATCCCGTGCAGCCCGGCGCGGATCCCCTCTGGCCCCAGCCGCAGCACCGCCAGAAACAGCAGCAACACGACCATCGGTGTAATCA
Source organism: Paracoccaceae bacterium (assembly GCA_020832445.1). Taxonomy (GTDB): domain Bacteria; phylum Pseudomonadota; class Alphaproteobacteria; order Rhodobacterales; family Rhodobacteraceae; genus Roseinatronobacter. Next base: position 4,489 of record JAFIEO010000059.1, read on the forward strand.
GCTGCCGCATCGCCCTCGCCAGATCAGGCAGTGCAATCCACATGACCAACCCGCCCACCAGACAGACCCGGCCGTGACGCCCACAGAAACCGAGAAACCGGATCATCCCGCCCCCTGTTTCATCTTGCTGAAAATACTCTTGCCACGCCTGCGCATGGCGCGGCGCGCAGACGGATCACAACGCCGCAGCCGCCCTTGCGGCCTGATCATAGGCCCCTGACA
>JAFIEO010000060.1 GCA_020832445.1 Paracoccaceae bacterium
TGTCGAACCCTTCGCGTATCTCAAGGCAACCCTAACCGCTATCGCGAACGGTCATCCCCAGAACCGCATCGACGACCTGCTGCCATGGAACTTCAAGCCGTCAAGCTGAAAGCTCGGTGATCCGTAGCGAACGCTTACGAAAGATCGTCAGATCGGGGCTACTAGAGCCTCTTCCCGAGGCGTTATCTGAGTACAAGAAGGCAGACTCGGCACAACTGTCTTCGTACCGTTGATGCTGCTTCCTGACGATGATGCGCAGGAGGAAGTCCGCCGATGGCTGTGTCTGGCGATTCTGGATGGCTTTGGGATTCTTGCTGATTTTTTTTTGATGTGTATACCCCACTGAAAAGCTTGCAGTGTAGGATAGTGCGAATGCGAGGAAAAATCATAGAGTTGAGTGTCTGTACTGCGCGTAGTCTTTATAATCTCGCTAAATATGGAGTTGATGCACCAAGATGTAATCAAAAGGTTTGGATTGCTCCATTCGTCGATGACATTTTCCATGGAAAGCTTCGCTCACATCAGGGTGAGTTTCTGTCTGGAAAAGTTTTGACATCCGACTGGCCCTTTAAAAAGGATAGACTCCTAACGAAACAGGGGAAAATGCGAATTTGCTATCGTAGATGGGTGGACGGAATGACTTGGGAGGATGCTGGCGCATATAAATGGATGGAGCAATCCATAGAAGAGCATGGGATAGTGGACGGTTGTAAGAATAGAGAGGATATAGTTGAGCGCTACGAACGATTGGATAAAGTTTATCACGACGTTAAGAGTGCTAGGGGGTTTCATGACGATTTTTATGTCAATGTTCATATTGGGCCTGATGGAACCCTTTTTTTTGGGCATGGTGGCGGTGCGCATAGAATAGCCATCGCGAATATATTAAAATTGCCAGTTCGAGCTAAAATTGGCCTTGTGCACTTCGATGGCTTTCCTCGCTTGCTTGAGTTGCGTCAGAGAAAGAAGGACTTTAGCCATCCTACTTATTCTATAGCGTCCAATCCGAGCTAGTTCAGCTTCGATTGATACGAATGTATCAAATCACTTAACCGGCGCGCCCTTGCCTCCCAAGAGTAGCGTTCGATGAAAAGCTGTCGTCCAGTCTGTCCTAGTCTTGTACGGAGGTCAGTATCCTCCCGCAACTGCGACAGAGCACGGCACCATGCATCTACGTTGTCTGGCTCGCACAGCAGAGCATTCACGTCGTGATGTAGGACCTCTCTGAGGTTCGGTTGATCGGACGCGACTATTGGCAAGCCTGCTGCCATATACTCAAAAGCCTTTAGGGGAGATGTCCACTGGCTGATATTATGTGTTTTGCTTTCGGCTGTGCCAACAAAGTTTTGATTGGGCAGCAGCGCGACGTCGAAGCTTCTCAAGTAACCTGCTGTCTGTGAATGCGGCACATATCCTCGAAAGCAAAGGTTCGGAAGATTTCCAATTTTCGCCTTCCAGTGGGCGATATCGGCCTTTGTACCTCCTACAATTTCAAAATCTGCCCAGGGACAACGGGGCGCCATGGCCGCAATTACCTCCATCCCTTTGCCCTGATACAAATGACCCAGGAAGCCCGCGCGAATCCGACCGGGCGCAACGGGAGGCAATGCCGGTGGCGTGTCTACTAGGATTGGGTCGGCGCCATCAGGGGCGACGATGACGCAATTCGGATCGCAGTCCAGATCAGCGATAACCTGCTGACGCAAGGCTTCGGTGATGACCACAATCAGCGGACGGCGTGCGATCCGAAGATAGGCACGCATAGTGCGTATAGATTCCGGCTGGTGCAGTTCGACCACTGCGCGCCAGCCAAAGAATTCTGCAAAATTGGCCGCCCTCGGCAGGCGCGTGTATATCACATCAGCGCCTTTTCTACGTGCTCTCCACAGTGCTGACAGAATGTACCGTATCATCCTCGCCCGTCCTTTGGGCCACCTGATCAAGCTTAGGTCAAAGGATGGGGAAACCGCATAATGCGCATAGATCGCCTTCTGCGCGACAGGTGGATCAGCCGGCATAGCCACGAGAGTTACCTCTATACCTGTTCGCTCAAAGGCTTGGGCCATTTTCATCACATGCACTGAGTTCGCTGCCACGGACGGCAGCTGAGAGTGCGAGATGTAAAAGAGCCTATTCATGTGACAGGCCAATTCTAGAACAATCAAAAGGAAGATGCCTCGCGGGGGCGATGGTTCTGGATGCCATTAGCGATTGGCAATTTTGCATGTCACCACCGATGAACGCGGATCCTGCCTCTCTCATGATCCACGCTTGGGCGAGGCGATCTAAAACCTCTGGCCTTGGCGGCGTGCCGTCAAACCACTTCCCTGCAAGTATGTTGCGACCGTCGACCGAGAGCGGGCGCAGGGCATTACAAAGATCGAGCAACGGCATACTGCCGATGCAAAGCAGTTCATTGTCAATGCATACTATCCTACCGTCGGATCTACGCAGAAGGTTATCCGGTGATACATCGGGGTGCATGACGACATGCGCATCTGAGGTGCTTTCTGCGGCGGCAAGGCAGTTATCCAGACGATAGAGGTCGCCAGAAAGCGCAGCAGCGCGCTGGTAGCGTGGTACAATGAAATCGCGCAGATAACAAAATCCTGCTGGTGGCAGTTCACCCAGCGCAAGGGCGTGTATGCGCCTTAATGTCAGTTCCTGCTGCGCTTCAATATCAGCCGTCAGGAGAGTGCCCTCAACCCATTCAGCAATTACCCAAGCGCCGCGCACCTCCAACACCGCTGGAAATATATCTGGTAGGGCTGAACTGACCGCTGCAATGAACCGCGCTTGATCCTCCGAATATGCCTCGTATAGCTTTACATCCTGTGCCTTATAGCGCGCGCGCAGCACGGCACGCCCTGCCTTGTTGGTGATTAGGTTTCCGCGCATATTTCCGATCGGCCGAATATCATCTAGCCCGAAAAAATCGACGCTTTGTCGTGTATCGGAACGGCCACGCAGCTTGCGTGCGGTATGTGAAAGGAACCATCTCAGTGGCATGCGTAAAACTTTGCTTTCTGAGCCGCTTTGTTTGTGATGTGCCGATGACACGTGACAGGAGTCACGAACGTCAACCCTTCACGTTGATCGTGTCAAGTAGGAAGCGGTTGACTTTCTGGCCCGGAAAGATGCCGGGGGTCGCGACAACTTCGTCCAGAAGATCCATGTGCATGAAGTAAATCTGTATAGGTACTGTCGGAAGCTGCAGTACAGACGCGATCGCGAAACGGTTGTTTCCTCCCGCTAGCTTCATGATGTTGCCGTCGCGTCCCATAATGCAGCCGATTTCATTTCCACGACGACCCATCAATTGATATCCAGGTGTCACTTTTCCGTCTTTCTCAATGTCACGAAATATTCTTACATAGCCTTGCAGTTGCGCAAGAAGCCGTTCCTTAGTTTCAAAGCCAAGTCGAGGGTTCCCTCGCGACTGTCGCTCTCTGTGATAATGATAAGCGGTCGTGTCCTTTATAGACACGTTCTCGAAAAAATATTCCTTATAGAACAGGTAGCGAGGATCGCTTTTCTGAACCTTGGAAACAGGACTTTTGCGCAGGTCCCAATCACCTGGCCTAAAGAGCTTCCCTATCTTTCTTTCAGGCTTTGGAACGCCCCCACATTTGAAACAGATCATATTTGTTGGAACAGTAAAATATGGACGGATCTGATGCGTTCCTGATTTCAAATGGCGAAGCGTATAAGACATGATCCAATTCATTTAGAACCCTCGGCGTCTCAAGTTTAAAAATATTTTTACGCTTTACTGCGACGAAGAAGTCCGCGGAAGTAGTCTCTAGCTATTCCCAAAATCAGTCGAAGCGCCTTGCTAAGCGCCCCAAGTGTTCCATAAAGGTGCCTATACCTCCATATGAATCGGAGCCTATACTTTTTTTCATTACGAAGGCGTGGCCCATCGTGCGGACGAAGTATCGCGGCGGCATTATATGCAATCGAGACCTTTTCCCCTGTTTCAAGTACATCAATTGCGAATGCCTTATCATTCGAAACCCTGAGATGCTCTGTGAAGCCTCCAACCCGCCAGAAAAGTTCTTTCTCTATAAGAAGATTTTGTCCACCGGTTCCAGGGTTCCGACGCAGCAAAACTGGTATGGTCAACGTTTCTTCGCTCGGACACTTGTAGCGCTCTACGCGGCCGTCGCGAAAGACGTCCTTGCGTCCATAAACACAACGTGTCCCTTCTGCCTGTAAGACTGACCAGGTTTCACGCAAGAAATCTTGATCCCACCAATCATCATCATCCAGGAATGCCAAATGTGTGCCGTTAGCCATTGCCGCGCCAAAGTTGCGTGAGCGCGAAGCCCCGACACGTGGTGGCAAGCGATAGACCTTAACTCCCTTGGGAAGGTTCGCGGTGTCTACATCGATTGTGCCGTTGTCCACGATGATCACTTCGTGCGGTGATAGGCTTTGTGCCAGTACAGAGCCGGTCGCCTTCTGCAAAAACTCAGCAGGGCGGTCACAAGTTGGAATAATGACTGAGATCATAGGTCGACCTTGGATTATCTCATAAAGGTTGCCATTACACTGCAAGTTATGTGGAATCCAAGATATTTTTTCCTTTAGTACGTCCGTTGCCCTCAATAGCCCTTAGATTTGTGGGCTCCCTTCCTTGGAACTGAAACACACCTAGCTTGTGCTTCCCGTTCACCGACTTTATGAACAATGTCAGCTGTGTCGCATAAGACCGCTGCAACTTTCTTGCCAGGGAGCAATAGGTGTAATGATCACAAAGTACGCTTTAATTGGTGCGGCGGGGTATATTGCGCCCCGCCATATGAAAGCGATCCGCGAAACTGGCGGTGTACTCTCTACTGCCTACGATGTGAACGATAGCGTTGGCGTCATAGATAGCCACTTTCCCGATGCAGCGTTTTTCACTGAGTTTGAACAGTTCGAAGCCGATGTCTATGCTCGTAAGGTGCGTGGCGATGCGCTCAATTACATCGGGATCTGTTCGCCCAACTACCTTCACAAAGCCCATTCAAGTTTCACGCTGCGCGCAGGGTCAGATGCAATTTGTGAAAAGCCTCTCGTGCTTGACCCTGCAGACCTCGACGATTTGATCGCGGTAGAAAAAGAAACGGGCCGTAGGATCAACTCAATCTTGCAACTACGCCTGCACCCGTCGATCGTCGCGCTGAAAAAAAAGATAGAGGCGGGTCCGACGGATCGCATTTATGATGTCGATCTGGGATATTTCACTTCGCGAGGGACTTGGTACCACGCATCCTGGAAAGGGGTCGAACAAAAATCAGGCGGGATCGCGACCAACATAGGTGTACATTTCTACGATATGCTGGCCTTTGTGTTTGGAGCGATCAAGACCTCAGTGGTTCATCATCGGTCTCTGGATGCTGCGGCGGGCTATCTGGAATTTGAAAAGGCCCGCGTGCGCTGGGTAATGTCGATCAATCGATCGCACCTTCCTCCGCAAACCCCAACAGGGCAATCGACCTATCGCTCAATCACCGTCGATGGCGAAGAAATCGAATTTTCGAACGGCTTTACCGATCTGCATACGGCCAGCTATCAAGCGATCCTGAACGGCAAGGGATTTGGACTTGATGTCGTGCGCCCTTCAATTGAAGCGGTTAGCAGCATTCGCACTGCCGCGATCGAACCGAGCAAGGGCGAACGTCACCCCAACCTAGCAAAAGTGTTAAGCTCATGACCGAAAAGGGCTATTTCGTTCATGAAAGCGCATTCGTAGACGCACCAGTGTCCATTGGCGAAGGTACCAAGATTTGGCACTTCGTGCACGTGTTGGCGCATACGATTATTGGTCGGAATTGTGTTCTCGGTCAGAACGTCATGGCAGGGCCACATGTCAGGATTGGCGACGGCTGTAAGATTCAGAACAATGTTGCCCTGTATAAGGGCGTCACACTGGAGGCTGACGTTTTCTGCGGACCGTCGTGTGTTTTCACGAATGTTCTAACCCCGCGCGCCCATGTCGAGCGCAAGGATGAATTTTCTGAAACGCTTGTCGGGCGCGGGGCCACGATCGGGGCCAATGCAACAATTGTCTGCGGCAACCAATTGGGAGCCTATTGTATGATCGCGGCCGGCGCCGTGGTAACCACTAACGTACCAGATTTTGCCCTGGTGGCAGGCATTCCAGCCCGCCGCATCGGCTGGGTCAGTCGTTCAGGCGAGAGGTTGGGCGAAGATTTGGTATGCCCGCGCACTGGTGAATGCTACGCTGAAACAGACGGGCAACTTCGTTTGATGGAGGATTAAGCTATTCAGTTCATCGACCTTGCCGCGCAACAGGCTCGGATTCGCAGCCAAATCGACGCCCGCATCTCGGCGGTTTTGGATCATGGCAGCTATATTATGGGCCCCGAAGTTGTCGAACTGGAACAGCAACTGGCCGATTTCTGTGGGGCAAAGCACTGCATAAGCTGTGCCAACGGCACCGATGCCTTGCAACTGGCATTAATGGCCTTAGGAATCGGCTCCGGCGATGCGGTGTTCGTACCATCCTTTACTTTTGCGGCCTCCGCCGAAGTCGTGCCCTTAACGGGGGCTATACCTGTTTTTGTAGATATCGATATCGAAAGTTATACGATGTCTGGCGACAGCCTTTTGCGCGCAATTGCTTACGCAAAATCGGTCGGCTTGCGCCCTAGACTGGTAATGCCTGTTGATCTTTTTGGCCGACCAGCAGAATATAACACACTGTCTGAAATTACGATAGCCCACGGTATGACTATGATCGGCGACAGTGCTCAAGGTTGGGGAGCACTCTATAACGGGCAGATGACTGGTACGTTCGCCGAAATAACTACCACCTCGTTCTTTCCTGCAAAACCGCTAGGCTGCTATGGCGATGGAGGCGCGTTATTCACCGACAGTGATGAACTAGCTTCTTTGTTGGACAGTCTTCGGGTCCATGGCAAGGGGGACGAAAAATACGACAACGTCCGCATTGGAGTGAATTCTCGGTTGGATACGCTGCAAGCGGCAATTCTACTTGAAAAGCTGGCGATCTATGCTGACGAGATCGCGGCACGCCAGCGCTTGGCCGCGCGATACAATGCGGCGTTGGCATCCACTTTCATTGTGCCTGAAATGCCGAACCATATTATGTCGATCTGGGCGCAGTATACGCTGCGAGCCCAATCATCAGAACACCGGGCGCAGGTTTTGAACCAGCTGAAAGCAGCAGGCATTCCAACAGCAATATATTATCCTAAGCCCCTGCATGAGCAAACCGCTTTTCAAAATTTTCCAAGTGATCCCATGGGTTTGAAGCATAGTGAAATTGCCGCATCCTGCGTGTTTAGCTTGCCGATGAGCCCTTATCTAACACTTGAGGATCAGGATCAGGTCATCGGCGTATTGAAGACCGCCGTAGTTTGAACTGTTCATTTGAAGATTGGAGTAATTTAATGACACAGCGACAAATGAACAAAATTATCAGCCTAACTTATCACGAAATCACAGAAGATCCGCGTGTTTTGAAGCAGGCACGTGTGCTGCGGAAGGCTGGGTATGACGTGAGCGTCTTCTGCGATTGGCCCGACGAGCTACCGCAACACGACGAAATCGATGGCATTCAGATCACTCGGTTTCGTTGCTTTTCACCGGATGGGGTCTCAACCGACTTTTTTGACGACCTCACCTTCCTTGACCAGTCGCGCGGTGAGTTGGCCAAGCGTTATCTTCCGTATGCGCAATCCTGCGAATACATCAAGCAAGTGGATCGGTTCTTAGAGGGCTTGCTTGGGCCGGATGCGATGCGCCGGTCGCACTCCACCTATTTCAAAGAAAAGTCTGGCTGGGAGCGAAAACGCAGACTCTTTGAATACCTGTGGTTGAATGTTCGCCTTCAGTTCATTCGTATTCCAATTCCTCCTTCGGCAATCATGTCCACTGAGCAGAACTTTGTTAAAAGGTCCCGCCGACTTCAAGAACGAGACAGATACTACAAGACGGAACACCGCCGATACCGCCAACAGTTGTTTCAGGCTGAGTCTTTGGTTTTTGCTAGTAATTTTCCAGATATTGAATTGGAAGATAAGATCGCTGCGGTACATGCGCACGACATCTACTGCCTACCCACAGGCGTGATGCTGGCGCAAAAGCTGGGGGTGCCTTTGGTTTACGATGCTCACGAATACGAACCCGCCCGCGCGAGCAAAATGGATCCATATGGATCAAATCTGCCGGAACTGATTGAAAACGATTGCTTCCCATATATTACTCACTTGATTACCGTATCTGAAGGAATCGGCGATCTTTATGCCAAACGCTTTCAGGGCCCTCGACCTACTATCGTGATGAATGCTCCAGAAGTGGATATCTCGGATCTGTCGTCAGGCATAATGTTTCGTGAAGGTCTGCAAACTGTGCGGGAGAAAGCGGGTCTAAGCGAAAACGTGCCCTTAGTTGTGTTTACGGGTGGTATCCAGCGTACTCAACGAGGCATGGACAAAGTCCTTGAGGCTCTACTGTACTTGCCCGAGGCGCATCTAGTGGCTCTTGGCCCACGTAAGGCCCGCAATGACGAGTGGCTCTTGAATGTGGCGCGTGAAGTTGGCGTCGAGAATCGTGTTCACCTTCTTCCTCCCGTGGATGCCCGAGACGTGCCTGCGGTCATCAGCACCGCGACTGTTTCTGTGGTGCCGATTCAGGATGCTTCGCTTAGTTATAGATATTGCTTGCCCAACAAATTATTTGAAGCCGCCTTCGCACAGATTCCAATCTGTGTTTCAGATTTGCCTGAAATGCGTCGGTTTATCGAAGCTACCGGCATTGGACGTACTATGGATCAGACTGACCCAAAAGACATTGCCGCAGCACTCAAGGATGTGATCGAGAATCATTCATGCTATAGCATGTCCCAAGAAGCTAAGGAGCGTCTGGCCAGTGAGTATAGCTGGCATCGGCAAGCCGAAAAACTCTGCCACCTTTATAGCAAAATGCTTGGACCGTCTGGATGACGCACCAATATCCGGCATAAAAGCAAGATAGGGTCCTAAGCCGTTAAAACCGTCATTCCGAGACGGCGATAGATACCGCGCGTATCAATCAGCAACGGCGCATGCTGGGCGATAAAATCATAATCGAACTCAGAGTGATCAGTGAGCAGTAGAACAGCATCTTGCGCGGCCAGAAATTCGGGAGTAAGTGGTTCTGAAGACAGATCGAACTTGTGTTCGCGCATCGTTGGGAAGGTGGGCACATGAGGATCGCTATAGGATAGTTTGCACCCCCAATCTCGAAGATGCTCCATAACGATAACCGAGGGGCTTTCGCGGACATCCTCGACGTCGCGTTTATAGGCTACCCCTAACACTAGTATGTTTGCTCCATTTAGCGCCTTCCCGCGTTCAGATAGTGCTCGCACCAGCTTATTTACAACATAGGAAGGCATGTTGGCGTTGATTTCGCCCGCTAATTCGATGAAGCGGGTATGCAGCCCGTATTCACGTGCCTTCCAAGTTAAGTAAAATGGGTCGATTGGAATACAATGGCCTCCGATACCCGGTCCTGGATAGTACGGGGTAAAGCCAAAGGGCTTGGTTGCAGCTGCGTCAATCACCTCGAAAATATCGAGATCCATGGCATCGGCTACGACCTTCATTTCGTTCATTAACCCAATGTTCACAGATCGCTGAATATTTTCCAGCAGTTTGGTCAACTCGGCCGCCTTCGTCGAACTGACTGGTATCACGGTAGCAATGAAGGCTCCGTAAAGTGCCATGCCTGCTTTGCGGCAGGCCGAGGTGTCACCGCCTACAACCTTAGGGATGGTGTGTGTGTTGAAATCGGCATTGCCTGGGTCTTCCCTTTCTGGCGAATAGACAAGGAAGAAATCCATGCCGACCGCTAGGCCAGCGCGCTCGACATAGGGTTTAAGGATTTCCTCGGTGGTGCCCGGCCAAGTCGTACTTTCCAGCGCCAGCAGCTGACCCTTTTTCAAGTATGGTCCTATAGCAACCATGGTGGATACAACATAGCTGAGGTCAGGCTCGCGCGTTTTGTCTAGCGGCGTTGGCACGCAGATGATCAACGCATCACATTCTGATGCCCGAGAAAAATCGCTACTGGCCTCGAATCCAACCGCCTTAATCTCTTCTAGCTCGGAATTTGGTATGTGGCCTATCGGACTTTGGCATGAGTTCAACTGGCGAATCCGTTCTTCCAAAACGTCAAAGCCAAGAACCGCAAAACCAGCACGGCCCACGGTTACAGCAAGTGGGATTCCAACATATCCCATGCCGATGATACCTATCTTGGAACGACGCGCTGCGAGCCGGTCCAAGAACGAAGTCAAAATGGAAGGCGGAGCGTTATCAGACATGGTTACCTATCAACATGCGTTCTACTCATATGCTTCTAGTGCCACAGTCGTGCTGTAGCAACAGGATAGAACCATTCCATTTTTCTTTGGAGTATTCCAGTGGTAAATGCGAATTGCTTCATTGAAGCTTCTAGCTCGCGTGTATGCTCTGTCGGTTGCTTATCTTGAATATACCCTAGAACTTCGCTTACAAAGACGCTATTGGTCCCGAACTATCAGGGGCGCAGGCAAAGTGGGCGCCGATCTGAAATCTGTCGATGCAAAATGCAACTGCGGGCGCGAAGAACAAAATATGCGTTATATCAAGTCCTTGGCTGAGAAGTTTAACTTTGTTACGGAGGAGCATCGCCTGCTGCTTCGCTTGCTGCGAGAGCATGTTCCGGAGCACAAGAAGAAGTACTTTGTTGCTATGTCTGCAATGGTTCTCATGGCGTTCACCACTGCTGCTATGGCTTGGCTCATGGGACAGGTTGTCGACGTGATGTCGGATCCAGATCGGAAAAGCAACATATTCTTTATCTCTGTTGCGATTTTTGTAATTTTTTTAGCAAAAGGATTTTCTTCATTCGTCCAGGTTACGTTTCTAGCCCGGGCTGGGAATAGAATTGTTGCAGATAAACAGATTCAGGTATTTAATCACATGGTTCACCAAAGCGCTGATTATATCGGGAGTATTAGTTCCTCTGATCTCGTGTTGAAGGTTGCCAATAGTGTTAAAAGGGCAAGGTCTGTAATTGATATTATCGTGACTAGCTTCGTTCGCGATCTGTTGACGTTGATTGGCTTGATTGCGCTTATGTTTTATCAGCAACCAGTGCTTTCACTTGTGACGCTAATCGTTGGGCCTATAATATTGTTATCTTTACGCAATATTCTTGGGAGAGTTAAGCTTATAATGGAGCAAGAGATGGCTGGCATGGGCTCCATTATAAAGGTCATTCAAGAAACCTCTTTAGGCATGCGAGTCATTAAAGCGTTTGCGCTAGAAGACCGGCTTTTAGATCGGATGACTTTTGCTGCACGCAAGGTAGAGAGACGATCGAACAAAATCAAAGCACTTGAAGCGGCGACAGATCCATTAGTTGATACGGTTGCTGGCTTCGCAATAGCTGGAGTCATTCTCATTGGATCCATAGGGATTTTGGGTGAATCCGATGCTACTCCAGGTCAGTTGATAACATTCGTAACCGCATTTCTTTTGTCATATGAGCCAGCAAAACGCCTGTCTAGAATGCGTGTGGGTCTTGAAACCGGTATGATTGGCGTGAGAATGATGTATCAAGTACTGGATCATCCCATAACATTGGTTGAACCAGAATCTCCAAAGGTGGCACCCGAGGCGCCCATTGAGGTCAAGCTTGAAAATGTTGTGTTTGGTTATAATTCTGCCACTCGAATAATTGATGATATCAGCCATACGTTTCATGCAGGAAAGGTAACTGCACTTGTTGGGCCATCTGGGGGGGGGAAAAGTACGATCCTAAATTTGCTACTACGACTTCATGACCCTAGTGAAGGTCAGATTTTGGTAAACGGAATTGATTTAAAAGACCTTAAATTTGCGGATTTACGAAAGCTTATCTCGTTTGTTGGTCAGGACACATTCCTTTTTGATGAAACAATTAAAGAGAATATTAGGATGGTGCGTGCAGGAGCAACTGATGAGGAAGTTGTAAATGCAGCAAAGATAGCGAACGCCCATGAATTTATTGAGAAGTATCAGAACGGGTACGATACAATGATTGGGGAGAATGGAAGAAACCTTTCCGGAGGTCAGCGACAGAGACTTTCCATTGCACGTGCAATCCTAAAAAACGCCCCAGTGCTTTTGCTGGATGAAGCAACCAGTGCCCTTGATAGTCACTCAGAGCGGCACATTCAGGAGGCAATTGAAGTCGTAACGAAAGGTACTACCATGATTGTAGTAGCGCATCGTCTTTCTACGGTGCTAAAGGCTGATAAAATTTGTTATGTTGAAGAAGGCAAAATCATCGAAAGTGGAACATTGAGTGAGCTTTTGGAAAAAAATGAGAAATTCGCGCGGCTATACGAGACGCAGTTTAACGTTGATTAGCGAAAGTTGATAATGGAGTTACAGTTATAGCAGTTGGGAAGAATTGCTTCGAAGGAATATCATGTACTGCCAATTTGAAGAGGACATGAGGTGACGGCATTGACATCGCCATGACCAGAAGAACACAAAAACTGAGAAGGTTAGATCTCGGTGAATTAAACGACTTGGTCAAACTAATACAATTAGGGGCGCGGTAGGGGTATTATTGTGTCGTCAGGCAGACCCAAGGCATCCGGCCCTGACATTGCAACGAGATTGTCAACCAATTCATCCCGCTGATCTAAGGTCATACCATACCCTCCCCAAAAACGTTTCTGCTTCGGGTCGATCTGCCACTCTTTCGGCACACCTTCGATCGCAAGACGCAGGAAGTTCCTCGCCACTTGTTCTGGTCGCCACCGTTCAGATACAAACGCGTGCGCAGCTCTGCCTATTTCATGCCGTTCGGCATTGTGGTCCAATGCCCATTTAACACAGTCATAAAGTTCGTCCGGTTCTCCAATGATCGTTGGCGGCCAGTCCTCCGCCGGAACGATACTTTGAAGAGCCTTGAGATCATAACCGCAGACAACAGTCGGGCAGCTCTGTCCAGCAGCCTCAGTCGCCAGATGAGCCATCGGTGTATCGGAAAAGACTTGATCTATAAGCAGATCAGCATTTCGCAACGTTGCCAAAACCTGCGAGTTGGGCACATTAATCAATAACTGTAGGTCAATTTTGTAGCCCTCAGATCGCAGCTTCGTGATCACTGCCTTAATCTTTTCAGTGCCTTTGGTCTCGGGGTTAGAAGGAGCGTGTACGATCTGGAAAGCGTCTGATTTCCGTTCAACTTCTTGCTGCTGTTTCGGCTTGATGTGAGTTGTCGGAATACCCACTGACAGATATTGCGCATATGACCTATTTTGAAGTGGTGCCATCGGTGGATGGCTGACGATTGCATCCGCGTATTTCTCGATTTCTCGGAGCCAAGACAGTTTTCTGGCTCCTTGTTTCAAAAGCTCTTCGGGCTCTTTGTCGGTAAAGCTGCCATTGAGCCAAACAGGTCTCACATCAGAGCCATGAAAAACACAAATTACAGTTTTCCCGAGCGCTTTAAGGCGCTTAAGATCCCGAAGGCGGGGGCCGCCCTTGAGCATACCATCAAGCGAGGTCATGAAACCAAATATAAACACATCGTGCTGACGGATTATACGACGCCTCAGCCACTCTTCAAGAATCGGAACAAACATAAGATCAGGCCTGGTTCGGCGCGATTTCTTGGGTGCTGCTCGAAATCGCGCAGAGAGTTTCTGTAACCAACGCTCGGAGAAGGTTCCGCTACTATAGCCAAACTTGTGAGGTTTTTGAAAATAACATGATACAGGTAACCCAAGTTCAGAGAAACCCTTATATAAGCCAGCATAGTATCCTGCTATTTCTGTGGTGCCTAGAAAAATCCGTGGCCTATCGACATTCATGGATTTAAACTCTTCTCATCTTTTTGCTTGGACTGCGCTGGGGTGCCATAGGCTATGCTCCCGTCCGGCACGTCTTTCAACACCAGGCTCATAGCTCCAATAACACAGCCCGAACCGATCCTTACTCCTTTGGCAATCACCGAATTAGGACCAACATAGCTGCTAGCACCGATGACAACCGGCGACTTCGAAATATCTTTTGTGCCTCCGCTTATGCATCTATCAACACTATCGTGGGAATAGATTTGAACACCAGCTGAGATGTTGCAATTGTCTCCGATTGTCAGTCCACCGCTGGCATCTAAGACTACGTTCGGACCGATCCAAACATTTTTTCCAACTGATGGCTCACCCAAAATTACAACATTGTCATAGACCGACGATCCCTCACCAAAACCAAGCTGTCGCGCTTTTTCCCAGCGATCCACGATGTAATCGCCAAAAGGCAGAGTCCGGATATGTTGTTCCTGTTTCTCTTCACGTGCGCGAGAAAAGAACTGACTCAGCAGAGATCGCAGATCGTCAAGATGCATCTTCGAGGCACCGCGCAAGTGTGCTGGTCACACGGTCTATATCTACAGGGTGCATAGTTTCGCAAAGAGGCAGTGCTAGCCCTTGCTTTGCAAGTCGCTGCGCCACTGATTCATCCAATGTCGCGCGATATGCACGATGTGTCTGGGTGTCGCCAAGGCATTGTGCCCCGAGGTTCGTCTCAATTCCTTGTTCTCCCATCGCGACAATAATAGACCTTTGATCAAAACGCCTATCCAACACGATCATGAAGGTTTGCCAGCTTTGACCGTCTACAAGAGCCGGAAGAGTGAGATAACCCTTTTGCTCCAAGGGTGCGAGGGCATAGAGATAGCGCTCCACCAATTGGCGACGGCTCTCGATCCAGCCCGGAAGATGCGGCAGTTGACTTAGCCCAAGTGCCGACTGAAAGTCAGTTAATCGGAAATTCAATGCTGCTTCGACAAATGCAACACCACCTTCAGCAGGTTGCATACCGTGGTTACGATGAACGCGAAAACGATCAGCAAGAACAGGATCGTCCGTTACCAGGGCGCCACCCTCTCCAGTGGTCAGGGTCTTGCGAGGATGAAAAGAAAAACAAGCTACGTCCGAACCTTTTCCGACCATCCCAAACGATGTTCGAGCCCCCAGCGCACACGCAGCATCTTCCACTAGTTTCAAACAATACTTGTCTGATAAAGCCCTAAAACCCAACATATCACAAGGCGTTCCAAATTCATGCACCAGCAAAATCGCCGCCAGCTTTGCTCCGGAGCTAAATGCATTAATTGCTGCCTCCGCTGCCGCGGGCGTCATGCAATAGGTTTTAGGATCCACATCAACTAAGACAGGTGTTGCACCAACCATAACGACAGCATTTGCTGTAGCTGGAAACGTAAAATCCGGCACAAGAACCGCATCGCCTGGTCCTATCCCCAAACCGCGCAGCGCCAAATAAATCGCCGCCGTTCCAGACGAGACTACCACGGCATGAGAAGTCCCAACAAAGGCTGCTATTGCCGCCTCAAATTCACGGCCAACAGCGCCATGCACTAGGTTCCCCGACCGTAGCACCTCGGCCACCTTGGAGATGGCCGTCTCGTCAATATTCGGGCGAGAAAGCTTTAGTTGAGTCACTCACGAAATACCTTTTGCATGGTTGGTAGGGCCTCACTGTTTTGTCGTATCCACTCAGCTGTACGTCGAAGACCCTCATCTAAATCGACCTTGGCTTCGAACTCAATGACGTCTCGCGCTTTATCTACCTTGGGTATCCTCAGTTCAATATCGGCCGAAAGTGGCGGCTTAAAAACTATCTTTGATTTACTATTCAATACGCGGATCACCGACTCTGCTAGACCATGGATTGTTGAAACGGCGCGTGCATTTCCAATGTTAAAGCTTTGCCCCACTGCGTCAGGATGAGACAGCGCAGCCATGATGCCAGCCACCATGTCGTCAACATAGCACCAAGCACGAATTTGGCTGCCGTCGCCAAAAATAAATAGATCTTCGTTAGCCAGCGCCTTGCGTATGAAAATTGTCATCGCGCCTTCGCCGGTTTGGCCCGGGCCATAAACGTTAAAGGGGCGGACGATCACAGTCGGCAGCTCATACTGCTTGTGATAGGCATGACACAGATGCTCACTCGCTAGCTTGCTCACAGCATAGGTCCAGCGAGCTTCACCCACGGCCCCTGTAATTGCATGATCCCCTTCACCGACATTGTAAGCGCGAGAACCAAAAATTTCGGATGTTGAAAACTCCACAAAGCGCTCAACGCTTCCGGTTGCATGCGCTGCTGCGAGGGCATTGGCGCTACCTAACATGTTGACGCGCATGGTTGCGACCGGGTTTTCGAGCGTTGTGTTGATACCAGCGATGGCTGCCGCATGCACGATGATCTGAGCCCCTTCGCAAGCGACGGCCAGCGCATCGGCGTCGAGAATATCACCCCTGACGATGCGTACATTGTCATGATGCGCGAGCCGAGTGCTGGTTATGGTGTCGCGCGCGAAATTATCAAAAATTACGATTTCGTTTGTGTCGGCAAGCACATCCGCCAACGTCGACCCAATAAAACCAGCTCCACCGGTAATTACGACGCGCTTTCCATTGATTTTGGGCATCTTTTCGCTTTCACTTATTTGCATTATAGTTTGTGCGGCCACAGGCTAAAGAAAACTCCAACCTCGAAACGGTCCAACATACAGGGAAATCGGATTGACCTACCTTTCGATGATATCTCATTCATGATGAGAGTACGTGGGTTTAATCGCTGCGTGATTGACACAAATCTCCATTCGCCCGTAGTGCTGATAGAAGAGCTCATATGAAAGTAATTAATGTGCTGATCAAATCAAATATGAACCACCCCGTGAGACCCAAAAAGGACAATTCTCCCAAAGGACTTTGTTCTCCAAGTTGACCGACTCACTTAACCTGAAGTTAGGTCAGTTTCTACCAAGACACACTTACATAAGTATCACATGAGTTCAATAGCTTTGCTGAAGCAACCAAGTCCATAATGGATGATCCGCTCGTCGACACCTACGCTCTACGATTAGGCCCACCTTTTCAATGCCAATGCTCCTGCATCGCCGAGTATAATCGCCGGAATCAGCACCAGTGCGGCATCCCAGAACCGCGGCGGGATATCGTCGATCGACCACGCTAGCCCGAATAGCGGGTTGATGATCGACACGCCAAACACGGCTGCCCACCACAATCCGAAGGGCACGACAATCAGCAGCCTACCGATACGTGTGGCGGAGAAACGGTCGGATGATTCCGCCAGCGCGACATCGCGCGCGGCCTCCAGCCGTGCGATTTCCTGTTCAGCGGCAATCCGATCGGTGTTGTTCTGGGCCGCCAGCCGCTGGCGATGGGCTTCCAGCAGCGGCGCGGTGAATTGCTGCACCACGCCGCCGGTGAGGATTGAAACCAGCCACTTCACGACCTATCCCTCCCGAAGGGCGTATCGGTTACCCTGCGCATTGCCATATTCCCCAGCGCGGTGAGCAGCACCCACCATGGCAGCCAGCCTTCGGGCAGGACGGCGCGCAGCTCGGGCAGGGAGAGGACCGGCATGATGACGGGCAGCAGTTCAAGCACCATGACGGGCAGGGCGGCTGCGATGTTGAAGATCAGCGTACGATATCCTTTCAGCCTCATGTGCCTGCCTCCAGAGCTGCTGCCTGATAAGCTGCCGCGCGATCGAGATCATGGCGGCGCTGGCCCAGCAGAAGTGCGATGATGACCAGCACTGCGACAGCCAACCCGGCCAGACCCCATACCGGCAGATCGGCGAGGGTTGCAGCCCCGCCCCCTGCGCCACCACCCGCGACCGCCGTGCCGCCTGCTGCTTGCCCCTCACGTTCCGCCTTGCCCTGCGCAGAGTCCTGTTCGGCAACCAGTGCCGGACGGGCAGGGGCGCCTGCGGCCGCAACCGCCATGGCCACACTGACGGCCTCCACAGAGGCCACACGGCGCGACCAGCCGCGCCCGAAGGCGTCCCAGGTGCGCAGGCCGCGCAGGAAGCCCATGCGTTTGGCGCAGGCGCGCTTGATCACCGGCACAGGCTCGGCCTTGCGCGCCGCGCCAAGGGTTTGCGGCCCGACCTTGCCGTCTACACTCACGCCGCCCAAAGCCTGCTGGAGCCAGCGCGCCCCGCGGGAATTGCCGCTGTTCACGGCCGGATCGAAGGTGACCAGATCGAGGCCTACGGGCAGGTCATCACCCTTGACGGGGTTCCAGTACCGCGCGCGGTAGATGGTCTTGGCCTCGCGCTTGGTCAGTGTGCGCACATCCTCGACAGTGACCGGCCCCGAGCGCCACCCGCGCAATGTGCCGATGGTGATGCCCATATTGGTGGCCCCGCCGGGATCGCGGGGATGGTTCACAAACCCGCCCTCATGTTTGAAGATTTCGGCCATGCAGGCCTCGAAATTACCACGCGCCATTTGCGCCTCCTTTCAGGGTTAAAAAAGCCGCCCCCGGGGGAGCGGCTGCATAGTTGTGTGCATATTTTGCGACCGAATTTGTCGCGCTACTTGGCGGTCAGCGCCTGCCATGCGGCGATGACCAGATCCTTGGTGCTGGTGATCAGGAAAATCAGCGCCGAGCCTATGAAACCCAGCACAAAGGCGGCGCCGATGGCGCGCGAGCGCCAGTCGCGCACGCCCTTGATGACGGGCTGGACATCTTCGGCGATGATCTGCTCGAGCTTGGCCACGCGGTGACGGGTGTCTTGTGCATCCTCGCGGATCTCGCGCAGTGCGTCATATACGGCCGCACGGCTGCCGCGGGAATCGTTGTTGGCCGTCCTGAGTGTGTCCTCTATCGAGGAAAGCCGCGCATCGAGCGCACCCAGCAGGCGCTGTGTTTCGCTATCACTCATGACCTGCCCCCAGTATTTTCAGTTCAGTGATCCATTCCGGCGCGCTCGCGATGCTGCGCTTTGAACGCTGCCGCGCGTTCAAGATCTGCGTTATAAGCATCGAGGCAGTGGTGGCGCTGCCCGAACAACCGGAACGGCAGGTCGATCCACCATTCCACCCGCCAGCCCATGCGATGCGCCCGCCCGCTGATGCTTTCATTTGCCGTTGTGGCACGGTGGTCCGGCAAGAACGAAACATTGCCAAGCTGCGACAACGCGTCCCCGATCTTGTGAAGGCGTGGTGTTTCGTCACGCATCGGGCCACCATGTATCGTCAGCGTAATCTTCCGGGATCGGGTCCATCTCGCGCAGATCAAAGGCCGCGTTGAATATGGGTTGCCGGTGCTGGCCAGCGGCCAGCAGGATCATCTGCCATTCCGCTGCGGTCACGGTCACACGGCCGGTGCCCGTCTTTATCCCGATCGGGGCGTCAGACTGGCCAAGGTTAAGCGCGGTCTGTGCCAGCTTGGTGACTTCGTCCCAACCGCGCATATCCTTATCTGTGGTGTTGATGCGGTGGGCACCGCGCGCATCCCCGAAGTCATAATTGAAACCGGCCGCCAGCCTGCGGTCGCGTTCCTGCCCGATACGTTCGGCCAGTTCCTCCTGACTGGGCGGCACTTCTGGCGGGGGAAGAAACGCCCCGTTTTCATAGGACCAGCCGGGGCCTGCGTTTTCAGTCGGGATCCAGTTCGGCGCAAGCGGTGCTGTGGCCGTGGCGACATTGACAACGATGCCACCCTCGATGATTGCGTATTTTGCCATCTGATCAGCCCCTCATATCCAGATGCGGATTTCACCGCGTGCACCTGCAGCGCCACCGCCACCACCGCCAGCAGGAGCTGAACCGGCTTGTAATAGGTTTCCACCATCCCCGCCAAACGCTGACGTCCCGCCTATGCCAGATCCTGCAGACGTCCCGCGCGACCCACCGCCGCCGCCCCCCCATATTGCCCACCCCCCAGGGTTTCGTCGACGCGCGTTAGCAGCCCCGCTGGATTGCGGAGCGCCACCGCCGCCGCCGCCCCAAATTGTCGCCGCATCACCGCCGAAACCCATACCAACGTCGGTCGAAAACTCCCCACCAAATCCTCCTCCGACACGCCCCCCATCTGCGGTCCCAACACTACTACTGCCCCCTCCACCGCCACCTCTCCCTCCGTATGGAAAACCACGCTGACCAGCATATGCCGTCAGTAAGCTGCCAAAGCTGCTATCTCCTCCGGTCACATTCACAGCGCCACCAGCACCAACAGTGACAGTTACACTTTCTGGCAGATCGCCTGCGCGCACAACTATCTCACTATATGCTCCACCGCCTCCTCCGGATCCTTCAGACCCCGAACCACCACCGCCACCACCGCCCCATGCTGCAATCGTTACAGGCGTGTTGCTTGGCAGCCCTTCCGGCTTCTCCCAAGTTCCAGATGCCTCAAACACCCAGTAGTAACGCGCCGTCCCGGCCCCGCCTGCCAGCAGGCTTTGCGATAGCAAAACGAAATCGCCGCCGACATAGCTGACCAGTGACCGTAAGTTCGGCCCGACTGACCCCGGCGGCAAGCCACCACCATCCGCCCCCAGCACCGGCACGGGCGGCCCACCATTCAGCGCCAGCGTCATGGGGCCCATGTTCTCATCAGCCCACGTGATGGTGAAACTCATACCATCCAGAAGGCCGTCACCGTCCAGCGCGGGTGCCACCGTAGCCGTGACATCATTCGCAGTGCCGCCCACATCTGTCAGCGGGAATGCGGCTGCATTGAACAGGGACTTGAAACGTGTGTTGATCCCGTCGACCAGCTGGTCGCCGTTCGGATCACCGAAGGGGGCGCGTGTCATGCTGCAAAGATCTCCTGTGCTTCATCGACCAGCGTCAAGGTTGCGCCAAGGTCGCGGTTGAACTTCATGTCGAATACGATCATCCGGCGGTATTCAGTTGTCAGCACCCGCGTGGACAGCAGCGCACCCGCAGGCACGGGGTCCAGCACATCGGCAAAGACAATCTGATCTGTCCGGCCCGTTGCATTGGCCAGATCGACTGTGATGATGTCACCATCCGGATACCTGATCTGTGCCTGCGTCCGCTGCCCCAGCGCGCGCACGCTGGCCACGGCGCGAAAATCCCGCACCTGGCGCGGCATCGGCTCGTTGCTGCACATGACCTGATCATCCAGCTGCACGCCCTGCGCACCGCCCTGCAGCACGCGGGCAAAGCCGCCGTTTTCTGCGACAGCATCATGCACCAGCCCGACCAGTGACCCGCGCCGGCATACGATGGCATCATGCCCGACATCGATGTTGAACAGCGTGGCGCGCGCTTCCAGCTGCGCCAGATCATACAGCGCGCGGGCGATCACATCAGCCTCATGCGTCATGCCTTCATAGGTCACCTGTTCCAACCGGCCGGTATCGCGTGTCACCCCTTTGCGGAACACCGTGATCTGGCGCTGTTCATAATCCTGCGCGGCATCATCGAAACTGACACGCAACCCGTCAGGCAAGCGCGCGAACCCTTTGGACCAGGTCAGGTTCGCACTGTTGCGCGGCGTGAACAGTTGCACGGGCGGCTCGGCCGACCGGTCATAGTCACGGATGACGCCCCATCGGTCGGACTGATAGGGCCGCGCATACCCACAGCCCCCAATCACAGACAGCGCCTCGCCCACGCTGGTATCTTCAAGCACGGCGTTGCAGGTATGCCCCGCCGCTGCACAGGCCGCGCGCCATTCCACCAGCCCCGCATCATCCAGATTTCGCAACGGCAACGGGTCGAGGTTCTGCGCGCCCACAAGGACATCGCGGTAATGCGGGGCCGGATTATCGGTGATCGACCAGTCATGCCAGCCGACCCCGTTCCAGTCGCGCACATAGCCGCCCGCCATGACACTGACCCGTTCGATATTCACATTGCGCGCACGCACTGCAATCAGCGCGAAATCATCAGACTGCACCGGGCTGCGGTTCCAGATCGAGACAGACCGCTGCAGCGTCAGCGTGTCGGCCATGTCTTCGCGGGCATACGGGATCTGCGCAGGTGTGCCGGCATACCCGAACAGGTTGTAGACTGTGCCGCCCAGCGTGTAAGCGCTGTTCGACCAGCTGGCATTTCTGATTGCAACGCCGCGCCTGATCTCAATCTCGTAGACCCCGCGCGGAAACTCGGCTGGGTCCAGGAAGAACTGCATGACATCGCGCGTCATGCGGTAATTCCGCAAGCCCGTGGATCCAAGATTATTCTGGTCGACATAGGTATCGCCGCTGTCAAAGAAGTACGGGTCAGCCACCCAGTCACCGCCTGCCGGAACCAGCGCCTGTGCCGGCACATCCGCAAACGCCGCAACAAACCCTTTCGCCGGGCCAGCTGATGGCGACAGATCTGCGCCAGACTGCCAGACCAGTTTGATCGTTGCGCGCAGCGTGCTGAAATCCGCACCCTGATAATGCACCTCTGGCAGGTTGCGCCACTCGGGCGCACCGCGCAGCCGGATGCGGATGCGCAACGGCACGCGCAACCGGTCGGATGGCGCAGCCACACGCCCAAGTCCCTGCCCGAAGGCGATCTGCAACTGGTGCTCATCGGGCGCGCGGCGCGTGGCCACCAGACTGGGTTGCGGTATGGCAAGGCTGACATCGACCAGTTCATCCAGCAGCGCGCCGTCATCCGCACTGACCTTATGGCCGGTGATTTCCTGCCCGACAGATTCCGTGCGCCCGTATCGCTGCACCAACAACAAGGGCGCGTCACCGGGCCAGCCTTCGCGCGTCTCGATCGACACGCCGGCGATGTCCCCCGCAGGGGCTGCACCGATCTGGATATCCTGCAGCCGGTGCGGTCCGCACAGGCCATAGACGGCCTCGACCACTTCATCCTCGCCGTCGAATGTGACCAACGGTTCAGCCAGCAACGGCGGGAACATGCGGCGTTCCCCGACCACGCGCGGGACAACCCCGTTGGGTTCCAGCACATTGCCGCGCGCACTGGCCGCGCGGCGGCTGTCGCGCACCTGACTGTCGCTGCCGCCACTGCCCCGCCCGTCCAGCGTTGGCGGCGGGACGAGCGCATTCAACAGCAGCGATCCCACCAGCGAGATACCACCGGCCAGCAGCGCGGCAGACGTGGTACCTGCAGCGAACAACCCGCCAGCCGTTGCGAACAGCCCCGCCGCCGCACCGCCTGAAAGCAACAGCAACCCGACACTGAAGATCGCCGCGATCGGGTTCTTGCCACCGTCACTGCCACCGCCGCCCATGATCGGGGCATGGAACGTGACCGGATTGACGACGCCGCCTGTCACCGCTTTCGGCCGCACCAGATGCCACGCCCCGCGCGGGACGGGCACACCGCCCACACAGACAGTGCCATGTTCGGCAAAGATCGCGGGCAGATCCATGCGCGCCACCAGTTCGGCCAGCGTCAACCCATAGGGCAGCCGCTCGACGCGTGGGGCCAACTGGCTGAAGGGCGGGCGGTAAACACAGTAGAGACTCATGCGTCATACCTATGAGAATCAGTGACACCAGCCATCCGACGCGTCGATGATGTGCTCATCGCAGAATCAACGCAGGAGGATGACATGGACGGAAAGGTAGAACTGGTTTTCAGCAAAGACGGCGCAACGATCATGTCACCCGCGATAGGAAGCGGAGAGGTCAAGCTGACGCCAAGTGAAGTTCGAAGCGTCATAACAGCAATGACTGCAGCATGTGAGAAATTTTTTCCACCATTGGACGCAGAACCAACGGGCAAAATCGAACCGGTCATTCCTGATCCTCGCTGGTATGTGCAAGTTGACAGGACAGAAACGTTTGTACTTCTGGGCATTCAGGACCCGCGCTTCGGTTGGTTGACCTATTCCCTTCCGACTGACTCCGCTCTCCAAGCGTCAACGTATATTGAACAGGCCGCGACCGGCATTCTGGGCAGGCCAAAGCCGACGCCCATGTAGACCCACCACCACCGCCACCGCCGCCGACACCTTCGAGCGTCAATGTGCCTTGAGGCTCTGTTGTGCCCCCACCGCCGTGGCCGTTGCCGCTGCCATATGCCGAAAGGAATTCAGATGGATCGTTCTTCATTCTGCAAATCATGCGCTTAGTCATAGGCAATACCTTCTGAAAGCGGTGATCCGGCCCTTGATTGTTATGTGATCGATCGGGACACGCACTGCGCCTGTGGCGCGTTCTGTGTGCAGCACATGCCGCGCATCAGTCATCACCCCCACATGCCAGACCTGCGACCGACCGCGCATCAGCACCCCGTCATATTCTGCAGGCGGATCAACCGGCTGCCAACGATCCTGCCCGCGCCCGATTTCGCGGGCCACACGCACCAGGTCGCGCGCATCAACCTCGCCATAGACAGGCAGATGCACGCCCAACTGATCCGCATAGACGCGGCGCACCAACTCCCAGCAATGCGCATCCTCATAAGGCAGGCCGATATACTTGCCCCACCACATCATGCGAACAGCCCCGGACAGCGCGATTGTGTGGCGCGCACACCCGGCCAAGGCTCTTGCGTGTAGTCACGCAGCATGATCCGCCCGCTGGCCTCTGTGACGCTGCCCTGCACATCTGTCAGATCGAAGTTCAGCAATTCCATCAGCGGCACCGGTTCCCCCAGCGCTTGGCGCGGCTCGACCGTCAGGTCGAAATCATCCGTTGTCAGCACCCAGACAGATATCTTGGCGCGCTCCGGCAGGGCGATCAGCGCCCGCGTGATTGTCCGGTCAATCGCCGACAACGTGATGCGCGCCTCTGGCGTCTGTTCATTGTCTGTCACGGCCTCGAACTCGAACATCACGGGATGCCAGTCGACCCCCTTCCAGCGGTATCCCAACACATCTGCGACCACGCGCATCGGGCCCGACAACAGCGGATGCGTGATTTCCGCGAAGGCCAGATACCCGTCGCCTGTCGCTTCAGCGTTCAGCGATTCCGCATTGCCGACATCGCGCCTCATGCTACGAACCCCGCGATCCAGTCCACACCAACGGGCGCGGTCTGGGGCACATCACCGGCATATGTGACATCTGTTGATTGTTGATCGCCGGATGTCTGCTGCTGCACCACAAGATATGAGCCGCTGATCTGGTCCAGATCGGATGCCGCAACTTCCTGCTGACCAATCCAGTATCTGTCAGCCGCATAGTCGGCCACGAAATCGGGAATGCGCAACATGCCCTTCGGGACATATGACGCGAACCACAATGCGCCGGGCAGCATCATCAGGCGCATCGAAATGAACACTCGCCCGGCGCGCGTGAACGACTCGTCGTATGTACCGGTCTCAAACCTGAACCTTTTTAAGGTCTTTTCTGTCGGATGCAGCCAGAGGAACGGCAACGCACCGAATGCCAGCTGATTGTCGAACCACGCTTCGAAATCCTTCAGCTGCTCGAAGCTGTGCAGACGGACCTGCAGTGACCACAGTTCAAGACGCGCTGTCGTGCGCGGGCGCGATATGGCTGGACCAATGTCCGGCTGAAAACTCACCAGCTGATCGACAGGCGCAGCGGTCGACTGAACCAGAGGCGACAACGGGTCGGAGAATGGCCATACGGCGATCATCGACGCACCGGCGCTGGCGAAAGACCAAACCGCGTCATAGCCTTGTCACCGCGTCCCTTACCTAACTCACCAAACACAAGATCGACCAACTCACGTCCGTCAGGCGACCGCGAGCGGCGCTGCGTCACATTGGCTCCGGTATTGTTCGTTATGTTAATCACAGTTCCCCCGCCGCCGCGCGTGTGGTCGATGACTGTTTCGTTCGGATGCATCACGGCCAAAAAACCGCCACGACCATCCAGCCCGCCCGATCTCGCGCCAAAACCGGTATGTCCGCCGCCATCAAAGCTGGCCAATGGCCCGCTGCCCATGGCATTCAAGGGACCGCCCAGCAGCCCGCCAAGCGCGTTGTTCAGCCCGGAGGCCAGCGGGCCAAGAATGAATTGCCGCGCGCCGATCATGGCGAAGTCTGCAAGGATCGACAGGACCAGATCCTTCACTTCCAGCTTGCCCGTGCGCACGAAATCCCCGATGGCAGATTCCGCCGAGCGGAACGCGCCGGTCATCGCATCACCAATGCCCTTGCCCCAATCCATGGCCTGCTCGTGATAGCGCGCAAGCGAGTCTGCCACCGCATCCCAGCCGGTCAGGGCCTCTTCACCGGCCTCCCTGATCTCCTTGCCTGCCTGCTTTGCCGCCCCTCCGGCCCGGCCAAGCGCGTCTTCGACCTCGGCGACCGAGGCCAGCACATCATCAAGGCTGCTGTCATCATCGGCCGCGTCCATCGCCGCGCGCATTTCGTCCACAGCAGCACGCGCGCCCGCAAACGCATCCACAAGATTGCCGCGCAGCGTGTCGGCCAGCTGGCCTGCCTCGAAATTCGCGCCTGCCGCCGCGATGCGGGTGGTGTTGCCAAAGGTATTGGCGGTGTCGGCGGCTGCTTTCAGCGAGTCGGAGATGCGTCCAAACCCGCGCACATCTTCAACACTTGTCCCCATCCAGCGCAGGAAATCCGACCAGCGGAAGGTCAGGTCCGCGACCAGATCAAAGAATTGCGCGCGGATCCGCGTCCAGACAATCTGCAATGCATCAGGGATGAGCGCGGCACTTGTCTTGATGCCTTCCCAGACGCCTGCTGCGATCCGCCCGAGAATTTCCAGCGCTTCGCCAAAACTGCCCGCGCCTTTGACCAGCTGGCCGAACCAGTAGATCAACTCGCCTGCGCCCACGATCAGCGCGCCGATCCCTGTGCGAATGAGCGCAGCGCGCAGCGCCACCAGCGCGCCGGTCAGCGTCATCGTGGCCACGCGGGCGGCGACAAAGGCTGCGACGTAGCGCACGGCCATGAAGCCAGCAAAAGCGATCCCGATCGCGGCCACACGCTCGAGATTGTCAGCGAGCGTGATGATCGCCTCTGCCACGCGGTTGGAGGCGCCCAGCATCTGGTCCCATGTGCCCACCAGTTCCAGCGCCGCATTGCCCATCAGCACGAACGCATCACCAATCGTGGCGGGCATGCTGTCGGCCTCCTCGCGCAAGAGTTGCAAATTCCCGACCAGCGCGTTGCGGATCACATCGCCGGTGATTTTACCCTGCGCGCCAAGCGTGCGCAGCTGGTTGACGCCCACACCCAGTTCGGCGGCCAGCAGTTCGGCGACGCGCCCGCCATTCATGATGACAGTGTTGAGCTGCTGGCCGCGCAGCGCGCCCAGTGCCATGGCTTGGCTCAGCGCATTGGAGATCTGCTCGGCGCGTTGTTGCCGTGCGCCCGAGACGACAATGGCGTTGTTCAGCGCCTCCGTGAAATCAAGGCTTTCGCGCGTGCTCATGCCCAGCTCGCGCAGCGCGGTTGAATTGGCGAGATAGGACTCTGTGGTCTGCTCGAGGCTGGAATAAGTGCGCCGTGCCATTTCCGCCAGCCGGTCCATGACGGCCGCACCTGCCTCTTGTGATCCGGTGGCCAGATCGACGCGCGATCCCAGATCGGTCCATGTATCGGCGTAGCGGGCCAGCTCGCGCACGCTGAATGCTGTGCCCAGCACCCCCATAGCGCGGCGCACCATGCGGCCTGCGGCGTCCGCCTGATCCGCGATGCGCCCGAATTCGCGCGTACCGGCGTCACCGATGCCTTTGAATTCCGCACGCACTTTCCCGCCGCCTTCGGCAGAATAACGCACGGAGACGCGTTTCTCACTCATGGGATCCCCGGGTTTGCTCGTTGAACTTGCGCGCCATGACCGGCTCGATGACGGGCAGCAGGGCTGCGGTGATATGGGGCGCGATATCCATAGCGCTGCCCAAGGCGAGGGCTGCGCTCATATCCCAGCCGATGATGCGGCCGTTCGAGACGCGCAGCTGGCCGCCAAGGCGCATGGCCAGCCGCCAGACCTGCGCGCCCTCAACGCTCAGCGGCGCGTTTTGCTTTTGCGGGCAGGTTTGGCAGCGCGACGGGCAGGCCGCGCAATATTCGGGGCCACCGCCGAAATGCCATTCGGCGAGGCCCCTGAGGCGTTTCCCTCTGCGGCCAGATACATGGCAGGGGCCATATAGCTGTCCTGAAACTTGCGAAACACCGATGGAATGCGCAACAGCGCCTCAACCCCTTCGTCAAAGGGCTCGGCAATGGGCTGGCCGTCTTCATCCTCCATGCCTTCCCAGGCGATGATGGCGCGCTTGGCCATAGCAATGGCAAGGGCCAGACCCACACGCTGCTTTTGCGCAGGCGGCATGGTGAGGGCCGCGTCGTCATCAGCGGGCAGATGGTCGCTACCCAAGGCCTCGATGAACTCCGGATCGGACTGGGCGTCACTGACCAGTTCGATATCGGCGGGTTGCAACAGCACGCGCACGCCCGGGGCAAACTCCAGCCAGTGCGGCTTGCGGGATATGTTCAGTCTCAGCATTAATACTCGCTCCGGTCATTGATCAGGGTTGTGGTGCACATCCGGCCCGTGTCGGGATCGCGCGCGGCCTGCCATTCAAAAGAGGCCTGCACGCCTTGCGGGCCGTTGATCTCGCGGCGCGGGCGGGGCAGGTAGACGGCATGGGCGGCGATGGTCAGGCTTTCGCCTGAGGGCAGCGCCCAGCCGAATTCGAGCGCGCAAGGGGTGCCGTCGATGGCCTGCATCAGCAGGGTCGTGTCAGAAAACCGCACATCCATGCGGCCGGAGAGCATGGCCATGCCGGGATCTGCGCCATCGATCAGCCCGTCGGCGCGGATAGTCTCAATCCGGTCGAGGTTGTTCTGGTAGCTCAGCTCGGCGCTGACGACATTGGCAAGGGCCACACCGTCGCGTTGGATCATGCCGTTGAAATGGCCAAACCGGCGCAGGGCGATCTCGTCGAGCGTGCCGGTCTGCGCTTCTGTGTCCAGCACCTCGCCTTGCGGGATCAGGCGTGCAGTGGCGGTCAGAAGCCCTGCGCGCTGCATGGTCAGCGACAGACCATCAACGCGGCAGCCGGGATAGATGGCAAAGCTTGGCACTTCGGGCATGCCCACTTCAATCGCCATGGAGGGCAGGGTCCAGCTGCCCGAGTGGAAGACATGCGTGAACACCCCGTTGGGATCACCACTGCCATCTTCGCCCTCGGAACTGGTGGGATCGCCGAACGCGGCCTTCAGCCAGAAGCCGAAGGCGCGCGCGTCAATGGGGATGACGACATCACCATCGGCATTCAGCGCGTCCTTAATGGGGGCCAGCGGATCGCGGCCATAGCCCAGCAGTTCGCTTTGCAACAGCGGCTGGTCGGCCCCGAGTGTGGAGCTGGCAAAGGGCATCCGCGTATAGCCTGATGCGGGCGGGGTGCCATAGATTGTCTCGAAAGCAAGCGCCATCTGCGCCCGCCCTCCATGTGCGCGTGCCATGTTCTGTCCTCTCGTTCTTGGTGTGTCGTGTCAGGTTAAAGCAGCGGGTCGGCTGCGGAATAATGCAGCACCAGTGTGATGGTGGCGGCTTTGAGGGTTTCTGCGCCCTTGATGGGCAGCGAGAGCGGCGCGGGTGCCTGCCCGTCGATCAAGTCGCAGCGCCCGCCCAGAGTGCGATCGGCATCAATGGCTGTGCCTATGGCGCGGGCGAGGGCGTCAAAGGCGGCATCGCGGTCTGTCTCCTGCCGCTCGACCAGAATGTCGATCTCGGCGCGGTGCTGGTAGTGATAGGCCAGCGGCGAGAGTGTCACCTCCGGCTCGCCCGGATCGCCGTCGCGCAGAATGGCCACGCCACCTGCAGGGATGCGTGCGGGCAGAGTGTCATTGCGGGGTGAAAGCTCCGCACTTGCGGGCAGGGCGGACCCAAGCGCTGTGTGCAAGGCCTCCAGCACCTCTTCACGCGTGCTGGTCATGGTGCACCACCCCCTGAAGTGCGGGCGCGCGGCCAGCTGGAGACCACGAGCCCCGGGATGCGTGCGGCCCAGCGGTCTGCGGCGGGGGCCAGATCGAGGCGTTTTTTGAGCTGCACCTGCGGCAGCAGGATGAATATCACCGCTGTGATGGCCCCTGTCTGCACCCCGTCCTTGCGGGTCTTGCGGCGGTTGAGCACGGCACGCCCGCGTGTGTTCATGCGCATATTATCGGCCACCAGCAGCATCGGCTGGCCGGGCCGGTAGATGGGGCGCAGCGGCACGCCGGTGCGCTGTTCCCAGCCGCGCGGTGTGATGCGTTTGCGCCCGAGGCCGCGGGTGCCTGCCAGCTCGGTGGGGATTGCGAGATACAGCCCCTCGCCGGATTTGATCAGCGCGCCGCGATCGAACGCATCGATCAGCTTGGGCGCGCGGGTCCAGACCAGCGATGCGGCATTGCTCGACGGTTTGCGCGGATAGGTATTGGCGCGGATGGTGCGGGCCAGACGTGATCCGAGCCCTGCCGCTTCCACCTGACGCCGCCAGTCGGCCTGCAGGCTCTTGGCAGCCGCATTGAGCCCTTCGCGCAT
Source organism: Paracoccaceae bacterium (assembly GCA_020832445.1). Lineage (GTDB taxonomy): Bacteria > Pseudomonadota > Alphaproteobacteria > Rhodobacterales > Rhodobacteraceae > Roseinatronobacter. The sequence continues at coordinate 30,260 of JAFIEO010000060.1, forward strand.
AGCCTTTCGCCCGGCATATTCCTCGGCCTCCATCTCGCGGGCCAGATCATGCAGGATCTTGAGCGACAGCATCAGGGCAGCACCCGCGCCTCGGACGCCCAGATCAGACGCGCGGCATCGCGGACCGGCTCGGAGCGGATCTCGTAAAGCGTGCCGTCAACCTCGAAAGTGTCCCCGCGCGCGAGTTCTGCCGCCTCTGATATCCGTAGATCGATCAGCACGGAATCTGTCACAAAGCGCCCGTCACCGAAATTGGCAATCCGGTCGGGCGTGCGCAGGATCACCCGCACAGGCTGGCCGTCGCCTGCGCCGCCTGCGCGGTAGAGCGCGGGCTGCGAGAGGTGCGGGTCAGTGAAGAGAATGTCATCGGCGGCTGCGAAAGCGTTCATGAGCGTGTTCCGGTAGAGAGGGAGGAAACGGCAGGGGCACACCGCCCCCGCGCGGGGGCGATGCGCTATGGTATGCCCGCAGCTCAGTTCGAGCTGTGCAGGCGGATGACGATGCGCGGGCGTTTGTTCACCGGCAGGATGTTGGATTCGGTCATCAGATCGATCCAGCGGCCCTTGTTCTCCACCAGCTGGCGGGCATAGATTTCCTGCCCGATTGTATTGGCAGCCTCCAGCAGATCGGCCGGTGCGCCATAGGTGGTGAAGGTGTCCATTGTGCCCAAGGGGAAGGCCACGCCTTCATTGGCAGGCACCAGCCGCTCCGACGCACCAGAGGACAATGTGCAGCTGCCGTTATATTCCTCAAAGAGGATGCCTGCGAAGGGGAAGTTGCGGCGCATATCCTCGCGCAGGGGTTGCGCGCCGGTGGCGGCGTAGAACTTATAGGCCTCTTCCGTCTTGGGATGGCCGATCAGCTTGTCGAAGAACTCGCGGCTGACCAGCGCATGAACCGATGTCATGGTCTCGCCCAGCAGATTGTCTTCTACCGCGCGCAGCACTTCGCGGCATTTGGCCTGCACATTGGTGCCATTGGTGCCCAGCAGGAAATCCACGCTGATCTGGCTCAGGCCGAACTCGGTGAAGTAATTGTAAAGCGTGGCACCGGCCCCGTCGCGCACTGTGCCGCGCAGCGCGTTCATTTCCATGAACTCGCGGGTCTGGGCATGTTTGCGGCGCATCAAGGTCAGCTTGCGGTTCATCACCTCTGACAGCGGATCGGCCTCGGTGGAGGATCCCAGCGCAGGCTGGCCCTGAATATCCATCACGGTGATGACATCATCATGGGGGATATGCGGGACAGCGAACGAGCGCATGGAGCGGCCCTCGCGCGTGCCGACTGTGGCGGGCGCGCCCCAGGGCACGGTGGGCAAGAGGTTCAGCTGGCCCTCATATTGCTCGATGATCACACTGCGTTGCGTGACGCCTTCGAAGCGAAAGAGGCCGATCTGGCCAAGGCGTGTGTAGAGATTTGGCAGGATATTGATGGCCTGCGTCATCTCCGCCAGCGAATACCCCCCGGCATCAAACGGGTTGCGGGTGATGGTCATGGTAACTCTCCTCAAGGACTGGCGCAGGGATCTGCGCATGCAAAAGACACCGGCCCGCGCGAGAGCGGCGGGCCGTGTGTGGTGGTGTCAGCAGGTGACGCTGTCAGTCGATCAGCGGCTCAGACGTTCTGGCGGGCGACAATGCCCAGGGCAGTGAGCTGCTCGCGCTTGGCCGCGCGTTTGTCTTCATCATCGACAGACGGGTCATAGACCAGCATGCCGCGTGATACGATGGCGGGGCCGCGTTTGATGATGATACCTGTGCGGTCGCCCTCGCGTGCATCCACTGCCGCGATCAGCACGGCACTGGCCAGCTGCTCGCCCGTGTCGGGATCGGCAGCAGCATCGGGCGAGAGCGTGTATTTGCCACTATGATCGCCGGAGGTGAACCGGCCCAGCACCGAGCCCAGCTGGTAATCGGTGCCCGCCAGCAGCGTGATGGCCTCGCGGGTATAGTTCTTGTCGAGATCAAGTTTGAGCAGATCGCCCTCACTGGGCGGTTTAACAAGCGGTGCCATGAGAGGGTCCTTTCAATGGCTGTGGAATGGGGGCGCGACGGGGGTCGCGTCCGCGGGGGTTAATGCCGGGGTTAGTGCCGTGCCACGACCTGACTTGCCGCGCGCTTGGCGGCCGCGACAATCGGGCTTTCCTTGGGTTTGGTGGAGGCTGCCGGTGTGGCCACCATGACGCCTGCAGCTTCATCGCGCGCGCTGGCCTCGGACAGCACCCGCGTGCGCAGCGCATCGGCGCTGACGCCTTCGCGCAGGGCGGCGGCCACATCGACATTGATGCCAAGGCGTGCGGCCTGCGCGCCGATATCGGCAATGGCCGCCGCCTCGCTGCGGCTGAGATTGGCAGCTTTGCGCGGCGTTCCCACAGTTTCTTCTGCAGTTTGACGCAAAGTTGTGGCGCTGGCGGCTGCCGGTGGAGTTTTCACTGTGTCGCTTCCGTCTTCAGTGCCGGATGCATCCGCACCGGTCTTATCCGCGTTGGTGGTGTCTAGTTCCGTTTCACCGGTTACAGGATCATCCGTTGCAGTTTCTGCGCGATGGCTCGCGCGCGTTGTGCCACTCATGGCAGGCTCCTTTCGTGGGGCGCTGCCAGTGGCAGCGCGGGTGGGTGCCGCCGGGGGGCGGCGGTGAATGTGATCTTTGAAACTGGCAAAGCCCGCGCGCAGATCCATGACTTGATCGGCAAGGCCCAGCTCGACGGCGCGCGCCCCGCGAAACACACGCGCCTGCGTGGCAATGGCCGAAGGCGCATCCAGACGCGCGCCCCGTCCGGCCTCGATCGTGGCGGCAAAGAGAAGGCGCATCTCCTCGGTCTCGGCCTGCAGCGTGTCGCGCACATCCTCGGGCAGCGGCTCGTAGGGGTTGCCATCGACCTTATGGCTGCCTGCATGGATCATGGTGACGCGCACGCCTTCATCACTCAGGCGCTGGCTGTAATCGGCATGCACGATCAGCACACCAATACTACCCACCTCGCCAGTGCGGGGCAGGATGATCCGGTCGGCCTGCGAGGCCAGCGCATAGCCTGCCGACAGCGCCGCTTCGGCCACAAAGGCCCAGACCGGCTTTTGCGCGCGCGCAGCCCGGATCGTATCGGCCAGATCGAACACGCCCGCGACCTCGCCGCCGAATGTGTCGATCTCGAGTGCAATGCCCGCCACAGCAGGATCGGCGGCAGCCGCCTCGACCTGCTGGGCCAGCCCTTCATAAGACGTGGCGCCGGAGGATTCGCCCAGCCAGTCGCCGCGATGAACCAGCGTGCCTGTGGCCTCAATGATGGCAATCCCCTCGCGCAGTCCAAACATCCGCCGCCCGCGCTCGCGATACCCCTCGCTCAGATCGGCCCCCAGAATGGAGGCGCGCGGACGGGTGCGTGAGGCGCGTTCCAGACGCGGCGCGTCGTCAAGATCGGTGACAGGCAGGCGCATACGGCCCTCGACCAGCCGCGCGCCAAAGCCCGACAGGAAGGCATGGCCCTTGACCGGGTCCACAAGAAGCGGCGTGTTGAACACACGCTGGGCAATCATCGGTGTATGCATGGGCTATTCCCTGTCTTCGCGTTCATCAGGATCGTCATCCTGCGCATCATCATCCTGCGACAGCCGCCGCTCGCCGCTTGACGGGCCGGAACTGCCCGACGGTCCCTGCGCAGGCGATCCGGGCTGGCGGAAATCCAGACCCAGTTCCCTCTCTCGCGCGCGCTCGGCCGCAATCTCGCGGTCCAGAACTTCCGCATCATAGCCGCGTTCCGACACTGCCTGCGTGCGGCTTTTAAGACCGGCCGAGATTTGCGCCAGTTCGGCATTGGTGTCCTTCAGCGGATCGACCCAGTCCCATTTGGTGGGCAGCCACGCACAGGCCTGATAGTCGGCGCGGCGGCGTTCATAGGAGGGCAGTGGCAGCGCGCCGGACAGCACCGCCACATCCATCCAGCGCTGCCAGACCGGCAGGCGCATCTGATAGACCATCACGCTGTGCTGCCAGGATGACACCCGCCTGCGAAACTCCATCAGCGACAGGCGCGAGTTGGAAAAGTTCCCCCGTGCCACATCGCCCGTCAGATAGGCATAGGGCAGACCCAGCGAGGCTGCGACCTGCATCAGGGTGCGAAACTGGAACGGCTCGTAGGTCGCCCCCGAATCCGCGGGGCTGGCCACAGTCACGTCCTGACCGGGCAGCAGATTGACGATCGAGCCAGGCACAACTTCCAGATCATCGCCTTCCTCGGGCATCAGCGGCGCTTCATCTTCCCCCAACGCGTTGGTGACAAACATCGCATAGAGGGCTGCGACTTTCTTGCGGTCCAGCTCTGCATCATCATACTGGTCCAACATCAACAGCTTCACGATGGCGGGGGCAAAGCGCGACACGCCGCGCAGCTGGCCCGCCTCCACCGGATCGAGCACATGGATGACGTCGGAGGCAGGCACGCGCACCTTCTCGCCTTTCAACCCCGGCTCGGTCGGATCGGACGGGTGGCGGCGGTAGAAATGATAGGCCACGCGCCGCCCGATCCGGTCAAACTCGATCCCTTGCCGGATGACATGCCCGTCAATATCTGCGGGCCGGTTCATCTCCGTGGGCAGCATTTCGGTGGGCATCATCTGCAACTGCAAGGGCACGCGCAGCCCGTCGGTGGGGCGGCGCGGGCGAAACCGCAAGAACGCCTCGCCGGTGATGAACACCTCGCGGGCCACGCGGCGCTGCAGCCCGTAGAAATCCGTGAGCCCCTCGGCATCGGCCTCGTCGGTCCAGTCCAGAAACAATTCCTGAATGCGCAGCTTGTGGCGGGGCTGCGCAATCCGCGCGCTTGGCTTGATCCCGTCGCCCACTGCATTGGCCGCCCAGCTTTCCACCGCATTGGACGCATAGCCGTTATTGCGCACCAGCCAGCGCGCACGGGCGTTCATCTCCGGCCCAGCCGCGGCCAGCAGCGCATTCACATGCGCACGCGCCGGACGAAAACCCTTCAGGCGGCGGTTGCCAAGGGCAGCTTCAAACCCGCCCACCCATGCGCCAAGGCGCTTGCGAAACCCTGTCATCATCGCCATGTCAGATATCCTTCACGGCATAGGCGCGGATCACGCGGCGGCGCTTGCGCCCCTCCAGCCGTGCCAGACGCTGTTCCAGATCCGTGATCGCTGCGACCATTTCGGCGTCACTCGCATAGCCCACACGGCGGCCTTCGATCACGGTCTCGCGCACGCCCCGCCAGCGGGCATCCTGCAATGCCGACAGGCGGGATTTGAGTTGTTCCGTGGTGAACCCCATGATCACTCCATATAGCGGGCGCGGTAGCTGCGCCGTGCCCGCGGTTTGCGTTTCAATATCCGCCCCGCAATCGGGGGCGTGGTCTCGGTCTCATCATTGCCATCAGAAGGCGCTTGTGTGTTTACCGGACCGGCCAGAGCTTCGGGCGCAATCTGGCCTTCCAGCGTGGACCAGCGCGTGTCATCCCAGCGATCGATCCCCAGAAGCCATGCGGCGGCGCGCGCATAGACGCGGCAATCCAGTGCCTCGTTGCGCTCGCGCAGCTGCTGCCATTCGAGTTTTGTGTAGCCGCGGCGTTTGTCGCGGCGGGTCACCAGCTGCTCGGCGGTCAGCTGCTTGATCCATTCGGACGTCACCCCGCTTTTGGGGATATGGATGAACCCTGCAGGCCAGTCGGCACCCAGCTCGATCTCTTCATCCGTGGGCGGGCTCTGGCGCAAAAACCGGTAGGTCTCGGATTTGAAATACCCCGACTTCACAGTCCAGAGCGACAACCCGCGCCGGATCTTGCGGCCGCCCTCGGTCACATCCACCTTGCTGGGCCCGTCGACCGGGGCTTTGACAATCCCCTCGCGCTGGCCCTTGACGGCCAGCACCTGTTCGCCGCGATTGAGCCGCGCCCAGGAATAGACCGCATCTGTTGTGGCCCCGTCACCGGTATCAATCGCAAAGCGCGCCAGCGCCATGCGCGCGCCGCTCTCATGCGGCCATGTCTCTTGCAAAAGCGTTGTCAGCCGTGTCCAGATTTCGGGGCGCGCCGTGTCGCCTTCAATCACGATATGATCGACCAGCCAGGATTGCAGGTTGCGCCCCCAGGCCCAGATGTCGATCTCGATACGGTCGCGCTGCACATCCGCGCCCGCCGTCAGCACCAGCCCGCCCTTGGGCACTGTGCCAAGGGCGAAGGTGATCTCGCGCCGGTCATAGAGGCGCTGCCAGTCCGGGGCCTCGCCTTTCTCCTGCCATGTCTCGCCCAGAATGGTGTTCTTGAAGGTCTTGAGCATTGCGTCATTCCCCTGCGCCGCCTCCCATGCGGCGGCGATATCGACCCATGACAGCCAGCCCAGTGGCGAATAGAGCCCCGATATGTGAAACCCCACCACGCCCGCGCGTGCGGCCCGCGCAATCGTCTCCTCGTCAGCCGTTGCATACCAAGCCGCGCCATTGGCGGGATCCATCATCCATGTCTTGTGGCGCTCCTCGATCGGCGTCTCGCAGCTCTCGCAGTGATACTGCGCTTCCTCGGGCCGTCCTTTCGGCCAGCGCAGATGCGCGAATTTAAGCCATTGCATGGCCCCGCAATGGGGGCAGGGCACGTGATAGCGGCGCTGGTCGCTCAACTCCCATTCGCGCTCGATGCGCGACAGCCCCGCGATGGTGGGGGTGGAGGCGAGAAACATCTTGGCGCGGTGGCCAAAGCTGATCGTGCGCGCCTCGGCCAGCGAGACCGGATCGCCCTCGCCATCGAGATCACCGGGATAGGCATCGACCTCGTCCAGAAACACATTGCGTGCGGGCATCGAGCGCAGACCCACGGCGCTGTTGGCGCCAGTAATCAACAACACACCGCCCGGAAACCGTTTGGACAGCACTGTATTGCCCGCATCGCGCGAGCGCGACGGCAGCACGCGGGCGCGCAACTCGGGGCTTTCATCAATCAGCGGCTCGATGCGCTGTTGCGACAGGCGCTTGGCCATATCCACTGTGGGCTGGACCAGCAGAAACGGGCCCGGCGCGATATGCACACAATGCCCCAGCCAGTTATTGCCCGCCTCTGTCGCCCCCACCTGCGCGGCTTTGGGCAGCACCACGCGCCGCGCGGGGTGCGCAGGGCTCAGCGCATCCATGACATCGCGCATATAGGGCGTGCGGGCCGTGCGATAGGGACCCGCCTCTGCGGCCCCGCGCGACGACAGCATGCGAAACCGGTCCGACCATTGCGACACCGTCAGCGCGGGATCGGGCGCCAGCCCTGACGACCATGCACGGCGCAGCGCGTCTGCACCTTCAAAGGCCTCAACGGAAGTCAATACGCACCTCTGCCAACTCCCCCAGATGCTCGCGCAGATAATGATCGAGCACTTGTTCCAACTCATGGGCCTCCACGCCCAGTTCTGCCGCCATATTGGCCGCAACCCGCGCGGGCCAGCCGGTCCAGGCATCGCGTTCCTTGCGCGCCAGATCGAACACCATCGCCACGGCCTTGTTGCGATCGACCACTTCGCCGCGCACGCGTTTGAGCTGCTCTTTTTGCAGCTGCGCCTTCAACACTTCTGTGGCCAGCCGCGCGCGCATAAACGTCACCTGACCGCCCGGTGCAGGCGCTTCACCTGTCTCGCCCAGCGTGTCCTGCACCGCATCGATGGCCGCCTGCGGAACAGGGCGCTCTGCAGGGGTGCCAGTGCCAGCGCCATCCGCTGTGCGCGCGCCTGCACCTGCACCGCCTGCGCCGCGCTGCTTGGCCGGATCGGTCTGTCCCGACCATTGCGCATCCGCCCGTTCCGGATCGATCGTGCCATCCGCCTCGGGCGTCACACGGCCCGCCGCAATCGCCTTGCGCACCGCCGTATGCGAGCCACCCGGCAAGCCACGCGCCGCGCGGCTTTGCGCATATGCCCGTATCGACAGACCCATCAGGCCTCCTTCTTCTTTGCCTTAGGTTTTGTCCGTAAGGCATTGTTATTATGAGTAAAAATCTTTGTTTTGCTGGCATTTCAGCAGCGTTTCCGGCATGATGAACCTGCCCCGAAAAGGAGACAGAACATGACCACACTCGAGATGATCACCCGCATCAATGACGCCATTCGCGCAGGCGACATGACCGACCTGCGCGATATGGAAAACCACGTCCGCGACCTCCTCATCAGCGAGGACGCGCGCGACACATGGCTCGCCCTGATCGAGACCGGCACCGAGGTGGTCGAACGCAACGAGGGCGGGCTGTAAGCCCGCCCCCCCCCAATCAAGGAAAACTCCCCATGAACTATATTCTGATCACCAGCCCTGACGATGCAGAGCAGGTCACTTGCTATCACGACACCGAAATGGTCGAGATCTACACCCAGATGGAAATCATCGCCCTGCAAGAGGGCAAGGTGATCTTCAAGAACGGCGCGCTGCATGCCGACATGCTGGCCGCCGCCCGCGCTGCCACACTCGATGAGCTGGTCAACGGGTGAGGGGCGCGAGCCTGCGATGATCTTGGGTCAAAAATCTATGCTTGCACCTAATCAGGTGTGGATCAGATTAGAGATGATGCGACTTTCTTCAGCACGAGGGGCCACAGGATGCAAATCTTGCAATCAGCTCCATATGCATTGCTTGTGCTAGTTGCTGAAGCAAGTGGTCGTCGGTACTTTGCAAAGCAATCCGGTTGGTCAGCATCCGGTCAGGAGTAGTGCGTTGTCTGAGATCAGTGATCGCCCGCACGCTTCCGGAGAACACAGTTTTTCGATCTTCCAGACGGGTAACCTCATAGTTCACCGCTCCGCGTCGGACCCTCACATCCTCAAGCCGCTCTCCGCTTGTCATACTGATCCGGTAGTTGACCCGATATCGGATATCAGAACGGTCGCCCGGCATCACCTGCTCAACATACTTCAGAAAATTAAAGTCGTTCTCTGTGCGAGGATCTGCAAATTCAACAGATGTTAACGTCTCCCTATGTGGCGAATTGCTGCCATATACAGGCTCGAAGCCACAGCTTGCTAACACTGTAGTCAAAGAAAATGCAGTCAGAAGCGCAGCTACCGTACGAAACATAAATTTAAAACCTTCGACATAAGAAACCAAAAGCGACAAATCGCTAAGCTCTACGATCTTGCGGTTTCCCGTTCTCGTCAAGGCTTTTGATGATCTTTTTGTGATCGTTTTATGGTGGACAAAAGCTGGCACACTCACAACCCCAACTCCGACAGATCAAACGCCACATCGTGCAGTTTCACCCGCGCGGGTTTTTGCGCGGGTCTCTCGCCCTCCTTTCCGGCCGGTTTTGCGGCCTGTGGGTCCCAGCGGTCATAGACCGCCCTGATGATGGCGCGGTTGTCCTGACTGCGCCCGCTCTCGTCCCAGAGCGCGTCAAACCACGCGGTGTAAAAGCCCGCGACATCGTCGCAGACATCGATATCGAACTGCTCGGTGCGCAGGTTCTTGTTCAGGTTCATGCTGGACCGCATCACGGCCGCACCGCGCGTGCCGCAGACAATGATCACGTTGGCATGCACCGACAGGCAGCGGAACGCCTCCACGCCAAGGGCGGCGATCAGCGGCCCTGCATATTTGGGCGATTTCTCGAACGTGCCGCGATCCAGCAGCACGCGCATGCCGGTGATCCGTCCTTCCTGCCGGATCGCGGCGGCGCGTTCGATATCGTAAAGCCCCGTCGTCCAGGTCGAGATGCGCACCACCGCAGGGCCCAACTCATCCACCATATGCTCCATCGCATCGATGGCCGAAAACTGGCCTGCCGTCAGCCCCGTGACCCGCACCCCCGGCGCCAGCGGGCCGATCACTTCGGCCGCCGTTTCTGTGCGATGCACCACGCGGCGCACCGCGCCCGTCCGGTAGCGCAGCGCGCGCGGCCGTGCCACTGCGCCTTTCGTTACGCGCCCCGGCATCGTTGCCTCCTGACGTCTTCAAAACTGCGCCCGTCGGATTCCAGCGTGGCGGCCTCGCCGGTATAGGTCTGCCAGCGCTCCACGATGACATCGCAATAGCGCGGGTCCAGTTCCATCAGGCGGGCGACGCGGCCCGATTTGTGACACGCGATCAGCGTGGAGCCCGAGCCCCCGAACAGATCCAGCACCCTGCCGCCCTTCTGCGTGCTGTTCTCCAGCATCTCGAGGATCAGCGCGACCGGCTTCATGGTCGGGTGTTCGGCATTGCGCGCAGGGCGTTCGGCGCGAATGATCGAGCCGTCATAGGCCTCGACCGTCAGCCCCTTGCCGGAGACGACAAAGGTCTTGTTGGCCACATCCACCTGCAGCGTGCCATCGGGCATGACGCGTAGCGGCATGACGGCTCCGTCACGCACAGTGGTCTGCTTGCGTCCCCCGTACCATGGATGGGCCGCACCGGGCTTCCAGCCATAAAGGATGGCTTCATGCCGCCACTGGTAATCCGAGCGCCCCAGCACCAGCGAGGGCTTCACCCAGATCAGACAGCCCGACAGTTTGAAGCCCGCAGACGCAAAGCTTGTCCGAAACGCCAGCCCTTCGGTTTCGGCATGGGCCACATAGACTGGTGCCCCGCGCTTCATCACATGCAGCGCGGCCTTGAATGCGCGGGTCAGGAACTGGCGGAACTCGTTCTCCGGCAGATTGTCATTGGCGATCTTGCCTGCAACCCCTTCATAATTGACGTTATAGGGCGGGTCGGTCCAGCAGGCATCGACCGGCCCCGCGCACATGGCCTCCACCTCTGCCAGCGCCGTGCTGTCCCCGCACATCACGCGATGCGGTCCCAGCAGCCAGATATCACCGCGTTCCGACACTGCACGTGGTGGCGGCTCGGGGATGAAATCGGGATCACCCAGTTCCGCCGCGGGCGGTTCGTCACTTTCCAGCCCGCCCAGCAGATCCTCCAGCTCTGCCTCGGAAAACCCCGTGATCTCCAGCCCGAAGCCTTCGCCTTGCAGATCGGCGAGCTCGCTGCGCAGCAACTCCTCGTCCCAGCCCGCATTCTCGGCGATCTTGTTGTCGGCGATCACCAGCGCGCGGCGTTGGGCGGGGCTCAGATGCGCCAGCGTGATTGCGGGCACACGGGCCATTCCCAGACGTTGTGCAGCCAGCAAGCGGCCATGACCGGCAACCAGCACCGAATCATCGCCGACCAGCACCGGATTGCAAAACCCGAACTCCGCGATCGAGGCAGCGATCTGGTCGATCTGCCAGTCTGGATGGGTGCGGGCGTTGCGCGCATAGGGCAAAAGTTCGTCCAATGGTCGCATCTGCACCTGAAGGGCAGAATTTCTGTTTGTCTCCATCTCGATGTTCGCTTTATGTTTCATCCGCCCGCCGGTGGGTAGGGAGCGGCCATAAAGCTTGTCTGGTCGGCGGGGTCGGCCGCGAAACTGACCCCCGTGTCGCAGGGCGCGCCAACGCCCTGTGGCCTCCCGCAAACCGACAAGCGGTCTGCGCAAAAGTCCGAATGCGAACGGGCCGCAGCATCTGATGCCCCGGCCCGTGCGAAGTGAGGCTCCAAAGCCCCCGTTCAAGATCGAATTCAAAGCGCTGGTTGATGGTGGGGTTTCCACCCCTTTCCAGTAGTGGAAACCGGAAACCCAAAGTGGAAACCCAGAATTTTGCCCTGACGCTAGTGATCTAACGCGCCTCCGCCCCCCGCATACGCCCCGCGCCGGGAAGGACCCGATCAGGGGGCGGATGCGAGGGGCGTGGCGTTCCCATACAACTCTGCCGATCTTATCTGTTTTTGTAGGAGATTCCGGTGTTTTTGTTAAGCGAAACGTTCGACCTGTTGACGACCTCGAAAGGGCACGAAACGGCATCGAATGTCCTCCAATGTCCTCAATTATTTTATAAACCCTTGGCTCCTTGATGTAATTTGATGTTATATGTCAGTGACTTACGGATGGTCAGCAGTGCTGCGGTCCATCTTTGCCATGCAGTCGTTCTTGAGACGCCAAATCGCCAACAAATTGGCTTCCAGCGCCATCCTTCCGCCCGCATCCACACAATCCGGCGGTCATCGGGGTGCGCGATCAACAGCAGCCAGCCGATTGTCTCCTCCATCCGCGCGATCTCTCCCGCATTGGGGATCACCCGCATCCGTGCCTCGTGGTAGCCATAGGCATGGCGCGCATCACGAACGAACTCCGGCCATGAATTGCCATAGCCTTTGGGCCCCGATCCGCTCGGGGCGGGCAGGCGGCGCAGGGTCAGCGCCGCCTCTTCCAGCCGGTCCTCGATCTCGCGTGGTGTGATGGTCATGATCCCTCCGTCAGTAGATTTGCAAGGCGCGCAACCGCGCTTCCGACACAAGGCCGCGTGCCAGCAGCGCGTCGCGCTGGGTGTTGGTGACAGCGCTTGGCGGCACGCGTGCCCCCGAATTGATCCATCTGGCCAGATACGCCACGTGATCAGAGTCTGGCGCTGCGGATCGAACATGCTGTTTCTCAGCATTCTTGCCTGCCCGCGCCGCCTGCGCTTCGCGGCGGGTCTGGCGCGCCGTCACGGCTTGCGTGAAATAATCCCATGTCCGGATCACACGGTCGCGGGCTGTGGCTGTGCGCTCCCTCAGAACCGGCAAGACGTCGGCCTCGAGATCGACACCGGCCTCGATCCAGCCGTGGATCACATCATCCGTGTCCCGAATCACCGACCGCGAGTACTCCGACAAGCCCGGTCCGCAGGCATTGATACACCGCAGGGCCGGATCCGACGACGGCGGCTCGAAATCCGTAGTAGTACTTACTGGTTCCCTTACAGGGTTAGTGTCCAAAGTTTGGACACGGGAATCGCCGATTTTTGGACACGGCTTTTGTTCGATTCCGTGTCCATTATCTGGACACGGCTCTTGTGCAAAATCATCTTCGAACCCCAAGATGTAGCGTGTTGACATCTGCTTGCGTGTCTTCGGATTGATGCGCCGTTCCCGCCGTATCAGGCCCATATCGACCAGTTCTTCGAGGATGTTGTTCAACCCTGATCGTGACATTTCGCAGTCATAGGCCAGCTGGCTTTGTGACGGGAAACAGCCATTGTCGGGATTGTGGCGGTCGGCCAGATAGAGCAGCACGACGCGCGCTGCGGGCCTCAATCCCCGCTGCTGGAAGGCCCAGTTTGTGGCTTGATGGCTCATGTCGCCCCTCCAGCATTTCGGCCGCCGTGAAGCAGGTTGCACTTGTGTGTAATATTTTGCGCAGTTCCCTTGCGGCACGTATGCAGCGTGTGTATATATTTGCGCATGGAGCGGGACAGCAGAAAGATAATCAAGCGGTTGCTGCAGGAGGGGTGGGTTTTGCGAAATACTGCCGGATCCCACCACCAATTTACCAAAGGCGACAAGCGCCTGACAGTGCCGCACCCAAAGAAGGATTTGCCGACTGGAACTGCACGGCAGATCGCAAAACAGGCGGGTTGGCTGTAATGGCCCCTCGCGTCACACGAGAGAGGAACACCACGATGCAAACCTATATTGCCGTTGTAGACAAAGAGGAAGACAGTGCTTTTGGCCTGTGGTTTCCAGATGTCCCCGGCTGCTTTTCTGCGGCCGATTCCGAAAACGCACTCCTTGGCAATGCCATTCAGGCGCTGGCGCTGCATCTGGAAGGTCATGCACATCCCGCCGCGCGAGATATCGCGGAACTGCGGCGTGATGCGGATGTGGCGGATGCTCTCGCCGAAGGGGCTTATTTGCTGGCTGTTCCGCTGGTGACGATGGCGCATCGCCTTGTGCGCGCCAATATCAGTCTGGACAAGGGTGTTCTGGATGCGATCGACGCTGCAGCCGCGCAGCGCGGCCTGACGCGGTCTGCTTTCATCTCGGAAGCCGCCCGGAATGAGATTTCGGGCCGGAGTGCTCAAGAGGCTGCCGACGTCTGACCTGTAACCTCCGGTATGATGAAATTCAGCGATCACAACAGCACCCCCTGCCGGTGGTCGCGCCGGTCAAGCCAGCGGAATTCGGGAAAGGGTGCGCTGCCATCTGTGGCGCGGATATCGTCGCGGTCCCACACAAACCATGCATTGCGCTGGGGCGGCGATCCCTCGCCGGTGAAATCCAGCTTCCAGCGCATCAGATAGGCCCGTGTGAACGGGTGCCGGTCCAGCAATTCGCCAAAGCCGTTGATGCGGGCTGCAGGCCAGTCCCAGGACAGAAGAAGCGCCAGATAGCGCCATTCCGGCAGATGCAGCGTGTGGCGCAGCCAGCGGCCGTGCCCGTCGCGTGCATTGATCTCGCAATAGGGAGGGTTGGTGATGATGACAGGTGCGGGTGATGCGGTCACCTTCAGGAAGTCGAGAAACCATGTGCCCGCCCAGCCGCGATCTGCAACATCGCTGCCAATGACACGCAGCCCCGAGGCGGTCAGCTCGCGCGCTAGCGCCCCGTCGCCCACAGCCGGTTCCCAGACATCTCCGCCCAGCGAAGCGATCCGCGCGCCGTCTGCGGCCAGCAGCGCCCGTATGGCATCGGGCTGGCCCGTCAGATAGGCGTCAAGCGCGCGCCGCTCCTCCTTGGGCTTGCGCGCCTCTGGAAGGGCCATCAGTGCGGCCTGCCCCTGCGCCTGCCTGCGTCGGCCCTGCATGGCCCGAAACAGCGGTTTTGCGGAGTGCGCGGCCATGTCAAACTCCGCCCCGCAGATGGTCTGCCTCCGCAACGACAGCGGCAATGGCCCCCAGCGCGCTGGCAGGGCCGCACTGGTCGGGGCCGCGGGCAGGGTAGGGCACACGGCCCATGGATTTGGGCAGCAGCTCCGGCGGACAGCCATGCTGGAGGGCCAGACTGAGAACGACACAGGCATCGCTGACGATATGGCCGATATCCGTGCCGATCTTGGCGCCATCCGCAAAGACCTCGCGCGGGCGGCCGGTCAGATCGAATCCGACGGTGACCGTGAAGGTGAATGCCCCAAAGGCAACCTCGGTCGTGGCATTGGGGCGACGCGCGGGTAAACGGGTGCGGGTCATCTGCGCCACCCCGCGCGTCGGATCGCAGGGTCCGGCACAGGCCAGACAAGATGCAGGCGCGACTGATGCTCGGCACCGGCCGCGCAGTTGCGAGGCTGCAGATCAGGGCGCGCCATGGCTGTGCGTTCCAGTCGCTCGATCCGGCGGGCGGCGCGCCCCAGTGCGAGTTCAAGGCTTGAGACGCGATCCAGCAAGGTCAGGATCGCGGTCTGTTCGGCAGTGAGATCACAGGTCATGGTGCAAATCCTTCTGAAGTCGTTCCAGCACCAGCAGGTCAGCCGCATAGAAGCGGGCAAAGCGCCCGTCCTGCCGGTCGTGCAAGTCGCGGTAGAGGGTGATCCAGCGCGGTAGATCCGCGATCGGGCAGTCCAGCCGCCACATCCGCTTCACAAGAACCACCCTTTGGCGGTCCTTCGAGAGAGTGGCGGTCAGGACCGGCATGGCGGGGTCTTAGGGCCGCGCCAATGTGGTCAGGCGGCGCGCAATAGCCTCCATCATGGCGATATTGCGGTCAGCCTGCCCTTGGGTCATGCGCCCCGCCAGTATCTGGCGGGGATAGACCCTGCGGCGCATGGAGGCCTCGCGCCGCGCCTCGTCGATCAGCTCGCGCAGAGTGAAGCGGGCCTCGCGATCCAGCGGATGCGCATGCGGTGCAATTTCGGACGCGCGCGCCATCAGCCCGCCCGCCCCTGAAACACCGGCAGGCCGGTGGCCTCGGCCACGCGAAACGCCATCTCGCGGAACTTGGCCTGACGCACATATTCGACGCGCCGCCAGACAAAGCCCAGCTTCAACCCGTCCGACTGGGGGCGAAACCGGAAGGAGGCCTCGATCTCGGTGGGGGACTCGCCGAAGAAAAGCGGAAAGGACAGGGTGAAGCGCTGCGGCACGACCAGATCACTCTTCACATGGGTCTCGGTCTCGTAGGTGAAGGAGCGCTCGCCGGTTTGCAGCCGGACGCCGGACTTGAAGGCCACGCCTTGGGTGGCTTCCAGATCCCGTGCGATCTCGATCATCACCGCAGGGTCGGGATCGATGATATCGGCCGAGTTCTCGTCCAGAAACTCGGCAAACTCCATCTGGCTGTGCAGCACGCCTTCCATGGCGGCCCAGCGCGCGAATTCCTCGCTGTTGCGCAGCTTCAGCGCCGCCTTGTGGCTGCAGGGCTGCGCCTCAAGCGTCATCCCGATATCTTCGGGCACCTGATTTTGCGAATGCCAGTCCAGTACTGCGGTGATGGACAGCGCGTCTAGATCCGCGATGATTACCGAGCGATCGTCTGAGAACCTGTTGACATAGGCAATCAGCGAGTCCGCATCATCGACCGTCACGGCCTGCCTGATATGGGGCGGCAGGCGGTGGGGATCGCTGATATCTTCCAGCGAGAATCCTTCTGGCAGGAAGGCGACAGTCTGGCCATGCGCCAGCGTGACAACAGGGCTGGCAATGCGCGCGGCCTTCAGCACTGTCTCGAGGGTCTCGCCGGGGCGGGTGGTCAGGGCTGCGCCAACGTCAGGGGGCAGGGTGTCTGTTTTGGACATGGTGGGGATCCTTTCATGTTTCGGGAAAATCAGATCGCGGGGTCGCGGACACTGCGCCGCTCGACCAGCTCGTCCTCGACCCAGTCGCTCTGGTCGGGATCGCGGCGGGTCAGCTGGCCGTCATCGGTGGCGAAATAGATGCCGGTGCCCAGCGCGCGGCGCGGGGGCTTGCTGTCCACACGGGGCAGGCATTCCAGCTGGCCCGCATCATTGATCTTGAAGGGCAGCGAGATCGTGAGTGACCCCTTGCTGCCGGTGTCCTTGACCGCGCGGATCAGGTCTTCGAGCTGGTCATTGGCCTCGCGCAGCAATTCGCCGCGCCGGAAGGACTGCAGGAATTCCAGAAAGTTCAACTCGTCCTTGGGCATTTCTGCCTCCTCTCGATTGTGAAACGTCAGACACGTAGGGGCATCACATCTGCCCCCGTTCGCGCGAGATCAGCCATTGCTGGACCGCCTCGCGCCGGTAGAGGATCTTCTTGCCAACCTTGGTGCAGGGCGGCGCCGAGCCTTCGGTGTGCCAGCGTGCGAGCGTGGCGGCTGTGACACCCAGCTCCTGTGCCAGTTCCTTGCGGGTCAGCCATGCGCTCAGAAGTTTGTCATCGGCAGGCTGCGGGGCAGGTTGCATGTTCATGACACCCCCCTGACTGTGCGCGGCCCAGTGGGGCGTGGCGCAGCTTCGGTTGCGGCAATTACCGCATCGCAATCCGCCCGCAACTTGCGCGCCTGTACATTGACCCGCGCACGTTCATCTTCGGTCAGGCGTTCGGGGTCCGGCGATGCCCCTGAAAACGACATCACCAGCTCCGACACTGCAGAGCCTGAATCCTGCGCCATGCGCGCGGCCAGTGCCTGCAGATCACCGTCACTGGCCGTGTCGCGCCCGATCCGTTCAAACAGCCGCAGTGTGACCGGATAGGCGCCCAGCGCCTCCTCCAGCGCGACTATGGCCGCAATGGTGATCTCCGCCTGACCCGAGCACATCTTGCTGACCGTGCCCTTGCTGGCCGCGCCCCACGCCTGTTCAATCACCGCCGCAGCCGCATCAACGCCGCCCGCCTGTGACACCAACCCGCGAAACATCATCTGCGTGATGCGATCAGGCATGCGAAACCTCGTTTTGTTGGAAAGTGGGGGCGCAAGTGGCAGAGTGCGCAAAGGTCAGGGCTGAAGAAGGATATGGCATCATGCGGCGTCCTCAGCTTCATTAGTGGTAACGGCGGTTCTCATGCCAAACAGCTCAGGGGGACATTCAACACCAGCTTGTTCAGCCAAGTGTTGGCACGCGAGAAACCACGACGCGGGAAACCTGTTGCGCACGACAGCGTTGCTTACAGCCGTCGCGCCCACGTCCAGCGCTTCTGCCATTTTCTTGCGCCCAATGGCGTCTGCGAATTTAGGTGCGGTCAACATGGATGTAGAATATCCACATAATGTGGAAATACGCAAGATCACTTTTTGTGGTTTGCTTAAATTGCCACAATTTGTGAATTCTCGCGATATGTCACAAGATGCTGCACAATATCTGGAGATCGGCGCGCGACTTGCTGCAGTAAGGACGGCATTTTCCGACCTTAGCCAAAAAGCTTGGGCTGAAAAGCATGGTTTTTCACCGACGCAGTATAACAATTGGGAAAAGGGCGTTCGCCGAATCCCTGTCGATGAGTCGGAAAGGTTGTGTAACGTCTATGGCTTGACGTTGGACTTTATATATCGCGGTAGGCGAGATGGACTTTCAGAGACTGCATTAAAAATTCTCTGATCTTCGCGGCCAATAGCTCGCACGACGGTATCCAAGGGCTCGCCTGACTCCTCTGCAATTTCGATCATGCGGTCGAGTCTTCGATCCACGAGTTTCATCTCCACCCCCTTTCCGTCAGAACAAAGCGTGAACACTCTAAATTGACGTTGTGCTGCATGTCTAGATGTCTGGATAAAAAATTCACATTTTGTGAATTAAATATTGCAAAATCCACGTTAAGTGGATATTAAATTCCATGAGAAGAGACTCATGGAGAGCACAATGCGCGATGTCTTCGTACGCATCTTACCCGCTTCAGTTCATCCAGAACGACTGCGCAAATTGGGCAAGCCTGCCAAGGATAGCGCGCTCAGTGAGCGAGCCAGCGTCTGGACTGATCACAACCGCCGTACAATCCGAACTGAACGGCTGCAGGCCGTCGCCATGGGCCTTGCATGGGTATTGGCCGGGATGCTGGCCATAACACTGCTGCTGGCAATCGCCCGCTATGCGCTGGCCCGTGCAGCGGATGCCGCGACCCTCGCCCCCAGCATGATGATGTTCTGATGCGTGAAACTGCGCTGAACGAAGGAGAATGCCCGCCCATGGCCAAGCCAGATGAAACCACGCCCAGCGCGCTGCAGAAATGCCTTGGCCCTGTGGGGCTGTGCAAATGGCCTGCGTGCCGCTGCTACGACCCGCAGGGGCCGAAAGACTGCCAGTATCAGTCGCGCCAAACGCTTGGCCCGCGTGCGCCGATTACGAAGGGGATCGAGTGATGCAAGTGATCAGCACGCCGCGCGACCTGCGACCCTATCTGCGCAGGCTCTACAATCCCCTGACAGGTCAATACCTGCACCTGTCCGGCCGTGGCGAGACAAGAGGAACTACGCATGCATGGGCAGGCACCCGCGATCAGGCGCAGACCCTGCGCAACCGCGCACGCGCAAAGCAGGAGCCATTCCCCTACAGGCTTGCGCCCCTCACGGAATCGGGGGCGGATGCATGATGATTTTTGGCCAACGCACCAAGCAACCGGAGGACTATCCATGACTGCTCCCATTGCAACCCGACGTAATCAGCGCGTGCGCTTCAAGCAGGCGGATCTGTCGCGAGCGCTGAAGGCCGCAAAGGACGCCGGGCTCGCGGTCGAGCGCACGAGGATCATGCCGACGGGCGAAATCGTGTTAGAACACCAAAGCGACGAGGTCTCGCATGACAGTGCATTCGACGAATGGAAAGCAAGTGCGCGTAAAGCTCAAGGGTATCAATAAGGTCCGCAAGCGGCTGGCGAACGGGACCGTTGTCACCCACTACTATGCGTGGCGGGGGAAGGGCGCACCGAAGCTGGAGGGCGTGCCAGGCAGCCCTGAGTTTATTGCAAGCTACGAGGCAGCGCACAGGCAGCGCTATACGGGGCATGATGGCACGCTTCAGGCCATTCTGAACGCCTATCAGCACTCGCCCTATTTCAAAGAAAAGGCCCCGCGCACGCAGATTGACTACATCAAGCATATCCGCCGGATTGAAACGGAATTCGGGACCTTCCCGATTGTGGCCCTGTCCGACCGGCGCGCGCGTGGCGAGTTCCTGCGCTGGCGCGACCGGCTGGCGACTGCATCGCGCAGGCAGGCTGATTACACGCTTTCTGTGTTGGCCCTGATCCTCGCATGGGCATTTGATCGAGGCGATGCGCCCGCGAACCCGCTGGAACGGCCAAGCAAGACATACCGGGCCACGCGCGTGGACCGGATCTGGAATGAGGACGATCTGGAAGCATTCCGCAAAGTAGCACCCGCGCATCTGTGTCTTGCGCTGGAACTCGCGCTTTGGACGGGGCAGCGTCAGGGCGATCTTTTGCGCCTGACATGGGCTGCCTATGACGGACAGCGCATACGGCTGCGCCAGAGCAAAACCGGCAGGCGGGTGAGCATTCCCGTGGCGCAGCCGCTGCGCGCCCTGCTGGAGGTCGCGAAGGCCCAGCGCAAAGGTTTGACGATCCTGACCAACTCGCGCGGGGCACCGTGGACGAGCGACGGGTTTCGGACGTCATGGGGCAAGGTGAAGCTGGATCTGGGCGGTCTGACGTTTCACGATCTGCGCGGCACAGCCGTTACGCGGCTGGCGCAGGCAGGATGCAGCATTCCGGAAATCGCGTCGATCACAGGCCATGCGCTGAAAGAGGCCGAATCCATCCTCGACAGTCATTACCTGAGCCGCGATTCGGGACTGGCTGATCTGGCTATTTCCAAGCTCGAAAAGCACGCATCTGGGACGAGTTTTGCAAACCAAACTGCAAACCACGCCCTGCGGGTCTGTGGGCGGTCTGATGAAAGCTGATATGTTTCAGGGGATTATGGTGGTAGCGGAGGAGGGACTTGAACCCCCGACACGCGGATTATGATTCCGCTGCTCTAACCAACTGAGCTACTCCGCCAAGCACGGGTTGCGTTTAGTGCAGTGCTGAATCAGCGTCAAGACCTTGATAGCACCCTTGTGACGGATAATTGTCACTTCTGCCTCGTGTTTGGCAGGGGGACGGCATAGTGTGGCCGTGGTGAACTGGAAGAGTGACATGATATGAACGGCTTAAAGCGGCAGCCCGCAGAAGTTGTGCTGATTGGCGGCGGGCATACCCATGCATTGGTCTTGCATCAACTGGCACAAATGCCGCTGCCGGATGCGCAGATCACCCTGATCACGCCCACGCCCAAGGCCCCCTATACCGGTATGCTGCCGGGATTCATTGCAGGGCATTATACACGCGAGGATCTGGACATCGATCTGCAACACCTGATCGACAGGGTGGGTGGTACGCTGGTTCTTGGCAAGGTCGACAGGTTGGACCGGGCGGCGGGGCTGATAGGTGGCGCGGGGTTTCGGGATATTCGCTTTGATTTTGCGGCATTGGATATCGGGATCACATCTGACCTGCCAGCACTGCCCGGATATGCAGAGCATGCTGTTTCGGCCAAGCCGCTTGGTGGATATGCGCGGCGTTGGCAGGACTGGCTGGCCGGTGTCGAGGGGGGCGCGCTGCGTCCCGATATTGCAGTTCTGGGGGCAGGGGTGGCCGGTGTGGAACTGGCGCTGGCAATGGCTTTCAGGATGAAGGGGCGTGCGCATAAGCTGCGTGTCATTGACCGGGGGCGTGCCTTGCCCAATATCGGCGGGTTCGCCCGCAAGCGGTTGCTGGCACATCTTGCGCATTTCGGAATCGAGGTTTTGGAGCATACCGAGGTTACCGGTATCGAGGCGGATCATCTGCGCTGTGCAGACGGGCAGACCATACCTGCGTCCTTCGTGGTGGGCGTGGCGGGTACGCGCCCGCAAGACTGGCTACACACGACCGGACTGGCGCTTGAACGCGGGTTCATCAAGGTGGACCGCCATTTGCGCACGTTGTCGGATGACCGGATATTCGCCGTGGGTGATTGTGCCCATATGACACATGCCCCCCGTCCGAAAGCAGGTGTTTTTGCGGTGCGGCAGGCACCGTTTCTGCTGGCCAACCTGCGCGCGGCACTGGGCACGGGGCCGCAGCGGGCATACCAGCCACAGCGGGATTATCTGAAACTTGTGTCGCTTGGTGACAAGACGGCGCTGGCCGACAAATGGGGGTTGCCGCTGGAAGGGCGGTGGCTGTGGCGGTTGAAAGACCGTATTGATGCCAAGTTCATGCGGCAATTCGGGCCGCATGGTGGTGATTAGAGCATATCCCGTTCATTCGCATTCACAAGATATGCTCTAACTTATTAATTTCGCATGTTCGAGAAGCTCAAAACCGGTTCCCACTTTTGAGCAACATGCTCTAGCCCTGACGTGATCCATGCATTCGCGCGCAACGGGTCCAAAGGGCACCCCTGACGGGCTTGCCCTTTGGACCCGTTGGCGAACGCGGCTATTGCAAATAGCGCATCGGATCGACGCTTTCCTGTCCGCGCCGCACTTCGAAATGCACAAAGCTGGGATCGCCTGCCGCGACCTTGCCGATGTTTTGCCCCTGCGACACGCGTGCATCCTTGGCCACGCTAAGGCTGTCGATATTGGCATAGACGGTCAGCAGCCCGTCATCATGGCGGATCACCATGATATTGACATTGCCGGTCGTGCGCGTGATTGCCGCAACCGTTCCGGCGGCGGCGGCGCGCACATTCGTTCCTGCGCTTGCGGCAATGCCGATCCCTTCGTTGCGGCCCGGCGAATAGGCGCGGATGATGCGTCCGTCTACAGGCATGACGAAGGTTGTGCGCGATGCTTCGGTGCGTTCCTGCGACAGGTCGGCCGCAGGCGGTGTTGCGGCGCGTGCTTCTTCCTGTGCCTGATCTGCCGACGGCACGGGTTCAGGCAGCGGCGTTGATGCGCTGGGGGGCGGCGGGGCAGGGCTGGCGCTGCCCGGCGCGGTGGTGGTCTGGGGTTCGGGGGGCGGTGCTGCTGCCGCCGCCTGCTGTGTGTCCTGCTGGCGCCCCACAGGGATCAGCAATGTCTGTCCTTCACGCACACGCATTTCAGGGTCCAGCCCGTTCCAGTCTGCAAGCGCGCGCGGCGTCACATTATACAGACGCGCAATGATAAACGCGGTTTCGCCGCGCTGAACGACATGGCGTGTGGGCTGCTCTTCTGCGGGTTGGGTCGGGGCGGGTGCGCGCGGGCTGGTGTCCTGTCCGGTTTCGGCGCGGCTGATGGCGCTGTCTGCCAGTGTTGATATTTCGATATCGCCCGCGCGTGGCGCGGCGCCGGACGCATCTGAACCGCGCGGCAGGGCCAGCACTTCGCCAGAGCGCAATCTGGTTTCTGGCGTCAATGCATTGAAACTTGCCAACTCGTTTTCTGACATGCCAATCCGGTTTGCAACGGTGGCGACCGTGTCACCGCTGCGTGCGACAACAACCTGATAGTCGGGATATGCGATAACGCCGCGTGAATCCGGCCTTGGGCGTTGGCCCGTGATCTCGCGTGCCGCATCTGCCGTGGTGAAACCTGCGGTTGAAGGGCGCAGGTCGGGGTCGAAGCCTTCGCAGGCAGCAAGCGCTAGAAGGGCTGCGCTGCTTAATAGTGTCACCTGGCGTTTCAGATGCATTTTCCTGTCACCTCTGCTGTGTCGCGCAATGGCGCGGGCGGATCTTTTGTCCCGCCGCAACCGTTATGTTATCTTCTAGTGCCCCAGACCTTCCAGAAGGGGCACAAAACGCACTGCGCGCATTTCCTCATACTCAAAACCATCATCATGCCGGATTACGCGGATCAGGCTTTGCACTGTATCTGACTGACCTACCGGCACAACCATGATACCCCCGATCTTCAACTGCGCCAAGAGCGGGCCGGGCGGGTCTTCTGCCGCAGCAGTCACGATGATGCGATCAAACGGGGCCTGTTCGGGCAAACCATATGACCCGTCCGACACCATGCTTGTTATATTGTGCAACCCCAGATCGTTGAACACGCGCTGTGCCACTTGCGCCAGTGTGCGGTGACGTTCAACCGTGTAGACACGGCGCGCAAGCTGGGACAGGATGGCAGCCTGATAGCCCGATCCGGTGCCCACTTCCAGCACCTTGTCGCGGGGGCTGACCTGCAAGGCTTCGGTCATCAGCGCCACAACTGACGGCTGGCTGATGGTTTGCCCGCAGGCAATCGGCAAGGGCATGTCTTCATAGGCGCGGTCGCTGAATATGCCGGTGACAAAGGCGCGCCGGTCTATCCGTTCCATCGCCGACAGCACGCGCGCATCCGTCACCCCGCGCGACCGGATCGTGTAGATAAAGCGCATGCGCTGCTCGCTCAGATCGTCGTCACCTTGCGTCATTCAAGTGCCTTTTTCACATCGCTCAGGGCATCATGTGCCGTCAGATCGGCGCGCATGGGCGTGACCGAAATATAGCCGTCCAGATTGACCGCCGCATCGGTTCCCGGCGCTGTCGGCTGGTGCTGTGGCCCGCCGGTCACCCACAGAAATTTCCGCCCCGACGGCGAGATATGCGGCTTCACCCCGAAAAACGTGTCCCGGCGGTAGCCTTGCGGGGTCACGCGCAGCCCCTTCACATCGCCGGTTGCAACAGGGGGGAAGTTCACGTTGTAAAACAGCCGGTAGTCGCCCTTGTCCCATGGGGCCTCTTTGATCAGGCGTTCGATCACGGCCTGCCCATGGCCTGCGGCGCTGTCAAAAATGGATGGCAGGTCTTCGGTCAGCGGGCCCATATATTGCGATAATGCAATTGCAGGCAGTCCTTGCAGGGCCGCTTCCATGGCGCCCCCCACCGTGCCGGAATACATGACGTTTTCGGCGGCGTTATTGCCACGGTTAACACCTGACAGCACCAGATCGGGGCGCGCGCCTTGCAGTACGTCATAAAGGCCCGCCAGCACGCAATCGGCAGGGGACCCTTCGGCGGCATAGCGGCGCGGGCCAAGCTTGGCGATCATCATCGGGTGTGTGTAGCTTATGCAATGGCCCACGCCGGATTGTTCAAACGCAGGCGCAACAACCCAGACTTCGCCATCCGGTCCCGCGATATTTTGTGCAATCTGTTCCAGAACCTGCAAGCCCGGGGCGTTGATGCCGTCGTCATTGGTTACCAGAATGCGCATGATACCCCCTTGGTTTGCATACATCTTGCTTAGAACAGGGCGGCGCAGCCGACAAGGGGCTGCGCCCGAACCATTTATATGCCTGTGCGATTGTAGCAGTTGCAGCGCAGTCCCGCTTTGCCTATGTGGGGCATGTGCGGATGGTCGGATGGCCGCGTGCGGGGGCGCATGCCCCTGCGCGAGGAAAGTCCGGGCTCCATGAAGTGACGGTGCCGGGTAACGCCCGGCCGGGGCAACCCGAGGGAAAGCGCCACAGAGAACAGACCGCCATGCACGCATGGTAAGGGTGAAACGGTGGGGTAAAAGCCCACCGCAGGACGGGCAACCGGACTGGCATGGCAAGCCCCACCGGGAGCAATGCCGAATAGGGACTTCGCGCGGGTATGATCCTTCCGGGATATCTACGCAGGGCCGCTTCAGCCTGAAGTCCGGGTTGGCAGCTAGATCCTGTCCGCAAGGGCAGGGGCAGATGAATGGTCATCGACGGGGGCAACCGCCCCCTGAACAGAACCCGGCTTACAGACCATCCGCACATTTGTTTTCCGCCGTGCAGGCGAAAACCATGGATTTCGGGGCGGAATATTTCGGGAATCCGGTTGACACGGGGCGGGAGCCTTGTAGAAGGCAGTTTCAGAATTCACGGGCGCAGGGCTGTCATGGCGCGTGTCCCGGTTCAGGAGAGTAAAAAATGGCGAAGCCGACCACCATCAAGATCCGTCTGAACTCGACCGCGGGGACCGGGCATTTCTATGTGACCAAAAAGAATGCCCGCACCATGACCGAGAAAATGACAACGCGCAAATACGACCCTGTCGTGCGCAAGCATGTCGAATACAAAGAAGGCAAGATCAAGTAATCCTGCCCGACTTTAGCTGACTGAAAGCCGCGCCTTCGGGCGCGGTTTTTGTTTGCGGCAAGGGTGGAATCGCGGTGTTGCCAGCATATCCCTGCGGTCACCTGTCGTTGTGCGCGTTGGTTTGTCAAGTGGACGTGGCACTGGTCGCGGATCGTTTTGGCCTTTTGCTGACATCGCAAAAGCCCCAAGGCGCGGCGCAAAGGCCGCAGGCCGCCGCGCCATCGGTGGGCCGTCCCGCGGCCTGCCGATAACCTGATGGCATGCCAAGCCTTTGAAGTAAGGATATGCAGCCCGCATAAACTGCATTCCTATATTGTCGGAACGGCAGACCCCGGCCCACCGCTGGCG
>JAFIEO010000006.1 GCA_020832445.1 Paracoccaceae bacterium
TACCAGTTGCTTGAATGCATTGGCGTGAGCAGTATTCCGACCCCCAAACCCGCTGGCGCACTCACGCTGAAAAGGCCCGTTCTTGAAGAGGACGCGTATCGTAGATGTGATTTCATTTCAACAGGGTTACGACACCTGAAGCCCGTCCCCGAGCGCATCCTCGCGCAACTTGCCGAGAGCGCCAAAGACCCCGGCGCCATGATGGCCACGCAATCACTGCGCGGTCAGATCGAGCCGCTCTGGCTGGACGCCCTGGATGCCCTGATCGAAAAGCTCAAAGCCGTGGTGCCGTGAAAGGCAGCGCGGTTTCTGATCCGGGCCTTCGCCACTGCGCCGCCGCGCACTTTGAAACGCAAGAGGGATGCAGCCCCGCAGGGCTGAGACCTGGGCGTGCATGCGACCATGCCCCCGCGGGCCGAGGGGCCGGCT
The DNA here is from genome assembly GCA_020832445.1 of Paracoccaceae bacterium. Lineage (GTDB taxonomy): Bacteria > Pseudomonadota > Alphaproteobacteria > Rhodobacterales > Rhodobacteraceae > Roseinatronobacter. Next base: position 430 of record JAFIEO010000006.1, read on the forward strand.
CAAGATGAGAGAGCCAAAGCCGCGCCCTGGGGCAGGGAGCAGGTGCACCCAAGGCTCAGGGCAAAGCCGCAGCAGCCCGGCCCCGCTCGCGGGGCTTGCCCATGCTCAATCTACCCAAAACCGGACGGTCGGCCGAGTTGAGATGCTGCAAGTGCAGTCGGCAGCAGGCAGCCTCTTTGCGGACGGTCAGGCACGGTGCAGCATGGATCGTGCAATTCATAAGCTCGGCACGAAACCGACCGTAGCTTTGCAATATTGCATTCGCAGCATATGGCAAAAGCAGCAAGTCCTCATATCGACGGTTGCAGCCGCCGGTGTGCAAGAGTTGGCTCTGCACCGTTGCGAGCATTGGATATTTAGGGGCAGCACCTGTCCCCCCATAAAACACGCCCTGATGTGACGCACCACGGGGCGGCGGAGCGGATCGCCACTCTGGCCGTTTAAGTCGCGCCAAATCTGCGCCAATCGCGACGCGCCCGCAAAGCCGCAGTCCGGCTCAGACCGGGGACATGCGGTAAACCCAGTCTGCATCCGTGCCCGTTTCACCTTCGGCGAGCAAGGCATCCACCTTGGCGCGATCAGGTGATTTGCGGCAGACGGGATCAGTCGCAGCCGCATCCCCGGTCAGCGCAAGTGCCTGACAGCGGCAGCCACCATGATCAAGCGCCTTGCGCGGACAAGACTGGCACGGCTCGGGCATCCAGGCATTGCCGCGATAGGCATTAAAGGCCGCGCCCCGATACCAGATATCGGCAAGCGCTGTCTGCTGCACATTCTGGAACTCCAAATGCTCTAGCGTCTGGGCCGCATGACAGGGCAGAACTGTGCCATCCGGGGCGATGTTCAGCCCGGTGCTGCCCCACCCGCCCATGCAGGACTTCGGATAATCAGCGTAGTAATCGGGCGGCACGAAATCGATCACGAGTCGCCCATTCGAGTCGGCCCGCGCAGCGGCAACAATCGCCTTGGCCTGATCAACCTGCGCGCGGCTGGGTTGCAGACCCGCGCGGTTCTTCAGCGCCCAGCCGTAGAATTGCACGCACGCGATCTCGATGCGGCGCGCGCCCAAATCGCGGGCCATTTCGATCATGCGCGGAAGATCATCAAGATTGGTGCGGTGCATCACGGCATTGATCGTCAGCGCTAGCCCCCGATCCGCGATCAGCCGCGCCAGATCCATCTTACGGTCGAACCCGCCCTTGTAGCCGCCGATCCTGTCGGCGGTGCTGGCGCGCACGCCCTGCAGGGACAGCTGCACATGATCCAGCCCCGCCGCCTCCAACGCATCAAGCCGCGCCGCGGTCAGACCGATGCCCGAGGTGATCAGGTTCACATAGAGCCCCGCGGCGCGCGCATCCGCTACCAACTCGGGCAGATCGCGCCGCGCAGCAGGCTCTCCGCCCGACAGGTGCAGCTGCAAGACACCAAGCCGCGCGGCCTGCGCGAAGACATCGGCCCAGATTTCGGTCGGCATTTCCTGTGCGCCGCGCACCATTTCCAGAGGGTTCGAGCAATAGGGGCACGATAGCGGACAGCGATGGGTCAGCTCGGCCAGCATCGCTATGGGAGCGGGGATGTCAGACAATATCCACAAGCCTCCGTGCTGCAAGATCCTTCAAGAAGCCCTCGACATCCGTGCGCACTGCGTCCAGTGGCGCACCGAACCGCTGCGCAAGCTCTTGCGCAATCTCCGCCATGCTGCGCACACCATCCACAGCATTCAGGATCGCTGTGCCCGACGCATCAAGCAACAGCGCGCGTTCAGGCCCCAGCAACACTATGCAGTTCCGCACCCGATCCTCATGCAGACGCACACCGCTGGGCAGGACAGGCACGTTCATGCCAGCCCCTCATGCGGCTGCCACGCACCGGGTGGGATATGGCCTTCGACATAGCCGTTCCAGAGCGCATCCAGTTGCGCCCAGAGCACTTCGGTCTTGAAACACAGCGCCCCTGCGGCCAGATCCTGATCGGCACGGCTGCGCGCATGGGCCATCACCCAGCGCAGGGTGAAATCCACGTCCTTCGGCGCCTCGTTCAGGCGGTGGCGGAAATAGCTGATAGAGTCCGGATTGGCGAAATCGTAGTGCGCTAGCAGACCCTCGATCCGGTTGGTATGAATGGCAGGCGCAAACATCTCAGTCAGGCTGGAGGCCATCGCCGCGATCAGCGGCGCGTCGCGCACGAAGCTGACATAGGCATCAACCGCGAAGCGCGTGGCAGGCATCACGCCCACACCGGAGGCCACATAATCGGGGTCGAGCCCCACGGCGGCAGCCAGTTTCAGCCAGCGCCGCAACCCGCCGCCTTCAGTCACGCCGCCGTCGTGATCCTCGATCCGGCTACGCCAGATGCGGCGCAAATCGGGGTCCGTGCAGCGTGACATGAAGGCCGCATCCTTTAGAGGAATACGCGACTGGTAATACCAGCGATTGATGACCCATGCACGGACCTCATCGGCAGTGCATTGGCCGGAATGCAGCCGCGCGTGGAAACGGTGGCGGTCATGATACCGATCCGCGCCGATCTGGCGCAGCCGGGCTTCGAACAGGTCTGGCGGGTCGAGATGGATGGTCACAGCTGATACTCCTGTCCGTCCTGAGCGATATCCCACCCTGCGGCCGTGACTTCCGCGCGCTCCGGGCTGTCGGGCATCAGCACAGGGTTGGTGTTGTTGATATGCGTGTAGACCTTGCGCGCGGGCAGATGCGACAGTCGCGCCAGACTGCCCTCGGGGCCAGTCATCGCGATATGGCCCATGCGACTGCCGGTCTTCTGACCCGTCCCGCTACGGGCCATGTCATCGTTCTGAAACACTGTCCCGTCAAAGAGCAACAGATCAGCGTCTGACAGCTTGTCCACCAGCCAATCGGGCACGGTGGCGCATCCCGGAATGTAATGTGCAACGCGACCGCCCTGGACGATGCGCAGGGCGATGGTCTGTTCGCCCATGGCCTGAAGATCAAGATCATCGGTTTCAAGAAACAGCGCGACCTTGCCGGGCACGGCATAGGGTGTGATTTCAAGCTCCGGAACTGGTGTGATCGGGACATCCAGCTGCATCGGCGTGAACCGCACCAGCGTTAGGTCGAGCGCTGCAAAGACCGAATTGGCGGCGATCACATCCAGAATTGCCTGTGTCGCGAAGATCACGAAGGGCGTCTTTTCGCGCAGCGTCAGTAAGCCCGCGATATGGTCGAGGTCCGCATTCGTAAGGATAACGGCCTTGATGGGTGATCCACGCAGCGATTGTGGGTGCAGTTTCTGCGTCGCCGCTAGCTGGACGCGGATATCCGGCGAGGCATTCACCACAGTCCAAGACTGTCCATCCCCGGACAGGGCGATGGAAGATTGCGTCATGGACGCAATCTTTCCCGCGCGGGCCGCTGCGCAGAGGGGGCATCCGCAATTCCATTGCGGCAAGCCCCCTCCTGCGCCGGCACCCATGATACAGATTTCCATGAAATGCCGTGTCGAGATCAGAACAGACCGTCGTCATCCCGGCGATCATCATCAGCCGGACCATACATGTTGATTTCCATCCCGCAGGCGATTTCCTTGATTTCGGGGGTCGTCCAGCTCATTGCATTTCCTCCATTTGCAAGTGACGGAACTTGAGTCCTAGCGCATTTCAACCTGCCGCGATACGCAACGAAAGTAGAAGTGGTCCTGCTTTTTCGACCAGATTGTAGCCCAGTTCAGGTGGGTCAGGGTTTTTTCTCAGGCTGTCATTCTCATGGGTTTGGTTGGTATGGACCTCATCCTCGGTCAAGATACCGCGGGTCGAGTGGTGCCGCTCGGCATTGTAATAGGCCGGCCATTTTCCAATGTCGCCTCTAGCCTGTGAGCCAGTCTCGAAGGCGCGTAGATAGACGCATTCGTATTTCACTTCGCGGACCATTGGTTCAGCGACCGCCAAAGGCGCTCGATCATGCGATCGTCGATCCAGCCGCCGTTGCCATCCATCGATATCTTCACTTTGGCCACCTAAAGCGTCCCGCCTGAAACCTGAATCGCGGGGCTTTGCACGTGTGTGAATTTGTGATTCATCCTGTTTGGGAGGATGGATCATGTCAGCACCTTTGCCAGAAGCGCTTCGGGCGCGGTTTCAACGATACATTAGGAAGGGTTAAGCGGGCGTGCGGCGGCATTGCGCCTGAAGCTTGCCACAGGAGCGCGATGGGCTCTTGCGATCCGGCGGACGGGCCGGGCGGAAGCAGCTCGGCAGGGCCGACCAAAAGGCCGGGGCAAACTGGACCCGCATCGAGATTTCTTTGCCGAAATCACTGCGCAGGATGGTGACATCACGATGCCTGAGCTGAGTGCAGCCCTTTTTGACGCAACGCAGGTTTGGGCGCAACCCAATGCCATTGGTAAGTTTCTCCACAAGCTTGGCTACACATATAAAAAAGTCATTGGTGGCCACCGAACGCCGTCGTGCCAAGGTAAAGCGACAGCGCGAGGACTGGTTCAGGCACCGCATTCCTGCTGTATCAAAGCACCCGGACCGCGTTGTCTTTATTGACGAAACATCGGTGAAGACAAACCTGACGCGGCAGCGGGGATGGGCCCCTTGCGGAAGCCGCCTGATCATGGACGCTCCGTTTGGCTCATGGGGCACTCAGACCTTCATCGCTGGGCTGAGTGCGGATGCGATGATCGCCCCCTGGGTGATCAAAGGGGCCATGGATGGCGCGGCCTTCGCCGCTTACGTTGAAAAGGTGCTGGTGCCGGAACTCTCACCCGGGACCGCGGTCATTCTGGATAATCTCGCCACCCACAAAAATGCCGAAGCGGAAAAGGTGATGCGCAAGGCAGGATGCTGGTTCCTGTTCTTGCCGCCCTACAGTCCCGAACTCAACCCCATCGAGATGGCATTCTCCAAGCTCAAAGCACACCTGCGCCGGATCGGAGCACGCACATTCACGGACATTTTCAACGCAATTGCCGATATCTGCGACCTATACTCACCCGACGAGTGCTGGAATTACTTCACGGCTGCTGGATATGTCGCAGGTTAAAGGCGGGACGCTTTAGAGCGTCTCAGCTTTTCTCTGAATCGAAATGGGATTCCCAAGTTGTGCATGATGTGATTCAGGATCCATACTGGTGAAGGAGGCCAGCATGGATGACGAAACCCTATTCAGACGACCTTCGGGAACGTGTTGTCGCAGCGATGCAATCCGGGGTCGCTCCATCGAGCGTGGCGAAATGGACGCAACGGGAGGCGCAGACCGGATCGGTAAGCCCGGCGCAGATGGGTGGGTATCGGCGACCGGTTCTTGAACCGCACCGGGAGTGGCTGCTGGATCAGGTGCGGGCCTGTCCGCACATCACGCTAGCGATGCTGCAAGAGAAGCTGGCCCAGCGTGGGATTGCGGTGAGCCACGACACCGTCTGGCGGTTCCTGCGCGGCTGCGGGTTCAGTTTCAAAAAAAGACATTGGTCGCCGACGAGCGCGACCCCCCCGACGTGAAGCGCCGCCGCGACAGATGGCAGCGCCATCAGGGGCGCATTGATCCGACGCGGCTGGTCTTCATTGATGAGACCTGGGTAAAGACAAACATGGCACCCCTGCGGGGGATGGGCACCCAAAGGCGAACGCCTGCCCGGCGCGGCTCCCTTCGGGCATTGGAACACCTCCACTTTCATCGCTGCCCTGCGCCATGACCGGATCGACGCCCTGTGGGTCTTCGACGGTCCCGTGAATGGCGACATCTTCCGGGCCTATGTTGAACGGGTTCTGGTGCCGACCCTGCGCCCTGGCGATGTGGTCGTGATGGACAATCTCGGCAGTCACAAAAGTCTGGCTGTGCGGCAGGCGATCCGCGCCGCCGGTGCGCACCTTCTGTTTCTGCCGCCATGCAGCCCGGATCTGAACCCGATCGAACAGGCATTCGCCAAGCTCAAACACTGGATACGAAACGTAGCACCCCGCTCGCGCGATACGCTCTGGCGTTCCGTCGGAACGATCCTCAACCGCTTCACCGCCGACGAGTGCGCCAACTACCTCAAGAACGCAGGCTACGCTTCCGTCTAAAACTGAAACGCTCTAGAGCGTCGACCCGGAGTCTGTGCAAGCCCCGCCCGTGGTGCGCGAGCGGAGCCAAAAATCATGTCAGGCGTCAGAAGAAGCCCAGTTTGTTCGGGTTGTAGCTGACCAGCATGTTCTTGGTCTGCTGGTAGTGGTCCAGCATCATCTTGTGCGTCTCGCGCCCGATGCCGGACTGCTTGTAGCCGCCGAAAGCCGCATGGGCAGGATAGGCGTGATAGTTGTTCACCCAGACGCGCCCGGCTTCAATCGCGCGGCCAAAGCGGTAAGCGCGCGTCCCGTCACGCGTCCAGACGCCAGCACCAAGGCCATACATCGTGTCATTGGCGATGGCCAAGGCTTCCTCATCGGTCTTGAAGGTCGTTACCGACACGACAGGGCCGAAGATTTCTTCCTGAAACACGCGCATCTTGTTATGACCTTTCAGGATCGTCGGCTCGATGTAGAAACCGCCCGCCAGATCGCCCTCCATCCTGGCCGAGGCCCCGCCGGTCAGCACTTCCGCGCCTTCTTCAA
>JAFIEO010000068.1 GCA_020832445.1 Paracoccaceae bacterium
GCGTCGAATTTCAGACGGAACTGGATGAAAGGGCCGCGATCAGTATGGCCCAGGGCCGAGAAGTCGGGGTCATGGAAGCCTTTGAAATTATAGCCCAGCGACAGCCAGCCATTGTCAAATGGTGTCAGCCCGATCGACACACCAAAGCTGCTGGACATGCGCCCGGTGCGCGCGGCATGCATCATGGTGCCATGCAACCCGATATCGAGTTTGTCGGTCATGTCGCGGCGATATTCCGCACCCACAAGGTTCAGCACGTCCCGCACCTTGCCGGTGCGCAAGCGCGCCTGATCATATTTCAGCCCGTAGCGCAGGTTCAGAAATTCCGTATCCGACAGATACCGTGAATGATAGACTGACGCGATAGCGGTAAGGCTTGCAATTCCGCCCTGATCGCGTTGGCGCACTTCGCCTTGCAACAAGGTAATCGGGTCGCGCGGGCCAGCGCGATGGGCGGCGCTGGCCTGAACCTTCAGATCGTGGCGCCACCGTTCACCGGAATTGCGTGTCAGGCCCAGAAACACCTCTGCGCCGGCGGTCCAGTTTTCGGACAACTCGCCATCCATGCGCAAACGCAGATTGCCGGTGTGGGTGCGGCGGGTGCGGCGCCATTCCGCATCCAGCCCCGCGCCCCAGCTTTCTTCCTCGCGGCGCAGGCCCGCACGCATCGCCACAAAACTCTCTGTGATATAGGGGCTGCCAATGGATTGTCCCATCGGCACGCCCGCAGCGCCCAGATCCCACTGTATATCGCCACCCAGATAGGCGGTCAGCCCGTCGCGCAGCGTATAGTCGTGATCTGCACCAACAAACAGCGCTTGTCCGCGCCGATCGCCGCCCCCTGCCCACGACAGGGCCGTGCGGTAGCTGCGCCCCTGTTCGGGGGTGAATTCGGCCCCGAAGGTGACGCGCCGCGCGTCAATTCCGGTCTGGCGCGCGCTTTCCACCTCGAATGTGCCAAAGACGGTCCAACGATCAGACAGCGCATACCCGAAACTCATATCCAGCTTGTCAGCCCCATGCGCGCCATCGGGCCTAAGCGAGACTTCGCTGCCCAAAGCCTGTGTCAGGCGGCCATCTTCGGATGTGGCCGTGCCGCGATAGACCAGCCGCAAATCGCGGGTCTGGCGTTGTGCATCTGTGCTGTGCAGTCCACGCAAACCCACTGATTGCGATTTGTATTCGCGCTCGCGGGTCAGCAATAGTTCACCATCACGCCTGCGCGATGCGTTGGCGCGGTCATTTTCCGCCTGAAGCTGTGCGTCCAGTAACCAGCGTTCCGATGGCGCGTCAGGGTCGGCCCAAAGCTGGTGGCGCAGGCTTAGCCCCGCAATCAGGGTGTCTATACTGCGATCAGATGCAGTCAGTGCAACATGGCCGCGCTGGCGGCGCAGATAGGCGGCCATATGGGTGCGCGCGTCCTCATACCCGGCGCGCAGTTCGGTGCGCAGGCCCGTGTCACTATAAGTGGCGAAATTGCGCCGCGCAAACAGCACTTCTGCGCCAAGTGTCAGCGCATCTGTCGCCTGATAGCTGACATCAAACCCGCCAAGCGTGATCGACAGATCCCGCCCTTCGACGCGGCGCGCATGAACAGCCGTGGCCCCTATGCGCAGATGCGGGCTTGGTTCCCCCTCGGCGCGGATGCCTGCGACCAGACTGTTGCGCAGATCCTGATCCACCTCATACTCCGCCACCAGAATATTGCGATCCAGTTGCGGTGTGAAGGCGGGAATGGGTCTGCGCAGAAACACACGGCCAGTGGTATAGCTGACAATGTAATCCAGCCCTGCCACCAATGTGCGGCTGCTAAGTTCTTCGGATGCATCCCTGCGCGACACGGTGACAAGGCGCAGTGTATGCGAATGCGGGACAATATCGGACTGGCTAAGCTGATATGGCCCGACCGTGCCGTTCAGCGCAATACGGTCCTCGACCAGCCGGTTTGAAAGGGGGGCTATGAAGGCCATGACCCGCCAGTCATCATCTTCAAACACGGCGCGGGCGCCGGTGACCTGCTGGTTTATGGAAATGCCGCCCGCATTCAGGTTGGTGTTGAAATCACCAATCAGGAATTCCGCACCTTCGCGGCGCAGGCGCAGATACAGCGGAAAGCGGCTTTGGGCGGCATTGCCCTGAGTGGAGCGGTCGCCATAAACAATGTAATCGGCATCAGGATCAATGCCGTAGAAAGCGTCGCGATCCTGCGCGCTGTCATAGCGCAGCGTCAGCAACCATTCGCCCCGGATCACCCCTTCGGCAAAGAGCGCAACCCTGCCGGACAGGGCATTGCCAATTTCGCCCTCGCGGCGCATGTGGTCGCGCACGCGTTTATGTGCCAGCGTGCCTTCGGCCAGCCCGACCAGCACCCAAGGGCGGTTGGCCACTGAGATCGGCACGCGCAAATTCAGGTCGCGGCCGCTGGCGGGAATGCTGATCCGCGCCGTGCCCCCTTCCAGAACAGGGGCGAGTGCCACTGTAATCCGGCCATCATCTTGCACAGTGGCAGTGATCCTGTTTTGCGGCGCACGCTCAGACGCGGGGGATGAGCGCCGCACCGGCCCTGTGGGCGCAAACCCAAACGGGCGTTCTACCATGACAGTCACCTGGGTTCCGGGACGGATGGGAATTCCGGCACTGTCCGTCAGCCGCATCATGATCTGCGGCTGGGTGCGCCCGTCGCTTTCCAGCACGCTGCTGGCGCGCAACAGCTTCAGTTGCGCAGGCCGCAACCCATACAGCACATCATGTGTCTGGCGGCGCAACACTTGCCCGTTGCTGTCCGTGATGACCAGCGAAAGCGCGTTGCCCCCCTCGCCAATGCGCACAGCGCGGTGGCGCACCAATTCCCACCGCCCGTCTGCGGACCGGATTGTGGGTTCGCGCCGGATACCGGGGACAGGACCATCATTCACCAGAAGTTCCGACTGTGCCCCGACAGGGCGCAGGTGAACCACGTCAATCGCTTCAGACCGCGGCAGATACCCGTTCACGGGGGCAAGAAACCCCGCACCGTGGCGCGCGGCATGGCGGTTCAGCCAGTCCTGATCGAAGTGCTGCAAGGCCGAAATCTGCGCGCCTGCCGGTGTGGCCGGTTCATCGGCAATTCCGTCGTCTTCGTCGTCGAATTCAAGATAGAACTCCACCCGCCCCATCATGCCGGGGCGCAGTTCCAAAAATTGCGAAATTGCACTGCCCGCACTGCGCGTCGAGGCATAGCACAGCACCGGTCGAGCACCGGGCGGCAGGGTCGTCACATCCATCTGCACAACGCGCGGGCGGCGATAGATGTCGCGAAAGCTGAAGCGCCCGTCACTGTCGGTGATCGCATATTCGCCGTTTTCCAGAAGCACCCGAATGCCCGACAGGTCATACCCGGTCGTGTCCGGCCCGCAGCCCCCCGCGCTGATCTGCCCAAGGATCGCAACCTGATCAAGACCCAGTGCATCACGCACCCGCAACGCATGCCTGGCCCTGTGCCCGTGCATGCCCGCAGTTCCAAATTCGCTGAAGGACGACAACACACCCCCTGTCCGCGCGGGCGGCACTACTTGGGCGCCATAGGTGATGGTGATGGCCTGCCCTGCGGGGCGTGCGGGCAATTCATAGACCAGCCGCCTGCCGCCATTGGCCACCTGCGGGGCCGCGCGCTTGCCGTCCACCAGCAGCGTGCCGGGCAGGAACACAATCCCGTTGGGCAGGCCGTCGAATATCGTCAACGCGCTGCCATCAGACGGTGTAACTGTGACCGTGTATTCTATAAATTCGCCAATCGTGGCTTCTGAATGCGATGCGGTGCGCGTAATCTGGGCCATTGCGCGCGCATCCATCGGAATGTCGATGCGCAAGGGCGGGCCGGGTTCCACGTCGAACGGGTCCAGCCGCGACCCTGCGACCAAGGCGAACGGCGCGCCGGAAATTGCTTGTATGTCAGCATCCGTGCGCTGGCTGGGCGCAGTATGGGTGTCGACATCCGATAGCGTAATCGCAATCCGGTAGCTGCCCGGCGCGACATAGGGAAAGCGGTATTCGCCGGGCTGGAAGTCATAGACGCGGCCAGAACTGTCCGTGACCTGCCCGCCGGACACAAGCGTTGCGGGGTATGCCGAAACCATGTCTTCGCCAAAAACATCTGCGGGCTGGCCTGTCGCCATGTCGATCAGCGTAAGTTCAATGCCGCTAAGCGGTGCGCCCGACCGGCTGTCAAACACCAGACCATAGGGGTTGACCGGATCACCGCCCACATTGACCGTGACTTCAAGATTGTTGCGGGTGTTCGACCCCTCCAGATATTGCGCGGTGATGACCGATGTTTCTTGTGTCGCAAGTTGCCCGTCGCCGCTTACGGATGTGGTATCGGTGGTGTTGATCCACGCGCTGAATACCCCGGTATCCGGGCCTGTTTCGTAAAAGCGCAATTCTTCGCTATCACCGGTCAACGCGTCCGAAAGTGTGACATTCACGGTTTCCACCTGCGCGGGATCAAGGTTCAGGCCCGCATCTTCAAGCGTGAAGAAGACGGGCACACCCATGCGGATATTTGTTGTCGCGAACACACGCAGCGGATTGCTGCGGTCAACGGGGGTCGGATCACCGGTCAGGGTTGACCGGTCGACCGGTTCAGGCAACGCAACGAAAGGATTGATGCGGTAATCACCGGCAGGGAACAGGATGTTGGAAAATGGTCCGGCGCTCAGTCCCTTGTCCAGTTCCCACGCGGTCAGAACACCGGCGGATGGCGCACGCGCGACGGTGAAGCGCGCTTCGGGAAACAACGCCGCATCCTGTTCAACCCCGTCCACCTGCCATGTGACCTGCGCGGTATTGACCACCAGGGTTCCCATGGGCGTTTGCGCCAGCGCCGGTGCCGCCGTCAGCCCGACCGCCAGACAGGCGCGCGCAAAGCGGCCCGCGGCAAGAAGGAAAAGCGAACGCATAACGGGTATAATCCAAAAATGGTTGGAAAACCGAAAATACATGCGCAAAATGAATATGGCGGCGCGCATGCGCGTGTGGATCAGTCAACAGTCACGCGGATGCGAAACGACGCACTGCTGTCCGCCGCAAGCGTCGAAAGCGTTGCTGTCACTTCATTGTCGCCTGCATCATAGGTGGCGGTGTCGAAATCATCCGCAAATTGTCGGATATGCGTGGTATTGCCGGGAATCCCATCCTTGATGGTGATATTGCTTGCGGGGCTTGTTGCGCCTGCGGCATTTGTCACAGTGATGGTATATTCCACACAGGCCCCCGGAATGGCGACCAGCCCGGTCCCGGTTGCGGCATCATCGCTGTTGCAGGTAAAACTGCTGCCCGGCAGCCCTTCATCCAGCACAACAGCAGTTTTTGTCGCACTTAGCTGAGGGGCCGTCACAAGCAACCGCGTCAGGGCCACTACTTCGCCATTCAGGGCGGGATCAATCGGATTGGTCTGCCCCGTCAGAACTGTGGTGGATTCCGCATCGGCGAAGACCACACTCAAATCGTCCAGATCGCTGCTGCGCGATTCAACCACCTTGACGCCGGAATCCATGGCGATGGCGGTTACTGTGAACAAATCCGCCAGCCCGTCTGTTGCGCCCGACGGCACATTCGCGATGATGCGGATGGTGCTTTCCGCACCAGAGGCCAATGCAACAGGTGTGCCCGCCTCGGTGTCGTAGACATCCCCACCTACCGTTACATAGTACTGGCCCGCCGTTGTTGTCGCGGTCGCGCTATATGTCAGCGGGGCTGTGCCATTTCCAATATTCCCCGCAACAGCTACATTAATGTTGAAGTCCTGCGCCGCGCCGCCCACATTCGGGTTGCCAAGGTTGCGCAGTGTAAATTCGGTTGTTGCCGCCGTCTGACCGGGGGTTACTGTCAGTTCTTCCCCGGCCTGTTCGGCAGTGACCGAAAGGTCGATTTTCCGCGCTACGGTAAATGTGGTCGGGGCGGGCGGGTCCAATGTGATGCTGACAATATCGCCATCGTTATCGGCCCCGTCATATGTCAGGGAAATAGTGTTGCTGACAACAGTTCCGGCCTGCGTCTGGTCTTGCGGCTCGGTCTGCGCCAATGCGCTGCCCGCCCATGCGATGGCCAGCACCGCGCCCGCGCCAAATGCTTTGATAGGATTGAGGGCCATATAGGTATACTCCTTAGACATAAACGCGAAGCGGTGGCGCGGGTCAGCGCAGGGTTACGGTGTATTCGACATGCATCTGTGTCGCCGGCGGCAGTTCGGGCAGCGCCAGTCGCAGCGCGCGCAAGGCATTCAGATCCGCTGTCATGACGTGCTCGGCGTCAATCTCTTCAAATAGCGGGATGAACGTATCGGGGGTTTGCGCATCCGCCCATTGCACAAGCACGCCTTGCGCAGGGTCAAAGCTGAACGGGTCAAGCACCACTTCAGCGGGCACAGATGCGCCCAGTGACAAGTTCAGCGCCGGATCAGCCGTCGGGTTGTCGAGTGTGATGACATAAAGCACCCTGTCGCCGGGGGTGACAACACTTTCATCCAGTGGCACACGAACCATAACGGGCGCGCCATCGTCATCGAGCACCGGTGCGCCGGTATCCGTCAGTTCCGGGGTCAGTGTGTAGCCCGCCAGTGTAATCTGAACCGTGTCGGGCAGGGCAGGCGGTGACATATCGGATTGTGCCGCCCCCGCCCCAAAGATCAGACAGAAGAAAACCGCAAAAACGCCCGGAACACTCAGACGCGCAAACCTATGGCTGGCTGGCATTCAAACACCTCGATACACAACTAGGCCCGTTGAAACGGGCCGAAAACATGCCAACTTGCGCAGGGCTGGTCGCATCGCAGTATTTGCCGCATGGGAAAGCGAAAGCACCGGACCTGATTGACCAGATAAAATTACCTGCATAAAATTGAATATTACTTAACAGGATTGTCGTTTTGGCCCTTGCAGCAAGAATTTTGCGTCTGATCCGGCATCCGTTTCTTGCCATATGCCTTGCCGGTGCCTTCACCGCGCCTGTCGCATATGCGGAAACGACGACCAGTTTTGCAGCCAATGATGTGGGGTTTCTGAACCTGATGGGTAATCTGGAAGCGCCGCGCGGGTTTGACACAGTGTCGGATTTCGCGCCGGTATTGCCAGAGCGCCCACTGACTGAAATGACCATGGCCGAAGTGCTGGACTATCAGCGCCAGATCCGCGCACAGGGCACGATTTCTTCTGCTGTAGGGCGCTACCAGTTCATCTACCTGACCTTGCGCGACCTTGTTGAACGGCACGGCATTTCCGAAACGCTTGTTTTTGACGCCGAAGTGCAGACCTACCTTGCGCGTTTCCTGATGCACAATTGCGGCTTTTACGAACGCGACACCCCCGTGCTGCAACTGGGCAATTGTCTGGCCAATGTGTGGGCGGCGCTGCCTTTGGTCAGCGGGCCGTCAAGGGGCGCATCAGCCTATGCCGCAGATGGCATCAACAAAGCGTTTGTCGCACCTGACAGGGTCATCGATGTGTTGGCCCGCCGGTTTGAATGGTGATTCAGTGACGTTGTCCCACACGGGCGGCGCGCCATAGCCTTTTTGAAACAACGTGGATGTACGCAAAATTCTTGACACGAATCACCCCTTCACCTAACAAAAATGAAACATGAACCATATGTCATGTTTTGAGGGAGGAAATCATGTCACTTAAATCTGCCGTCCTTGTGACGGCCCTGTTGGGCTGGTCCGCGCCAGCATTTGCGGAAATCCGCATCGCCCATATTTACGACCGCACCGGCGCATTGGAAGCCTATGCCGCGCAAAGTCAGGTGGGGCTGATGATGGGCCTTGAATACGCCACTGGCGGCACAATGGAGATTGACGGCCAGCCGCTTGTCGTTATCGAAAAAGACAGCCAGTTGCGCCCTGATCTGGGTCGCGCCCTGCTTGCCGAAGCGTTCGGCGATGATGATGCCCATATCGCCGTCGGCCCGACCAGTTCCGGCGTTGCACTGGCCATGTTGCCCGTCGCCGAGGAATTCGAGCGCGTGCTGATCGTTGAGCCTGCGGTGGCCGACAGCATTACCGGCAGCGACTGGAACCGCTACATCTTCCGCACCGGGCGCAATTCCAGTCAGGATGCCATTTCCAACGCGGTCGCACTGGGGCGTGAAAACGTGATGATTGCGACATTGGCGCAAGATTACGCGTTCGGGCGCGATGGCGTTGCCGCCTTCCGCGAGGCATTGGCCGACACGCCCGCGCAGCTGGTCCATGAAGAATATGTCCCCACAGATACAACCGATTTCACCGCCGCCGCAGAACGTATTTTCAATGCATTGGCGCAACATGACGGCGAAAAGCGGCTGTTCGTGATCTGGGCAGGGGGCAATAACCCCATTGGCCGGATTCAGGCCATGGACCCGTCCCGCCACGGGATCGAAATTGCGACGGGCGGCAATATTCTGCCCGCAATGGGCGCATATCGCGACCTGCCGGGTATGGAAGGGGCAACGTACTACTACTACGAGATCCCGCAAAACCCCGTAAATGACTGGTTGGTGGAACAGCATTTCGAACGCTACGGCACCCCGCCGGATTTCTTCACCGCCGGTGGCATGACCGCGGGTCTGGCCGTCGTCGAGGCGATCCGCAACGCCGGTGGCGCCGATGATTCCGAGGCATTGATTGAAGCAATGGCCGGAATGGAATGGGAAACCCCCAAAGGCACCATGCAATTCCGCGCGCAGGACCATCAGGCAATGCAGGAAATGTATCATTTCCGCATTCGTGTCGAAGATGACGTGGCTTGGGGCATTCCCGAACTGGTGCGGGTGCTGGGCATTGACGACATGGACATTCCCGTTCGCAACCAACGCTGACGCGACATCGACACGGGTTCGGGCGCGGCTGATGCGCGCGCCCGAACCCGCCATGCCCGCCCGAATGTGGCGCGGCACCTGTGTCCCCAACCCCAAGGCGGCCCTGATGAGTGAACCATCCCTTGAAACCCGCGATCTGACTGTGCGCTTTGGCGGGCATGTTGCTGTCGATCAGGTCAGCTGTGCGTTTCGCGCGGGCGAGCTGACAGCCATTGTCGGCCCCAACGGCGCAGGCAAGACAACCTATTTCAACCTTATCTCGGGGCAGATTGCCGCCTCCGCGGGCCGTGTCCTGCTGGGTGGGGCCGACATCACCACCATGACAGTGTCGGCGCGCACGGCAAACGGGCTGGGGCGGGCGTTCCAGCTGACCAATCTGTTCCCGAAACTGACCGTGCTGGAAAATGTGCGTCTGGTGGTTCAGGCCCGCAGGAACCGCGGCTTCAACATCTGGACAACAGCCTTCAGCCACCATGAACTGATAGACGAGGCGCAGGCGGTGTTGCAGCGCGTGCGTCTGTCGCATCTGGCACAGCAGACCGTTGCGGCCCTGCCCCATGGCGACCAGCGCAAGCTGGAAGTTGCAACACTGATCGCGATGAAGCCGAAGGTGTTTATGTTCGACGAACCGACCGCAGGCATGTCCGTCGATGAAGCGCCGGTCATTCTGGATCTGATTGCCGAAATCAAGCGCGACACGACAGCGACGGTTTTGCTGGTTGAACACAAGATGGATGTTATCCGCAGCTTGGCTGACCGCATTATCGTGCTGCATAACGGCGAACTTGTTGCGGATGGCGCGCCTGAAACGGTCATGTCCTCCGCTGTCGTGCAAGAAGCCTATATGGGCAAGGAACTTACCGATGTCTGATCCAATCCTGCAACTGTCGGGTGTCAAAACCGACATCGCACAATATCACATCCTGCATGGTGTCGACCTGACAGTGCCGCGTGGGCAGGTGACCATGCTGCTGGGGCGCAATGGCGCGGGGAAAACCACAACCCTGCGGTCCATCATGGGGCTTTGGCGGCCGCGCGCAGGCAGCATTCATTTCGACGGCACCGACATTGCAGGGCTTGCCCCCCCGCAGATCGCACAGCGCGGCATCGGGTTTGTCCCCGAAGATATGGGTATTTTCGCCGATCTGACGGTTGAGGAAAACCTGATCCTTGCTGCAATTTCCGGCCCTATCCGGCGCGACAGGCTGGATTGGGTATTCCGCGCGTTCCCCGCATTGTCCACCTTCTGGAAAATGCCCGCAGGCAACCTGTCGGGTGGGCAGAAACAAATGCTGGCCATCGCACGGGCGGTCATTGAAAAGCGCGGGCTTTATCTGATTGACGAGCCGTCCAAGGGGCTGGCCCCTGCGATTGTGTCCACCATGGCGCGCGCGCTGAAAGACCTGAAAAGCGATGGCGCCTCGATCCTGATGGTAGAGCAGAACTTCTCGCTGGCGCGCGCATTGGGCGACCATGCCGCCGTCATGGATGAAGGCCGGATTGTCTGGACCGGCGCAATGGCAGAACTGGCCGCAGATGCCGCTTTGCAAGAACGCCTTATGGGCCTGAAAATGGAGGTCGCATGACACTTTCAACCGAACACGCGCCCGAACATGCCCCTAAAATGGCGCGCCTGTCGTTGTCGGAACGGCTGCAACCATGGCTTCCGGTCTTGCTTGTGCCCGCACTGGTTCTTGCGGGGTATCTGATGATTTCCTCGCCATCCTCATGGTTGACGCTGACAGTTTCCGGGCTTGCTATGGGCATGATGATCTTCGTCATCGCATCAGGGATGACGCTGGTTTTCGGGCTTATGGATGTCATCAACTTTGGCCACGGGGCGTTTGTGTCCTTTGGCGCATTTGTGGGCGTAAGTGTGCTGCTGGTGCTGTCGGGCATGACGGGTGCGCCCTCGCTTTTGCTGAACCTGCTGGCGGTCGGGGCCGCAATGCTTGCGGCCATGGCCGTGACCGGTGTTCTGGGCCTTGGGTTTGAACGCATTATTGTGCGTCCGGTCTATGGCAGCCATCTGAAACAGATTCTGGTGACAATGGGCGGCCTGATCGTGGCCGAACAACTGATCCATGTGATCTGGGGCGGCGAGGAAATATTTATCGGGCGGCCCGAAATGCTGAAAGGGTCGGTGACCGTATTCGGAGCCACGCTGGAAAAATACCGGCTTGTCGCCGTGGGGCTGGGGTTGGTGCTGTTCGTGATCATGCGCGCAGTCCTGCGCAACACCAAACTGGGGCTGATTGTGCGTGCAGGGGTGGAAAACCCCGAAATGGTGCAGGCGATGGGCTATCACATTCGCCGCGTGTTCGTGCTGGTGTTTGTGGCCGGTTCGGCGCTAGCGGGTTTGGGCGGCGTTATGTGGGCGCTGTATCAGGAAATGATCACTGCACATATGGGCATGGAAATCATGATCCTTGTGTTCATCGTGGTCATCATAGGCGGGCTCGGTTCGGTCGAAGGGTGCTTTATCGGCGCGCTTCTGGTGGGGTTGATGCAGAATTATACGGCCTTTCTGGAACCCAAACTGGCGCTGATTTCAAACATCGCACTGATGGTCGCGATCCTGATGTGGCGGCCACAGGGCATGATGCCCGTGATCAAGGCGAAGTAAGGGGATAACAGATGATACGGCTTTTCCTGTCCGGCGACCATCCGCAAAGCCGCGTTCTGGCCGCGCTGTTGCTGGTTATTCTTGTCACGCTTGCCTTTGCGCCATTCCTGTTTCCCGGCACGCGCAGTCTGGAAACGGCGGCCCGCATCTGCATTTTCATTGTGCTGGTGGCCAGCTATGATCTGTTGCTGGGCTATGCGGGGATTGTCAGTTTTGCGCATACCATGTTTTTTGGCATGGGGGCTTATGGGGTGGCCATTGCCACGCAGCGCATGGGCACCGGCTATGATGCGCTGATCACGGGAACGGTTGCGGGCACGGCCCTTGCTGCCGTGTTCGCATTGGGTATTGCGCTGTTTTCATTGCGGGTGCGCGCGATTTTCTTTGCCATGATCACACTGGCCATCGCGTCGGCGGTGGGCGTTCTGGTCAGCCAGCTTTCGGGCATAACGGGCGGCGAGGATGGCATGAATATTCGCATACCCCGCGAGTTGACACCTGCGTTCCGCCCGTTTGATGAACCGGTAATGGGGCTGCGCATTACCGGGCGGCACCTGAACTACTACCTTGTGTTCTTTTCATGCCTTATCATGTTTCTGGTGTTGCTGCGCGTTGTGAATTCCCCGTTCGGGCGCGTTTTGCAAGCGATCCGCGAAAATGCCTTCCGCGCCGAGGCAATCGGCTACCGCGTTGTCTATTATCGTGCGATGGCCACGGTGCTGTCGGCGGCGGTCGCGGCGCTGGCAGGGGCGGTCTTCGCAATCTGGTTGCGCTATGTCGGGCCGGCCACGACCCTTGGTGTGGAAATCATGCTGGATATTTTGCTGATCGTGGTCATCGGCGGAATGGGCACGATGTATGGCGCAGTCATCGGCACCGTTGTGTTTGTGCTGGCGCAGAATTACCTGAAGGACTGGATGGGCGGCGCATCGGATGCAACATCGTTCCTGCCACTTGTGCCGGACCTGCTAAACCCGGACCGCTGGTTGATGTGGCTGGGCATATTGTTCATTCTGTCGGTCTATTTCTTTCCCAGCGGGGTTGTGGGGCGGTTGCGGGGCAAGGCATGACGCGGTCCCCCGCGCGCTATATCCATGTGCACCGCCATGGCTGCGGTCCTGCGCTGGTATTCCTGCATGGCTGGACAATGGCGGGGGACATCTTCGCCGATGCCTTCCGGCGTCTGGGTGACAGGTTCAGCTGCATCGCGCCCGACCTGCCCGGCCATGGCCGCACCGAAGGGTATGCCCCCGATGTGCACGGGGCCACGGAAATGCTGGCGGATCTGTTGCAAGCCGAAGATCTGCGCAATGTCACACTGATAGGCTGGTCGCTGGGCGCATTGGTGGGCTGGTCCCATTTGCGGCATGGCGGCGGGGCGCGCATCGGCGCAATGATCAGCCTGGATATGAGTCCCCGACCCCTGAATGGCGGGGACTGGTCGCTGGGCTTGCATGGCCAGACCGCGCAACAGGCCCGCGCCAAGGGGCAATGGTTCCGCGATGACTGGGCCAGCGCTGCAAATGTCATTGCGCGCAGCATGTTTGCAGGCCCTCAGGGTGCCGCCGGTCTGACCATCGCGCAGGCCAGTGCGCGCATATCCGCGCAAGACCCGCAGCTTATGGCAGGGTTCTGGGACAGCCTTGTTGCATGTGATTGCCGCGACACCATCCGCGGCCTGCCTGTGCCGCTGCTGGCCATTCACGGCGCTGACAGTCGCGCCTACCCGCAGGAAACTGCGCATTGGCTTGCAGACTCCGCACCGCGCGGGGCATTTTCGGTTATACCGCAAGCGGGCCATTCGCCGCTTCTGGAACAGCCTGATACCACCTGCGCCGAAATCGCGCAATTTGCCCTGAACCCCGAAAGTCGTTGCTGATGGAAAAACCTGCCGCCACCCGTATTCCCCGCACCCGCCGTGGCCGCGAAACCCGCGAGGCGATCCTGCGCGCCGCTGAATCCGAGATTGGCGCGCAAGGGTATGCGGCCGCGTCCATCAATGACATCACCCGCGCAGCAGGCATCGCGCAGGGCACATTCTATATCTATTTTGACAGCAAAGAGCATGTATTTCGCGAACTTGTCGCCGAAATGGGGCGGTTCACCCGCAAAACCCTGTCGGACGCAGTGGCCAGCGCGCCTGACCGCCTTGGGGCCGAACGTCTGGGTTTGCGCGCCTTTCTTGACATCGCAGCCACCCGACCGACGCTTTATAACATTGTCGAAGAGGCGCGTTTTGTCGATCCCGACAGCTATAACAGCTACTTCAAATCCTTTGCGCGCGGATATGCGAACAATCTGGCCGCCGCTGCGCGCGAAGGCGAAATCCGGCCCGGAAATGCCGAAATCCGCGCATGGGCCTTGATGGGCATGGCGGTGACACTGGGCGAACGTTTCGGGCTGACAGGGGCCGACGCCGATGAAGTCGTGGCCGAAGTGTTCGACATGCTGGAAAACGGTCTGCGGCCATGAGTGCGGTAACACTGACCCATGATGCGGGCATTGCCACGCTGACACTGAACCGCCCCGACCGCTGCAACGCGCTTGATGACAGCTTGCTGGTGGGTCTGCATGCCGCGCTGGACACTTTGGGACAGCCCCGCGCCGTGGTGCTGCGCGCGGCGGGGCGGCATTTTTCGACAGGGGGGGATGTGGCGCGCTTCGCCCAAGAAGTTGCGGCGGGCAATGGCGCGCGCTACGGCGATGCGGTCGTGGGCGGGCTGAACCGCGCCATATTGCGCATTGCAACCCTGCCCTGCCCCGTTATTGCCGAAGTGCAGGGCGCGCTGACGGGCGGGGCGCTGGGGCTGGTTCTTGCCGCAGACATGGTGGCCGTGAACCGCACGGCGTTTGCCCAGCCCTTCTACAGCGTCGTGGGTTTTGCGCCCGATGGCGGCTGGACGGCACTGCTGCCCGACCGCATAGGCCCGGCCCGCGCCCGCAGCATTTTGTTGCTCAACCAACGCCTTGACGCGCAGCAACTGGCTGCACTGGGACTGGCGCAGGCGGTTGCCGATGACACCGCGCCGGTGGTTGCGCAATGGCTGGCCACGCTGGACACGCATCTGGCAGGGTCAATGGCTGCGACCAAGGCGTTGTTGCACGATCAGCCACGTTTGCAGCGTGCCCTTGACGCCGAACGCGCCGCATTTATCGCCCGCCTGAACACCGACGAGGTCCGTTATGGCATGGCGCGTTTCCTTGCCCAGTTGAAAGAATCATGACATGGGATTTGCCCCCGACATGGCCGCAAGGCGGGCCGAACTGACACCCGATGCGCTGGCCTTCCTTGACCACAGCACAGGGCGAAACTGGACATTTGCGCAGGTAAACGCCGAAGCCGCCGCATTTGCGGGCGGGCTTTTGGGGCTGGGGCTGGAGCAGGGCGCACGGGTGGCCATTTTGTGCCATAACCGCGCCGAGTTCTTCATCGCGCTGTTTGCCTGCCAGAAAGCGGGCCTGATCCTGTGCCCGTTGAACTGGCGCCAGCCCGATGCGGAACTTCGCCCTGTTCTGGCAAGTGTGGGGTGCAGCGCCATTTTGCATGACGCCGCCCATGCGACACTTGCGCAGGCACTGTCGGACGGGCAGCCTTGCATAGGTTTTGCCGCGCAGGGCGGGTTCGATCTGCATAGCACCCCGCCGCCGCCGCGCCGGATTGATGATGATGCGCCATGGTATCTGCTGTTCACATCCGGCACGACGGGCCTGCCAAAAGCCGTAATCCAGACCCCGCGCATGGCCATGGGGAACGCTGTGAATATTGCGCAGCACCTTGGCCTGTCATCGCACGACAGCACGGCGTGTTTCCTGCCGCTGTTTCATACGGCGGGCATCAACCTGTTTACATTGCCGGTGTTCCTGTGGGGTGGGCACAGCCATGTTCTGGCGAAATTCCAGCCCGATGACCTGTTCGATCTGATTGCCACGGGCCGGATTTCGCATTTCTTCGGGGTGCCTGCAATCTATCAGGCGTTCAGCCTGCACCCTGCCATCGATGATGTGGATCTGACACGCCTGCGCAGCTATGCCTGTGGCGGTGCCGCCCTGCCCGCAGAGGTGATCCGGTTCTTTGCAGACCGCGGCGCGGTCATCTGCAACGGCTACGGCATGACGGAAACGGGGCCTACCGGATTTTTGCTTGACCCCGCCGCCGCGCTGGCGCGCATCGGGTCCATTGGCAAACCCCAGACCATGACCGAAGCGCGCCTGTCCGGCGTGCCGGACGGCCAGCCGGGAGAGGGAGAGTTGGAAATGCGCGGCGCAACCGTCACGCCGGGGTATTTTGGCAACCCCGATGCCACAGCAAGCGCCTTTACCCCCGATGGCTGGCTGAAATCCGGTGATGTCGCGGCGCGCGATGCGGCGGGGTATTACACCATCATCGACCGCATCAAGGACATGTATATTTCCGGCGGCGAAAATGTCTATCCCGCCGAGGTGGAGCGCGTTCTGATAACCCACCCCGCCATACTGGAAGCCGCCGTCATCGGCATCCCCCACCCGAAATGGGGCGAAGTTGGCGCGGCGTTCATAATTGCACGGCCCGGCCATGACTGCGACACGGACGCATTAAGCGACTGGTGCCGCGCGCGTCTGGCCGGCTACAAGACCCCGAAATCCTTTCACCAGATCGAAGATTTTCCCCGTACCGCCGCTGGCAAGGTGCGCAAACCCCTGTTGCGAAAGATGCTGCCATGACCCCCCTGATCCGTATGGAATGGGTGCCCACCCAGGAAGAATTTGACCGCTTCGCCCATATCTCGGGCGATGATAACCCCATTCATGTTGATCCCGAATTTTCGGCGCGCACGCGTTTCGGGCGCACGGTCAGCCACGGGATGCTGATCTATACCAAGCTGTGGGGCATGGTCAGCCGCACCTTTCCGGCACGGCCGCACAGGTTTCAGTCGATGATGTTCCCCAACCCCGCCTATGCGGGCGAGGTGCTGATACTGGAAATCAGCGAAACCCCCGAAGGGCAGTTGTCGGTCATGGCCATGCGCAAGGCGGATGAAAAAATCGTATTTCAGGGACAGGCACAGGTGGCATAATGCAAGTAGGGCAGTTTTCAGAAACCACGCGCAGCTACAGTGCCGCTGATCTGGACGCATTCGCAGATCTGGCAGGCATGGACGTGGGGGACACAATCCCCGAACCCCTGATCGGGGCGCTGTTTTCCTATTTGCTGGGCGTGCATTTGCCGGGTTCGGGGACCAATTACCTGAAGCAGGAATTGCGCTTTCTTGCCCCTGCACCACTGGACCAGGCACTGACTGCGCGTGTCGAAATCACACGCCTGCGTCCTGAAAAGCATCTGGCCGATCTGGCGACCACATGCCGCACCGAAGACGGCACACTGGTCTGCGAAGGGCGCGCACTGGTTCTGATCCGCGATGTGGGCGCATAGACATGGCCATAAGGCGCGCTTGACGGGCGTATGCGTTGTATCTGACACGCCTGTCTGTCCCTGCCGCGCGCCCCCTTGATCAGGCGACCATTGTTTTGCCGCTGTCCCTAAGTCCGGCGGTATCGGGGCGGGGTTGCGCAAATTGCTGCATGTCATCTGCAACCTTTGCAATCAGCGCTGCGTCATGACTGACCAAAGCGATTGACAGCCCTTCTTCGCGGGCAAAACCCGCCAGCATCATGATCACATCGCGCTGGGTGATCGGATCAAGGCGCGATGTCGGTTCATCCGCGAATAGAAAACGCGGGCGGGCCAGCATCGCGCGCAGCAGCGCCAGCCTTTGCAATTCCCCACCCGACACGGCATCGGGGCGGCGCACCAAAAGCGCCGGATCAAGCCGCAGACGGGCCAGCAGCGTTTCGATCTGCCCTGCGGACGCGCGATGCAGCCGCGCGACATCTGCAAGGGACTGGCCAAGACTGCGCTTGCGCGCGAAGGCAGCGACAGGGTCCTGATATAGTTTCTGGCACGCGGTCGGGGCAAGTTCCGGCGCGCGGATCACCTGCCCCGCATCAGGGGGCAGCAGGCCCAGCAGCGCATCACCAAGGCTGGATTTCCCGCATCCTGATGGCCCCGTGACCCCAAGAATGCGCCCGCGTTGCAATGTCAGATCCAGCCCTTCAATCAGCACCTGTCCCCGCCGGGACAGTGTCAGCCCTTGGGCGCGCAAAACGGTTTGCCCAACACTTGCCGCCGTTTCGCGTGCAGGCCAGTGTTCGGGGTCAGCCGCAATCAGATCGCGGGTATATGCGGCCTTCGGGTTGGCAAAGACATCGGCCGTCATGCCGGTTTCCACCACGGCCCCTTCGCGCAGCACAATCAGCCGCCCGCCGATCATGCGCGCAAGCGCAAGGTCATGGGTGATGACCATCAGCCCGCCCCCTTGCCCCAGTTCACCCAGCAACAGGGCCGCAACATCATCACGCCGCGCGGCATCCAGCCCCTTGGTCGGTTCATCGGCGATGACGATGGGCGCACCACCTGCGCGCGCGGCGGCAATGGCCACGCGCTGCGCCATGCCGCCCGATAATTCATGCGGGTAGCTTGCCATTGCCGCGCCGCCCAAGCCGAAGGCCGCCAGATCAGCGCTGGCCTGCTGGCGCGCCTCTGCGCGGGGCAGCCCACGGACCAGCCTGTGCGCATCGGCCACCTGTGCGCCCGCACGCATCAGCGGGTCCAGCGACAGCCACGGTTCTTGTGGCAACACTGCTATTTCGCGGCCCCATAGCCTGCGGAATGCAGCGCGGTCGGCCCCCGCGCGCAAATGACGCGTCCCAATGCTGACCTGCCCTGCGGCGTCCAGACTGTCCGGCAAGGTTCCCATAATGGCCTGCGCCAACAGGCTTTTGCCGGACCCCGTTTCGCCCAAAATGATCAACGGCTCGCCCGGTTCCAACCGTAATGAGACAGGATCAAGCAGCCGTGTCGCGCCATCGGATACCGAAATATCGGTCGCTTGCAGAAGTGTCATTGCTTTTGCCCCCCGGCCAGCAGGGTCAGCCCCAGAAGCAGTGTGAATGTGGCCAGCACCGGTGTCAGCAGCGCCATGGGGGCTTCGCGCCAATAGGGCAGCAATTCCACCATCATCAGCCCCAGTTCCGGCGTGGGCGCACGCATGCCGACGCTGACAAACCCAAGGGCTGCGATGCCCATGATCGTGGTGGCGGTGCCAAAAGCGGCGGCAGTCAGCATCAAGGGGGCGATTTCAGGCCACAGATGGGTGCGAAACACATAAGCCGCGCGAAAGCCCAGCAAACGCGACGCCTGCACCGCAGGGCTGGTCAGGGTGGCGCGTGTGGCCGCGCGGGTCAGGCGAAAGAACTCCACCCACAGCACCAGCGACAGCCCTGCCCAGAACCCCAGCGCCGTGCCCGGCATAATCGCCAGCACAATCAGCACCAGCAACAGCCCCGGCAGCGCCATCAGCGCATCGGCCAGAATGACCAGCAGCCGTTCAACCCAGCCGCCCCGCGCCGCTGCCAGCGTGCCAAGGATCAGCCCTGCCGCGCCCGCCGTGGCCACTGCCGCCAGCGCAATGGCAGGCGACAGGCGCAGCGCATGGGCCAGCCGGTGCCACAGTGACCGGCCCAGATGGTCATAGCCAAAGGGCGCGCCTGCATCCGGCCCGGCAAGCGACTTCATCAGCGATTGCGCAAAAGGATCACCGGGCACCAGAACCGGACCAAGAAGTGCAAACCCCGCAACCAGCGCCAGCACCATAGCCCCCATTGCGCGGCCAAGCGGCATGTTTAGCGGCAGACTATTGGCGAATGTCGTCATCTTGCCCCCCTTGGGTCAATCCGCGCGACCGCAAGATCAATCAGCGCGTTGACCAGCACGAAGCCCAGCCCCAGCATCAGCGCCGTACCCTGCACCATCGGCACATCGCGCGCGAAGACCGCATGCACCAGCGCATGCCCGATGCCCGGCCAGCCAACGATGGATTCAATGACAACAACCCCTTCAACCAGCATGACAAATTGCAACCCCAGATAGGTCAGCAACGGGACGGAAACATTGCGCAGCCCGTGCCGCCACAAAACCTGCCTGCGCGACAGCCCTTTCCATTGGGCGAACTGATAGAAGGGCATTGCCGCAATACTGGCCATGGCATCGCGCGCAATGCGGGCATTCACTGCCGCCAGCCCCAGCGCAAGCGCCAGCGCGGGCAAAATGAAATGCCGCCCCGCGCCATAGCCTGCGGCAGGCAGCCAGCCAAGCTGCACCGACAGGATCAGGATAAGGATCAGCGCCATCAGAAATTGCGGGATTGCCTTGACGCCTGTGGACACGACCAGCAGCCCACGGTCCAGCCAGCCGCCCGCGCGCAGGCCCGCCAATATACCCAGCGGCGGGCCAATCAGCAACGACAGGCCAATTGCCGCCAGCGCCAGCCATAGCGAGGCCCCCAGTTGATGGCCGATTTCCGCGATCACCGGTTGCCCCGACACCAGCGACACGCCGAAATCAAACCGCAGCAGATCACCCATCCATTGCATGAAGGCGGGGAACCAATGGCCCCCAAGCCCCAGTTCTTCGCGCACAGCATCGGCGGCGGCAGTGTTTACATTGTCATACCCGTAGCGCCCCGCCGCGATGCGCCAGGCAGCGTCCCCCGGCAGGCTGCGCATCATCGCAAATGTCGCAGCCCCCACAAGGAGCGCCACAGTGGCGGCCTGCGCCAGTCGTGAAATCAGAATGTTCATTGTGCGCGCCGCAGCCCTGCCAGACCGAAATTGCGTTCCCACGGGTCGATTACAGCGCCCTCAATGCCGGATATGACCGCCAGCGTCTGCTGATACCATGCAATCGGGATCACCGGCAGTTCGGCCTGAAGAATGGCACCGATCCGGGCGCGGTCGGCATCGGTGCCGTCGCCGCGTGCCAGCGTCCGGGCCAGTTCCACCAGCTCGGGGCTGTCCCATCCCATCGCGCCCCAGTCACCAGTCGGGGCGAAATCCGACAGCACAGTGCCGATCGGGTCGGGAATCAGGGCGAAATTGCGCGCCAGCAGGCCCAGCTCCAGCGTGCCCGCCTGATGGCCTGCCGGAATTTCGGACGAATTGGTGCTGTTGATTGTCAAATCCACCCCGATGGCGCGCAACTGCTGTTCCAGCACGGCCGCCACCAGCGGCAGTTCCGGCCGGTCGGGATAGGTGGTCAGCGTCAGGGCAAAGCGCTGCCCGTCGCGCGCCATAATACCATCCGCACCGGGGGTCCAGCCCTGTTCGGCCAGCAGCGCTTGTGCGGCGTCAATGTCATATTGCAACGGATCAATATCGTCATTGTGCCATGCACCCATCGCAGGCGGGAACAACTGGTCCGCCCCTTCGGGATAGCGCAGCACCGCCTGCGCGATGCCCGCGCGGTCAATCGCAAGGCTAGGGCGTAGACTCATAAGCACCAGATGATGACTGCGGCGATGTGTGCTGCTGCGAGGAATGTTTCCGGCGCGCGGAAGGTGCGGAGTGCTAGTTGGGGCCAATCCTTGAGGCGGTTGAACATGCGCTCGACGATGTTGC
>JAFIEO010000070.1 GCA_020832445.1 Paracoccaceae bacterium
TGTGTCGATCGGGCTGACACCATTTGACAATGGCTGGCTGTCGCTGGGCTATAATTTCAAAGGCTTCCATGACCCCGACTTCTCGGCCCTGGGCCATACTGATCGCGGCCCTTTCATCCAGTTCCGTCTGAAATTCGACGCAAACAGCCTGCGGGGGATGTTCAGATGAGGGCGCGGTTTATAAGGCGGGCTTGTGCATCTTGCCTGCCAAACTCCGGGGGACGCGTCTTCAGCGTTTCCCGCATTTTTGCTGTCTCCTTTTTCCTTTTGATTGCATCGGCATTCTCTGTCATGGCGCAATCATTGACCACGACATTTGCGGCCGACAACGGTCAGAACGGCAACATGTTTGATGTCGATGTGCTGGCCTCACCCATCACGATTACTGCGTTCGACATCCACAACAGATTTCCGGGTGAGCAAACGGTACAAATTTGGTATCGAGCTGGTTCATATACGGCCAGTCCCAACTCATCGGCCGGCTGGACACTTCATGCAACTGTGGCCGTCGCTGCGAATGGCGATGGTCAGGCCACAAACGTTCCCATCCCGCCGTTAGCCCTGAATGCCAATCAAAGCTATGGCTTCTACATAAATAGCACCGGTAATCTCAGATATACAAGCGGGACTGCCTTGGGTGCTGTTTATGTTTCTGATGCAAACCTCAGGATAAGGGAAGGAGTCGGGAAAGCTGCTAATTTCGGAACAAGTTTCTCGCCGAGAATATGGAACGGAACGATCTACTACACGGTCGTGATACCGCTACAGGCTGATGCTGGACTAGACCAGACAGTCTTGAGCGGGGCAAACGTTCAGCTCGACGGCACTGCCTCGCAACCTGCTGGCCAAGTCAGCTATAGCTGGACACAGCTTTCAGGTACACCTGTCGCATTGACCGGCGTGACGACTGCCCAGCCAAGCTTCACAGCCGCCCAGCCTGCAAATGGTGCGGTCAGCGAGACACTGGTTTTTCAGCTCACTGTCACCGACGCCAGCGGGCAAACCTCGACAGATACTGTGCAAATCACCGTCATGGCGGTTGCGGTTCTTTCTGCCAACAAATCGGTTATGGTGTTTTCCGAAGACGGCAGCGATTGCTCTGACCCAACAGCATCGTCCCCGGATGTGCCGGAAAATCCCGCCGCGATCCCCGGCGCCTGTATCGAGTACACTATCGCGGTCCAAAACACCGGCCCGGTCCCCGCGCAGGCTGTAAATCTGACCGACGCACTACCTACAAGCCTGACGTTGGTAGACGCCTTCCGCAGTGGCTGGATCGAAACGGCCCCCGCCCCGGACAGCTTTGCCTTCAATGCCGGATGTAGCGGCGGAAGTTGCAATGTCGAAGTGCAAAACGGCATCGTTCCGGCAAACGCCACTGCCACAATCACCATCCGCGCCACGATCAACTGACTTCTTTGGTTATGCGTGCATGCAAGATTTGCCAAACCGCACGAAGCAATCGCACTGACGCCACTGACTGACAGCGCGGCATGATTGCTAAACCCGCCAAAATACAACCGAACAACCCAACGGCATTATGCTGCGCTGAACCCGAACGGCCGCTTCGAAGCATCGGCCTGCGGCTGACGGACTTTCAGGAGAGGGCGGGCATATCGAGGATCGAGGCCACGCCGCGCTACTTGCAAACTCCGCTTTCTGCCAAATGCGGTTGTTGTGGGGTGAGGAGGCGACTGGCCGCTTGAGCAATATGCCGCGACTGCAGTGCCGCAACGTCACGGTCGGCTTTCCGTCCTCTACGTCGGTGATGCCGCAACTCCGAATGGTTTTGCGCAAATTCAACGAATGACCGGAAGGTCCGCATAACTGCCGGTCGTGATGGATTGGCATCAATGCAGCCCAAAAAGTGTTGCTGACGTTCCAAGGCTCTATTGAACGGCTGCAAGCTTGCCAAGTGCGTGACATAGCCAGAATTGCGATTAATCACGCCCGCTCCAGTATCGAATGGGAAACTGAACATGCTTCATTGCAGGGTTTGTGATTCTCTTGCCGCGTGTGCCAACAAATTTGTCCCAGATGTGGGAGGGCGCCTCGCGCCCGATGAAACCCTTGCGCCCCTCGACGGCTTGTCCTTCTGCGAGATGCTCAGGGAAATTGGTATAGGTCGCGTTCAGCCATGTATCAGCAATGAACGCACCTTTTACCACACCACGCACAACTGCTAGAACGTATTGTGCGCGTTTTGCCTTGCTGACATCGATGCGCCAAGAAAAACGAGTTCGATGGTAAATGGCTTCGGGTGTAGATTGGTCCTGTATCCCGTTTACATTAATTAATACCAAGCTTTCCGCGGGCTCATATTCCACCTCTGGCAATGCATACTTGTCGATGATTTCATAAACGCTCATCGGGCCTTTTGTGGCGCTACCATGCCCGCCCTGAATGTTTGATAGGCCCGGAAAACAATCCATGACCGCAGCCTCGACCTCGAACACAGTTTCTCTGGACAACTCGTGGCGATGAATCACATAGAGGACGCCCAGTCCGGCATTCCTTATGTCTTGTATGCGATCCAGCTTTGCGCTGTGCGGATCGGTGTGGTCTCCATCATCTTCGTCACTGCCATCCGATGACACCGCCCCGTTCGCATGGTCAAAAACGCGATTCCCCGCGCCCTTTCCGACATAGAACGTTTCACCATTTCTAGGGTCAATTAGCCGGTATACATAGTATCCTACCTTATCCGCCACACCAGCTGGAAACGCATTGATCTGTTCAGCAGCCATATTTTCCTCTCTCGTTGGATGCGCGCCCGTGAGGCCCAAGTGGTGACATGTCAGAACACACTTTCACCGCACCTGAACCTCCAGCGCGGACGCAGACCCATGATCTTGGCCCCGGAACGGGAAAGTTGGGGTCCGGCCGTCGCTGGGGCCGCATTGGTATGTCATGTAATACCATGGCACTGGACCGGGCAGGACATCCGCAACAAGTCCGCCCATTTTCCGATAGCTATCGGTGACCTGATAAGGGCCTTGGCAAGTTTCAGAGGCTTGCTGATAGCATCCCGAAGGGGATTGGCTGCACTTCGCCACAGACATCTGCTGGCCCGATGGGCCGATCATTGTCTCCTGTGTCGGAGCGACGCAGCCCCCCAATGCCACCAGAGCAACCAAAGTGAGCAATCTATGCGCTTTCATCAAAACACCCTGTTCTTTGTGTGTCGGTAGCTTGATAGGCTGCACAGGGACGTGCTGCGCCTCAGCTTCGTTCGACATAGGCAAGCGATACCCTTCAACGGCTATCGTGGCAACTTTTGGTTCCGATTTGGGTGCACAGAGTGCTTGCCGCGGGCCATGTTGTGGCTTTGGGCGTGCATCATATTCCGTGGGCGCCAGATGTTAAGAAATGTTAAGGACCTGCACGCCCACAATGCGCGGGCGAGATGCGCAGGCAGCTGAAGCACAGCGGCTCGACCGTTTGAAAAACAATCAAGATATTCAAACCCAGACCATGTTGTCAGCCATGCCAAGCCGCAAGCCTGACCTGTGATATGCGGCCTGATGAAGCGCCGCCTTTGATTGACAGCATGGGCGGATCTTGTGACAACCGACACAACCAAGAAAAAAACCGACAGGACAGGCCCGCATGACCCCGATCACCCAAGCCGACATCAACAAAGCCGCATGGTCGGCCTGTGACACCTTTCGCGGCGTGGTCGATCCGAGCATTTACAAGGATTACGTCCTGACGATGCTGTTCCTGAAATACCTCTCGGACGTCTGGAAAGATCACCACGCCCGCTACACCGCCGAGCACCCGGATGCCCCTGATCTGGTCGCGGCCCTCATGACGCAAGAGGCGTTTGTCCTGCCCACAGGGGCCAGCTTCGATGACCTCTACAAACGCCGCCACGAACCCGGCCTTGGCGAACGCATCGACAAGGCCCTTCATGCCATCGAAGAGGCGAACATCACCAAGCTGCGAGACGTGTTTCAGGATATCAGCTTCAACTCCACCCGCCTTGGGGCCGAGGATC
Source organism: Paracoccaceae bacterium (assembly GCA_020832445.1). Taxonomy (GTDB): domain Bacteria; phylum Pseudomonadota; class Alphaproteobacteria; order Rhodobacterales; family Rhodobacteraceae; genus Roseinatronobacter. The sequence continues at coordinate 4,001 of JAFIEO010000070.1, forward strand.
AGAAGAACGACATCCTTCGCTTCCTGCTGGAGGATTTCGCCAAACCCGCCCTTGATCTGCGCCCCAGCCGTGTCGGTGCCCTCGACATCATCGGCGGGGCCTACGAATACCTGATTTCCCGTTTCGCGGCCACGGCGGGCAAGAAGGCGGGCGAATTCTACACCCCGGCCGAGGTGTCCGACCTGATGGCGCAGCTTGTTGACCCTCAGCCCGGCGATGACATCTGCGATCCCACCTGCGGATCGGCGTCTCTACTGATGAAATGTGCCCGCCAGATCCGGGACAGGTATAACTCCCGCCACTACGCCCTGTTCGGGCAGGAAGCGATCGGGTCAACCTGGGCACTTGCCAAGATGAACCTGTTTCTGCACGCCGAGGAAAACCATCAGGTCGAATGGGGCGACACCATCCGCAACCCCAAACTGCGCACCCGCGATGATCTGTTGCGCCATTTTGATATTGTGGTCGCAAACCCGCCGTTTTCCCTTGAAAAATGGGGCGTGGAATCGGCGGAAAATGACCGTTTCGGCCGTTTCCGCCGGGGCCTGCCGCCGAAAACAAAGGGCGATTACGCCTTTATCCTGCATATGATCGAAACGCTGAAACCCAAAACGGGCCGCATGGCCGTGGTTGTCCCCCATGGCGTCCTGTTTCGTGGCGGGGCCGAAGGGCGCATCCGCGAGGCGCTGATCCGGGAAAACCTGCTGGATGCCGTGATCGGCCTGCCGGAAAAGCTGTTTTTCGGCACGGGCATTCCCGCCGCCGTGCTGGTGTTCCGCAAGTATAAGGCCGACGATTCTGTCATCTTCATTGATGCATCCCGCGAGTTCGAGGCCGGCACCAACCAGAACACCCTGACGCCGGCCAATCTGGACCGGATCGTAGCGGCCTACCGCGCACGGGAAAGCCTGGACAAATACGCCTTTCGCGCCACGCTGGCCGATATCGCGGGCAATGATTTCAACCTGAACATCCCGCGATATGTGGATACCTTTGAGGCCGAGGATGAGATTGATCTGATGGCCGTGCGGGCCGAGCGGATGGAATTGAAGGGAGAGATGGAGGCACTGGAGGCCCGCATGGCCGGATATCTGCGGGAGCTGGGTTATGGTGCCTGAGGGGTGGCGCGACGCTTGCCTTGGCGAATTGGTGCAGTTGCAGCGAGGTCACGATTTACCCGCACAAGAGCGTGTTGACGGGACTATCCCAATCATTGGAGGCGGCGGCCCAAACGGATTTCATAATGTTGCAAAAGCACCGTCACCCGGAATCGTCATTGGCCGAAGTGGCTCTGGGATAGGAAACGCATTTTGGTGTGAGGAACCTTTCTGGCCCTTAAATACCGGCCTTTATGTAACCGACTTTCTTGGAAATGATCCGCGTTTTTGTTTTCTGTGGCTCGATTGGATTGATTTCACTCCGCATAATACAGGCGGGGCGCAGCCATCGCTCAACAGGAATTTCATCTATGTTGATTGCCACTGAGATTTGACCCGGCAACAGCAGAAATTGTCATTGAGAATTGACCCATGTGCAACCTTGGCCCGGCTTGAATCAGCTGGGGGCAAATGGAGTGATCGACATGGGATTTTTGAAGGTTATCAGGACA
>JAFIEO010000099.1 GCA_020832445.1 Paracoccaceae bacterium
CTGAGCTGCTGCCGGTTTCGTGGACAGCTGGTTAAGCTAGCATAGCGCGTGCCTCGAATTCCATAGGGCTTAGATAGCCCAGTTTCGAGTGCCGTCTGCGCGGGTTGTAGAAGCGCTCGATGTAGTCGAACACATCTGCGCGGGCTTCGTTGCGGGTCCGATAGACTTTTTTATTGGTCCGTTCGATTTTCAACGATGAAAAGAAGCTCTCCATCGCGGAATTGTCCCAGACATTTCCTGCCCGGCTCATGGAGCAGGTGATGCCGTTTGGACCTGTCACGGTTTGATGCCGCTCCTTTGATAGCATTTACTGCAACAAAGGAGACGAACTATGGGCACAGGAAGAACGGACGAATTCCGTAAGGATGCAGTGCGAATTGCGCTGACCAGCGGTCTGACACGGCGACAAGTTGCTGATGATTTGGGCGTTGGGCTTTCGACGCTGAACAAATGGGTGACGGCATACCGCGAGACAGATGTGGTGTCGCCCGAGGATCGCGAGCTTGCGCGGGAGAACGAACGGCTTCGGCGCGAGAACCGTATCCTCAAGGAGGAGAGGGATATCCTAAAAAAGGCCACCCAGTTCTTCGCGAGCCAAAAGCCATGAGGTTTCGGTTTGTTGAAGAACAGCGCGGTGCCTTCCCGATCGACCGGCTGTGTCAGGTCATGAACGTCAGCCCGCGCGGCTTGCGGGCTTTTCGGAACCGTCCCGCCAGCCGCAGGCAGCGCACTGATATGGTCGTTCTGGCCCACATCAAGGAACAGTCGCGTCTGAGCTTGGGCAGCTATGGCAGGCCACGCATGACTGAAGAACTCAAGGAAGTTGGCATCGATGTCGGCCATCGGCGCGTGGGCCGCCTGATGCGACAAAACGGGATCACCGTTGAAAGAACGCGCAAGTTCAAGGCGACTACGGACAGCAATCATACGTTCAATATCGCCCCGAACCTGCTTGATCGCGACTTCAATGCGGCCAGGCCAAACCAGAAATGGGCGGGCGATATCAGCTACATCTGGACCCGCGAGGGTTGGCTGTATCTGTCAGTCATCCTGGACCTGCACTCCCGTCGTGTCATCGGCTGGGCCGTGAGCAATCGGATGAAGCGTGACCTGGCGATCAGGACGCTGAAGATGGCCATCGCCTTCCGAGCGCCACCCAAGGGCTGCATCCATCACACCGACAGAGGTAGCCAATATTGTTCACACGACTATCAGAAGATCCTGCGCGAACATGACTTCCGGGTCTCGATGAGTGGCAAAGGAAATTGCTATGACAATGCCGCTGTCGAGACGTTCTTTAAAACCATCAAGGCCGAATTGATCTGGCGGCGGTCCTGGGCAATCAGGCGGCAAGCTGAGATGGCGATCTTTCAATACATCAATGGCTTCTACAATCCGCGTCGACGGCACTCAGCATTGGGCTGGAAAAGTCCGGTCGCGTTCGAACGGAAGGTGGCTTAAACGAGCACTCGGGGCGGCACAAATACGTCACAGGTCCAGTTGTCGGCCAGCAGGCGCTGGAACTGCTCGCTGGTGTATTGCGATCCCTGGTCCGAGTGATGCAGCAGCGCGTCAGCCTTGCCGCGGCGCCAAACGGCCATCATCAGGGCATCCATGACCAGCGTGGTATCCCGCTCAGCCTTCATCGACCAGCCGACAACCCTGCGCGAGAACAGATCCAGCACGACGGCGACATAGAGCCAGCCTTGGGCTGTCCAGATGTAAGTGAAGTCGGCCAGCCACTTCTGGTTCGGGCGCTCTGCATCAAAGTCCCGATCAAGGATGTTGTCAGCAATCACCGAGCGTTGCCCGTCGTCCTGAGGCTTTCCGCGCCGTTTTGGGCGTGCTTTCAATGCATTCTGGCGCATCAGCCGCTCGATCCGGTGAAGGCCGCAGATCAGGCCCTCTTCGAGGACGTCATGCCAGACCCGGCGGGCGCCATAGGTTCGGTCACTCACCTTGAAGCTATTGTCGATTGCCACGACGAGTTTCGCATCAAGGATCGCCCGGTCGCTGAGGGGACGTGCCAACCATGCGTAGAAGCCTGATCGAGAGACCTCCAGAGCCTCGCACAACCAACTGATTGGCCAGATGTGCCGGTGCTTCGCGATGAAAACGAACCTCATGTCGCATCCTTCGCGAAGTAAGCTGCGGCCTTTTTTAGGATGTCACGCTCCGCCTTGAGTTTGGCATTCGCGCAGTGCTCGAACCATGTATGGATGGCTCCCGCGGGGCAAGAGATTTTCGGGTGATGCTGGCATGATTTCGGTTGCGGCCATGTATACGGCGTCTGAGTTACAGCAAATTTGCTGCGCGCCTTGATGAAGTCCGCGGTCGCTTTGGTCCCAATCAATGGCACGCGCTCGCAGGCGCTCCGGTTCGAACAGGGTGTCCTTGGCGATATGTCCGTCATTTGCCATCATCTCACGATGCACTTGCCTTCTTTGTGGGGCGTTTTGCCCCTGTTGCAGTCAGGCAGCTTGCGCCGCCCGGAATTCGGTCTTGTTCTTCATCAAGGCATAGGCGGTGCGGGCCATACGGTTGGCCAAAGCGATCGCGGCCTGCTTGGGCTTCTTGCGGCTCATGATCTTCCAGAGCCAGTCATCCCCAGCCTCGCTGCGACGACGTGCGCTGACCAGCGCGATGGCGCCCAGATAAAGCAACCTGCGCAGATACCTGTTGCCCATCTTGGAGATGCGGCCCAACCGTTCTTTTCCACCTGTCGAATGTGGTTTCGGGGTCAGGCCCAGCCAGGCGGACAAGTCCCGGCCTGATTTGAAGTCAGCGATGTCTGGCAGAGCAGAAACCAGCGCGCTCGCGGTAATTGGTCCGATGCCGGGGATCGTCTGAAGACGCTGCGCGGCGTCACTGGCCTTGGCATCGGCGCGAATGTCGGCGGTCAGGTCTTCGATCTTCTTCTGTGTGTCGATCAGCTGATCGGCAAGCAGGCTCAGGGCTTTACGCGCCGGTGCTGGCAGGCCGGCCTGCTCGCACGCCATGATCAGACGCTCGACATTGTGGATGCCTTTCGGCACAATAATGCCGAATTCACCCAAATGCGCGCGCATGGCGTTCACGATCTGGGTCTGCTGGCGCACCAGGAATTCCCGTGCCTTGTGCGTCATCAGAAGCGCCTGCGTAGCCTCACTCTTAACCGGGACAAACCGCATCGACGGGCGTGATACCGCTTCGCAAATCGCCTCGGCGTCGGCCGCATCTGTCTTGCCGCGCTTCACGTAACCCTTCACGTAGCTGGGCTGCATCAGCCGCACCTCATGGCCAAACTTGGCCAGCTCACGCGCCCAGTAATGCGCACTTGCGCAGGCTTCCATGCCGATCAGACACGGCGGCAGGCGTTGACAGAACTCCAGCATCTGGCTGCGCCGCAACTGACGACGCAAGACCATGCAGCCCTCGGCATCAACGCCGTGTAGCTGGAAAACAGATTTCGCCAGATCGATCCCGAGCGTGGTAACCTTGTCCATGGATGACTCCCTTTGTTGGCCGTTTCACAGCACCCAACATGGCACATTGCGATGCC
>JAFIEO010000084.1 GCA_020832445.1 Paracoccaceae bacterium
CCAAAGCGACCGCGGACTTCATCAAGGCGCGCAGCAAATTTGCTGTAACTCAGACGCCGTATACATGGCCGCAACCGAAATCATGCCAGCATCACCCGAAAATCTCTTGCCCCGCGGGAGCCATCCATACATGGTTCGAGAGAACCTGAGCAGGCCCTTGGAAAAAAGTGACAGGGCCATCTCAGCGCCGGGAGATGGCCGAAACGGCGGTAGAACGACGGGGCGTCAGCATCGCGCTGGCCTGCCGGGCTTTCGGGGTCAGCGAGACCTGTTATCGTTACAGCCCGAAGCTGAAGGACGAGAACGAGGTTATCGCCGATCTGTTGACGGGGCTGACGGATGCCCGCAAAATCTGGGGGTTTGGCCTGTGCTTCCTGCATTTGCGCAACGTGAAGGGGCATCCATGGAACCACAAACGCGTCTATCGGATCTACTGCCAGCTGGAGCTGAACCTGCGCATCAAGCCCCGCAAGCGGCTGAAACGGGAGAAGCCTGACGTTCTGGCGGTGCCGGACGCTCCGAATGTGACCTGGTCCATGGATTTCGCTTCGCGGACCTTCGGTTCATGGCCGATCGCCTCGGCGACGGGCGGGCTTTTCGGCTTTTGAACGTGCTGGACGACTTCAACCGCGAAGGACTGGGGATCGAGGTTGATTTCTCGCTTCCCGCCGAGCGGGTGATACGGAGCCTCGACCGGATCATAGAATGGCGCGGCAAGCCGGGCACGATCAGGGTCGACAATGGCCCCGAATACATCAGCGAAACGCTACGAAAATGGGCTGAGAAACATGGGGTTACCATCCAACACATTCAGCCAGGACAGCCCCAGCAGAACGCCTATGTCGAGCGCTACAATCGCACTGTCCGGCATGAATGGCTGGACCAATACATCATCGAAAGCATCGAGGAGGCCCAGGAACAAGCCACGCAATGGCTCTGGACTTATAACAATGACCGCCCCAACATGGGGATCGGCGGCATCACACCCGCCATGAAACTGTTCCCGAAGGGGGCGCAAAGCGACAAAATGGCTGTGTGAATTCTACGGATGCACCCCGTTAAAATGGGGGAGATTACCCACCGATGGCCCACATCGACACCGACCTCCTTCAACTCTTCGGTCATTCGTGGTCTGCCATAGCTTCCCAGGCTCAGGCGCGACTGTTCCTTGATATGCGCCAGAACCACCATGTCCATGCGCTGCCGGCGGCTGGCGGGACGGTTCCTGAAAGCTCGCAAGCCGCGCGGGCTGACGTTCATGGCCTGGCACAGCCGGTCGATCGGGAAGGCACCACGCTGTTCTTCGACGAACCGAAACCTCATGGGTTCAGGCATTTCTTCGGACCAGTGGCAGTCATGCCCTCACTGGCTCGCGAATAACTGGGTGGCTTCCTAAGAAACAGCCACTGGCTCTGGAATGGGTGCCAATGCAAATCCGAGGGTCTTGGCACGGCGTTGAAGGTTTGACAGAACGCGTTGCCGGTGCCGTTCGTCATAAGCTGCGGCACCCTGATCTTGATAGGTCATGCCATGCCGGACGGCATTATAGAACAGCACTGCAATTTTGCGTGCAGTGGCCGTGACCGCCTTCTGCTTGCCGATCCGTGCCGAGAGGCGTCGATAAAACGCTCCGAGGGCCGTGTCGCTTCGACCGATGGTGACGGCTGCCAGACGGAGAAGTGCAGCGGCGCGGCTGGAAGACCGCCGCGTGCGCGAAGACAGCAACTTGCCACCGGAGATTTTGTTGCCCGGGGCCAGACAGAGCCATGACGTAAAGTGCTTGGCACTTTTCCAGGCGCGCAGGTCTGTGCCGCATTCGGCCACCAGCTTCAGCGCCAGTGATGGCCCGAGGCCGTGGATCTGCGTCAGGTCTGTGCCCAAGACCCCGTAAAGAGCAGCGCGCACATCGAAAGACGGCGCATTGTGCTGCTTGCCTTTGATCCGAGCCCGCGGCAGCGGCGCAAGATCATCGTCGGCCCGAACAGTCAAAGCTGCAACTGCCGCCTCCAGCTTCCGGTCGCATGTCTCAATCTGGGCCTTGTAGAAGTCGTAAAGCTCCAGCGACTGTGTCAGAGCAAAGACATGCTCCTCACGGTCGTTGCCGACCAGCGCGGCTTTGATCGTGGCCAACGATGACTTGCAGCGGACATCGCGGAAGGCGGCAAGAACTTCAGGATCACGCTCGCCGCCAACGATGGCGCGGATGATCCGCATGCCGGTCGCGCCGGTGATATCGGAGACGACATGATGTAGTTGCAGGTTCATCTCCATCAACGCCTTCTGCATGTGCTGGATGTGAGCAGCGGCATACTCGGTGAGCCGTTCCCTTTGCCGCATATAGGCGCGGAGTGTGGCGATCTCTGCCTCTGGGCGGAAACTGCCACGCAGCAACCCATAAGAGTGCAACTGGCGCAGCCATCCAGCATCGCTGACATCCGTTTTGCGACCCGGCACATTCTTGGCATAGCGGGCATTCACGAGGATGACCTCGAAACCATGCGCTTCAAGGATCTCGAAGGCCGGTATCCAGTAGACGCCGGTCGACTCCATCGCCACGCTGGTGACGCCGCATGACCGAAACCAGTCGGCAAGGTCGTGCAGATCCTGGGTGAATGTCCCAAAGGCGCGCACTGGCATGATGTCGGTGTCAGGGTTTACAGCCGCCATATGCATCGTCGAGCCGATGTCGATCGCAGCCGCATTGGAATTGACCATCTTCAGGTCCGGGTGGCTACCGGTTTTGCGCTGTGTCATGGCATCTCCTCCGCTCAAGTCGAAGGGCGTGGGCCATGCAAGTTCGTCATCTTGAGCTGCTGCCGGTTTCGTGGACACGAAGATAAGATCGTGACCAAGGAATCGGAGATCGGAAATGAGACGGAAGTTTACGAAAGAGTTCAAGTTCGAGGCTGTGAAACTGGTGACAGATCGGGGCGTGTCGGTGGCGC
>JAFIEO010000085.1 GCA_020832445.1 Paracoccaceae bacterium
CCAAAGCGACCGCGGACTTCATCAAGGCGCGCAGCAAATTTGCTGTAACTCAGACGCCGTATACATGGCCGCAACCGAAATCATGCCAGCATCACCCGAAAATCTCTTGCCCCGCGGGAGCCATCCATACATGGTTCGAGAACAATGGCGAAGGCCGATGTGCAGAATGCTGCAAATTGCCCCATCCACCTATTATGAGCGGTACGCCATTGCGCGTGATCCTGATCGAGCGTCAAGCTCGGGCAAAGTCTGACGCGGATCTCTGCGTTAAGATCAACGCGGCCTGGGAGGATAACCGCAAGCTCTACGGCGCGCGGAAGGTCTGGCACGTCGTGCTCAGAGACAATGAGGAGGTTGCTCGATGCACGGTTGAACGGTTGATGCGTCGTTTGGGCCTGAAGGGCGTGCTTCGAGGCAAAAAGGTTGTCACGACCAATCCGGACAGCTCGCAGCCGTGCCCCGACGACAAAGTGAACCGCGTGTTCAAAGCGGATCGGCCGAACCAGCTTTGGGTGTCGGACTTCACCTATGTGCAGACCTGGTCGGGAACCGTCTATGTGGCATTCGTGATTGATGTCTTCGCGCGTCGGATTGTCGGCTGGCGGGTCTCGACATCCATGGCCACGCAGTTTGTCCTCGACGCCCTGGAGCAAGCGATATGGCAAAGAAAAACGCCTGATAACAAGGAGCTAATCCATCACTCGGATCGCGGATCGCAATATCTGTCGAGCAAATATACTGAACGGCTCATCGAAGTCGGCATCGATCCGTCCGTCGGAACGGTCGGCGACTCCTATGAGTTCATAGCTGGTCCGCGCCAGCGGATTGAATGATCCGGGGGATCATTCAAAGGCGCAGAACGCTCTTGCTGAATGTGTCATCGGCCTGTTCAAAACCGAGGTCATCAACCAGATCGGCCCGTGGAAAGCCATGCGCGAGGTCAAATGGGAGACCCTGAAATGGGTCGATTGGTATAACAATCGCCGGCTGCTCGGTCCCATCGGCTACATCCCACCCGCAGAAGCAGAGGAGGCGTGTCTCATGCAAACCTGAACACTCTCGATATGGTCGCCTGAAATATGAACAAATCACCCTCCGGTAAACCCGGGGCGGTTCATCCTGGCTTCCGTCAAAAGGTTCTGCCAAAAAACACTGGCAGGAACTTCAGATTCAGGTGACTAGCCCATAAGGACACGAAAATGGCGGCTGTCTATGTCCGGAAAGCAAATCGCGGAAAGCTCGCGGATCGTGGAATGGGCCGACTGTCGCAGAGCAAAAGGTGAACTTATTTGACTAACCTTTCCAAAGGGTTGGTCAAATGGCGATCTCAAGCCCATGTATTATATGATCTTTTATGGTAAAGTGGCAGCCCGTAGGGGAATCGAACCCCTCTTTCCAGGTTGAAAACCTGGCGTCCTAACCGATAGACGAACGGGCCACGCTGGTGGTGAGGCGCTGTTTAGGCAAAGCGCGCGGGCAGCGCAAGTGGTTTTCGTGCAGAATGTCAGATGAAATGATCAGTTTTTCATTCCGGCCCTGCATCGGGTGCGGCAGCGTCCTCCAATCGCAGTTGCGGGGTCTGACGCCCGCCCCAGTGGTTGATCTCGATTTGCCCCGCCAAGTGTATCCTGCGCCCTTGGTATGTCATAAGAAATGACCCAAGGTCCGTTTCAAACGCACGAAATGCCACAGCATCCAGTGTCGGGCCATGATCGCCGCCAAAGCGCAGCCGCAAATGCGATTCGCCCATGGGGCGCGTGGACCGGACAGCCATATCGGCAAAGGCGAAACGCGGCGCGCGCATGCTGGCACCGAACGGCCCTGCCCTGTCCAGCTGCTCTATCAGTTCGGGTGTGACCGCGCCTGGCATCAGCATGCCATCCAGCTTCAGGCCAGCCGCTGGCCTGTCTGCGGCACCTTGTCGTGCCAGCAGATCGCATAGCCGCGCCATCGCGTCTTCCATCTGCGCGCGCGCCACCGTCAGGCCTGCAGCCATTTTATGCCCGCCGCCCTTGATCAACAGCCCCTCATGCGCAAGCCGCTGGATTGCCGCCCCCAGATCGACCCCGGGCACGGACCGGCCGGACCCTTTGCCAATATCCCCTTCCAGCGCAATGACAATCGCGGGGCGGTCTGTGGCTTCTTTCAGGCGCGCTGCGGCAATCCCTATGACGCCCGGGTGCCAGCCTTCTGCGGCGGCCCAGACAAGTGGTCCGTCCAGACCGCGCGCTTGTGCCTGCGCAAGGGCCTCAAGGCGCACATGCGCTTCGATCTCGCGTCGTTCGGCATTCAGGGTTTCCAGCTTCTCGGCCAATGCGCTGGCCTCATGCGGGTCATCCGTGGCCAGAAGTCTTGCGCCCAGATCGGCCGCACCAATCCGCCCGCCCGCATTCACACGCGGCCCCAGAACAAAGCCCAGATGATAGGCCTTTGGTGCGGTATCCAGCCGCGCGATATCCGCCAATGCACGCAGCCCGACGCGCTTGCGTTCGGCCATGACGCGCAACCCCTGCCGCACGAACGCGCGGTTTACACCAATCAAGGGCGCAACATCGGCCACCGTTGCCAGCGCGACCAGATCCAGCATTCCCATCAGGTCCGGGCCGGTCTTGCCCCCCTCGCGCAGTTGGCGGTTGCACTCGACCAGCATCAGGAACACCACAGCGGCCGCACATAGATGGCCCAGATCGGTGGTTTCATCCTGCCGGTTGGGGTTCACGACCGCCACTGCATCCGGCAGGGTTTCGCCCCCCAGATGGTGGTCCAGCACAATAACATCAACGCCTTTCGCAGCCGCGATCGGGCCATGGCTAAGCGTGCCGCAATCAACACAGATAATCAGGTCATGCGTATCTGCCAGCGCGGCCATGGCAGGTTCATTCGGCCCATAACCTTCGTCAATGCGGTCTGGGATATACAAGGTGGCACGGCACCCCATATCGCGCAGCCAGCAGATCAGCAGTGCCGCTGATGCGCCACCATCAACATCGTAATCGGCAAAAATGGCAATGCGTTCACGCCGCGCAACGGCCTGCAAAAAACGTGCAGCGGCAGCTTCCATATCCAGCAGGGTGCGCGGGTCGGGCAAATGCTCGCGCAGTGTCGGCATAAGGTAGCCTTCGGCCTGATCGGGCATAACACCGGCACGCGCAAGCACAGCACATACCGCACGCGGCAGCGAACTGCCTTGCGCGATGGTTTCGGCCAGCCGGTCCGATGCCGCATCAGGGCCAAGCCATCGTCGCCCTGTCGCGGAATGCCCGACACCCAGAAATAGCGGCGCATCACTCATGGCATAAAATCGCAGCCGCAGATCGGGCTGTCACAAACTCGCCATGCAACTGCGAAATCGCCATGTCATGGATCTGTTGCGGGGTGACAGGGGGCGCATCAGGGCACCAGCTGGTATCGGCATTGCTTGCGAATGCGGCGCAGGCATCATGCGCCAAGGTGACCTGAAACCCAAGATTGGCCGCCATACGGCAGCTTGTAGACACGCAATGCGGCGTCGTCAGCCCCGCGATAACCAGCGCGCCCAGATCACGACTGCACAGCCAGTCGTGCAGACCCGTCCCGATAAAAGCCGAATTGACATGCTTTTCAAACACCACCTCATCCGCTTGCGGGGCAAGACCGTCAATCCACGCAGCCCCCGTACGGCCAAGCGGGCTGTCAGGTTCGCGGCTTAGATGGCGCACATGGACAACCGGCGCGCCTGCTGCGCGCCACGCCGCCAGCAAGCGCATGGCATTTGCTTCCGCATCAGGGTTGTTCCGCGCCCCCCATAGGGGTGCAGAAAACCCTTTCTGGAAATCGATCAGCAGCAAGGCCGTGTTCTGATCCGGTTTCATCTTGCCCAAAATACTCCGGGGGGGGTGGGGGGCGGCGCCCTCCGTTTGGTTCCTCAGATAGGCGTACGGTAAGTCATGCGCCGCACCGATCCGGTTTTTGAACGCATCAGCAGCGTGTCGGTGGTCACCCAACCCGGTTCGGTGCGGATGCCCTTGACTATGGACCCGTCTGTCACGCCGGTCGCGGCAAAGATAACATCGCCCGTCACCATTTCATCGCGGGTATAGACCTTGTCCAGATCCTCGATGCCCGCGCGACGTGCGCGCGCAATTTCATCATCATTGCGAAACAGCAGCTTGCCGTAGATCTGCCCGCCCATGCATTTCAGCGCCGCCGCCGCCAGAACCCCTTCGGGCGCACCGCCGGACCCCATATACATGTCGATGCCGGTAATGTCTGTTTCCGCGCAATGGATCACACCGGCCACATCACCATCCATAATCAGCCGGATGGCTGCGCCCGTAGACCGCAGATCGGCAATCATATCTTCATGGCGCGGGCGTTCCAGCACGCAAACGGAAATATCGGACGGGGCGCAGCCTTTGGCCTTGGCCAATGCGCGCACACGTTCTGACGGGGACATGTCCATGGTCACTGTGCCCTGCGCATAGCCGGGGCCGATTGCCAGTTTGTCCATATAGACATCGGGCGCATGCAGCATGGTGCCGCGCGGGGCCATGGCGATAACGGTCAGCGCGTTCGGGAAATCCTTGGCCGTCAGGGTCGTGCCTTCCAGCGGGTCCAGCGCAATGTCCACTTCGGGACCATTCCCGTTGCCCACTTCCTCGCCAATATACAGCATAGGCGCTTCGTCACGTTCGCCTTCGCCAATGACAACACGTCCCGCAATGTCGAGCATGTTCAACTGTGTGCGCATCGCATCCACAGCAGCCTGATCCGCCGCCTTTTCGTCACCGCGCCCGACAAGTTTCGCAGAAGCAAGCGCTGCCGCCTCTGACACGCGGGCAAGGCCAAGCGAGAGCATACGATCATGAAATTCGGGGGAAGTGGTCATTGCGGGTTCCTTTGCGAGATGCGCTTTCAAGCTATCTAGACCCCGCCGCTTGCCCGACACAAGCCTTGACTGGCGTGGTTGCGCCAACTCCGGGGGTGAATGGGGCGAAAACGACTCAATCTTCCTCAATCGCCATTGCAACCGGCTCTCCGACAAGGACGCCGGTTCCGGCCGCCAGCGTGCAGGCATGATCAATCGCATCGCGGGTGGTTTTATGCGTGATGATCACCACAGGCGCGCGGGTGTCCTGATGGCCATACTGGCGCATGCGGTTGATGGACACACCGGCACTGCCCAGCGCTTCGGCCACTTTGGCCAGCGCGCCGGGTTTGTCCAGCAACGACATACGCAGATACCACGGCTTCGCCGCCGTCGCCTTGGCCGATATGGCGGTTTGCAGCGTGGTTGCAGGCTGGCCAAAGACCGGCAGGCGCATGCCGCGCGCAATATCAACCACATCCCCGATCACGGCACTTGCAGTCGGCCCTTCGCCCGCGCCGGGGCCGCGCAGAATGACCTGCTCGACGGCGTCACCTTCGATGACGATCATATTCGTGCCACCCTTCAACTGCCCCAGCGGGCTGTCGGCGGGCACCAGACAGGGCGACATGGATTGCTCCAGCCCGCGGCCTGTGACGCGCGCAACCCCCAGCAGCTTGATGCGCAGGCCCAGATCTGCCGCCGCGCGAATATCCTCGATCGAGATACGCTCGATCCCGGATGTCTGGATGGCATCAAAATCCGGCTTCACCCCGAAGGCAATGGCAGACAGCAATGTCAGCTTATGCGCGGCATCTATGCCGCCCACATCCAATGTCGGGTCCGCTTCCAGATAGCCCAGCTGGTTTGCTTCCTCGAACACGGTTTCATAGGGCAGGCCCGCATCTTCCATGCGGGTCAGAATATAGTTGCAGGTGCCGTTCATCACCCCTTTGACACGGGTAATACGGTTCCCTGCCAACCCTTCGCACAGCGCTTTGATCACCGGAATCCCGCCTGCGACGGCCGCCTCAAAACGCAGCGCAACGCCGGCCGCTTCTGCGCGTTCGGCCAGTTCCTGCCCGTGCAGCGCCAGCATTGCCTTGTTTGCGGTGACAACATCCTTGCCCGCATCAATCGCGGCTTCGGTCAGGGCCTTGGCGGGGCCGTTTTCACCCCCCATCAATTCGATCACCACATCCACATCATCGCGGCGCGCAAGCGCTACGGGATCATCTTCCCAGTCATAGGCGGAAATATCGACGCCGCGATTGCGGGTGCGGGATTTGGCGCTGACCGCAGAAATCACGATCTCGCGGCCTGTGCGCAGTGTCAGCAAATCCGCGTTCCGCTGGATTATCCGCACCAGACCGACCCCGACGGTGCCAAGCCCTGCAATACCAAGCCGCAATGGGGATGTCATAAGCTGTGCTCCGCCTGTAGATGAAAACCGCAGCCCTGTTAGCGCCTTGTGCGCTGGCTTGCAATGCGGGCCACGGTGATTTCCCCGCAACTGCGCGGCAAAGCTGTGTCAGCGCGCCTTGCGGCCCCGATGCTGCAAGGCCTGCGCCAGCGCGCGGGCCAGTTCTGCGATCTTGTAGGGCTTGCCAAGAACGGCAACAAACCCTTTGTCGTAATAGGTCTTGATCTGGTCTTGCATGATGTTGGCAGTGGCTGCGATGGCAAGGGGCGGGGCGGCACCTTGTTGCAATGCATGTGCCCGGATACAGTTCAGCGCATCAAACCCGTCCATCACCGGCATTGAAATATCCAGCAGCAAAACATCGTATTTTCCCGCTTGCCAGCGGTCACAGGCCTGCTGCCCGTTTTCACTGAAATCCGCCTGAACACCGACCTTGCCAAGCATCGATCTAAGGATGGTTGCATTGGTCTTGTTGTCTTCGGCGACCAAAACGCGCAAGCCTGTTGGCAGCGCAGGCGCGGCAACCGGCGCTACGTCGAGGGCCGTGACAGCGTCGCCCGCCAAAGGCAATGGCAGGCGCAGATTAATGCGCGTGCCCTGCCCCGGTGTGCTGGAAATCTCGATCTGGCCATTCATGATCTGGACCAGCTTGCGCACGATGGACAGCCCCAGACCCGAGCCACCGAACCGGCGCGTTACCGAATTGTCGGCCTGTTCAAATTCGTCAAATACGCGGGCCAGCTGGTCCTTGGTCATGCCGATGCCCGTGTCGGTGATCGAGCACACAATGTCCTGACCAGTGCCCACGCGCGCCACCAGTTGTATGGACCCTTTTTCGGTGAACTTGACCGCATTGCCCAGAATATTGCCCAGAATCTGCCCCAGACGGTGTTCATCCCCGATACGGGCCTTATCCAGCCCAGGCCCAAGATCCAGCAGTATTTTCAGATCCTTGGCATGGGCACTTACGCCATGTAGCGATTGCATGCGGTGCAGCAGCGTTTCGGGCACGAAGGGCACCGGATCAAGCGCCAGCTTGCCCACCTCGATGCGGGCAAGATCCAGAATGTCGTTCAGGATCGTCAACAGCGCATCACCGGATGTGCGGATTGTGTCCAGCATATGGGCTTGCTGTCGCGTCAGTTCGGTGTCGCACAGCAATTCTGCCATGCCCAGAATGCCATTCATCGGGGTGCGGATTTCATGGCTCATATTCGCAAGAAATGTCGATTTTGCACGGTTGGCAGCTTCTGCGGATTCTCTTGCCATGTGCAGTTCGGTCACGTCGGTATGCAGGCTTACATGGCCCCCGTCGCGTGTCGGCATATCACAAATGCGCAAAATCCGCCCGCATGTCAGGCGTTGTTCATAAACCCGTTCCCTGGTGCGGTCATGCCCCATCCTTTGCTGCAACCATTCTTCCTCGAATCCAAGGGCGTCGGCGATTTCACCGGCTGCAAGGGATATGCGCAGCAGATCCCTGAACGTTGCACCCTCTTTCATGGCATGGGCGGTCAATGGATAGATTTCACGAAAACGCGAATTGGCCAGAACAAGCCGATCTTGCGCATCAAACAGGACAAACCCGTCCTGAAGGGCCTCGACCGCGGAGTAAAGCTGCGCCCTTGCGGCAAGGGCCGCCTGTTCTGCCGCATGGGCCTGTTCCTGCGCTGCAATCAGCGGGGTTATGTCGGACCCAACGCCGCGATACCCCTGAAAAACCCCGTTGCCATCATAAAACGGCACGCCGCTGGCGCGCAGCCATACCTTTTCGCCAGATGTCTTGCGTATCCAGTAGACGAAATTGCTGAAGGGTGTTTGCGCACTCATCGTGGCAGACAGCGCGGCCAGATCCGCCTGAATTTTAGGATCAAGATTATCTGTGTTCAGTTCAGCGCGGGTTTTGCCAATATGGCCGGGGGATTCGCCTACTGTGCGTAAATACCCGCCAGACACATACGTGAACCGCTGCTCCGCATCTTGTTCCCAAAACCAGTCAGAACTGCTTTCGGTAATGTCGATCAGGCGCTTTTCAGCCATGTCCCGCGCGCTCAGGGCGTGCTCCAGCGCATCGCGAGCCGACAGAATGGCCTGTTCACGTTCCACTTGTGCAGTCACATCCAGCGCAATGCCTGACATCTGTAGTGCCTGCCCATCCGACGCCTGCCGGACAACATTTCCGCGCAGATGAACCCATATCCAAGCACCGCTGACATGCTGGAGGCGCATTTTCTTGTCCAGCCGGTTCGCATCCCCTGACAGAATTGCGTTGAAATCCGCGTCCATAGCGGACCTGTCATCGGGGTGAACAAGTCGTCTGAATGACTCTACGCCAAGGATGTCATCATCGAATTTGCGACCCAGCATTTCGCCCCACACCTTGTTTACAAGGGTGACACGGGTTTCCAGATCCCATTCCCAGGTGCCCACACGCGCACCTTCGATGACCAGTTCCACCCGTTGCTGGGCCGTGCGCAATTCGGTCACATCAAGGCGCAAGGTCACCCGCCCCCCGTCCGGCGTGCCCTTTTCATGAATGCGCATCCAGCGCCCGTCAGCCATTTCTTCTTCGGCTTCAAACATTATGTGATGGCGTTGCGCCAGTCTTTGGGCAAGCCAGTCTTCGTCTTGTTCGGCCAGATTCTTATATTCGCGATGTTTCAGGCGCAGGCGTATGATCTCTTCATATGACATGCCGGTTTTGAGCAACTTGCCCGATTTCGGAAAATGATCCCTGTAGGTCTGATTGCACAGAACAAGCCGGTCATCGGGGTCGTAAATCGCAAATCCGTCCACCAGCGCCTCAACTGCGGCGGTCAGCCGTTGCCGTGCGGCTTCGGCTTCTTGTTTGCGTTGTTCAATTTCCGCCTCATGGGCGCGGCGCTCTGTCTGGTCATCGACGAAATGCCAGATTGCCGGGCGCTCCGCAGTGTCGGTGGCCAGAACCCCGCTAAGTTTTATATGCGCAACGGACCCGTCCGCGCGGAAATACCTTTGGTCTATGGGGCCATAGCGGCCGGTTTTCAAAACCACATCAAGTTGATGCAGCGCGTCCTGCATACTGTCCGACGTGGTGATCTGGGCCATACTCATCTGCCGGAAGTCCGCACGTTCATAGCCGGAATCACGCAAAAACGCCGGGTTGGCATCCAGAAACAGCCCGCTATACAGATCGCTTTGCGCAATGCCGATCGGCGAGGAGTCGAAGATCTGTTGTAGCTGCTTTGTGCGGATTTCGTCGCGGCGGGCGGCGTGCTGTTCGTTGGTTATGTCACGAATGATGAACACATACCCGCCGGCGGCATTTTGCCATGGCACCGCGCGGGCCTCGAACCACATTTCCTTGTCGCGGATGGGCAGCGGATACCGGCGCGGCGTGGTGGATTTGCCTTCATCAACAGCCTTCATCAGCTCGGCGGCAATCTGGGCAACATCCGGCGGCAGGGAATCAGTCAGTGACCGGCCCAACAGTTTTTCTGCGGGCAGCATTTCCGTCTGATCCATGGAGGGATGCACCGTGCGAATAATTCCTTTGCGATCCACCTCTATGATCAGATCCGGCATCGCAGCAAGTGTGGCGGCCAACTGGTCGCGGCTTTCGCGCAAGGCCTGTTCTGCCTTCAGCCGCAGGTTCAGTGCGCCGATTCCATTCGCAACCGCGCGCAGCAAGGACATGTCATCTTCGCTGAAATCACGCGGGCCATTGACCGCGTCATACCCCACGAACGCCACCGGTACCCCGTTTTCAACGACCGGAACCACCAGTAGCGAAACAACACCCTGCATCTGCAAGGTTTCGCGTTCACCTGCACGGTCATCGGGCAGATCGTCGACGCGGGCGACATAGACAGACTCGTCTTTCAGAAAACAATCATACCATTGCGCGATAATTTCATGCGGCACATTTTGCAGTTCGTCCTTCATTGGCACGATACCAGATGCGACCCATTCATGGGTGCATGTCCAGAACGCCCCGTCACGCATCCAGAACAGATAGGTTCGGTCCAGTCCGGCCGCATCCCCCAATTCGGCAAGGACGGCATTGATCGCCGTATCCGCCTGCGATGTATTGACCCGCGCAAGCCGGTTCAACAGGTCTATTGCCAGCCGTTCCAGACTGCGCGCCTTGGCGGGCTTACCAGTAAATGCTCGCATTCTGTTTTCGTCAGTCATGGCCGAGTGTTGCTGTCTAAATGCATTCAGTCAATTACAGGTTGTGCCTGAATTGCAATGAATTATCCCACCAATGGGTTAACAGATGTTCTGTGAGGGGTTGTTTTGCGGCTGCAAACAGAAAAAGGGGCTAAATCTTCTGCGGGTGTTCCAGGGATTCGCCCAGCCGGTGCAGCATGTCCAGACAGCGGCCAAGTTGCGCAATCTCGATATATTCATCAGGCTTATGTGCCTGCGCAATCGACCCCGGCCCGCAAATCACCGATGCGATGCCGATGGTCTGAAACAAGCCCGCTTCGGTGCCAAAGGGCACCAACCCGGCACCATTCGCACCGGTCAGCGCCATTGCCAGCGTGCGGGCGGGGTTGATGGTTTCGGGTATCAGGGCCACAACCTCGGCGACAATGTCGGTTCTGATATCCGCATCGGGGTGCACAGCCTGCATCTGGCCGCGCAATCCGTCTGCAAATTCCGCCAGTTCCGCCTTGACGAAATCGGCATCATCGGGGTCGATGGGCCGCATTTCCCAGTCAATGCGCGCGGTGCCTGCGATGATGTTGTGCACCTGCCCGCCGCGCAATGCCCCGATGTTCAGGGTGCTGTGCGGTGGGTCGAACGGGCAATCCGCAGGGGCGCGCGCCTTCAGATCTTCACGCAAACAGGCCAGTTTCAGGGCAAGATGTGCGGCATATTCCACCGCATTCACGCCCAGATCAGGGCTTGATCCGTGCCCTTCAAGACCGATGACATGGGTGGTGTATTCATAACACCCCTTATGCCCGTCGATGACCTGCATCAAGGATGGCTCGCCGATGATGGCTGATTGCGCACGAAACCCGCGGGCCTGCAATTGCGCAGTCAGGCGTTGCGCCCCAAAACAGCCGATTTCTTCGTCATGGGTGAAGGCGAAATGCACAGGGCGCTTCAGATCACGCTGCGCAAATTCACTGGCCATCGTGGCGCAAGCTGCAACAAACCCTTTCATGTCGCAGGTGCCGCGCCCGTATAGCCGCCCGTCAGCTTCGGTCATGGTAAACGGATCAAATGTCCATGGCTGGTCCACAACTGGCACCACATCCGTATGACCGGACAGGATAACACCGTCATCCGTATCGGGGCCGATGGTGGCAAAAAGATTGGCCTGCAAGCCTGTCTTGTCCGGCATGATTTCGACTTTCGCGCCCGCCGCTTGCAAAAGCTGCGCCAGATAGTCGGTCACTGCGCGGTTGCCATCCGCCGAAACAGACGGGAACGCCACCAGATCGGCCAGAATTTCCTTGCAACGGGTCAACCGGTCTGTCGTTTCCGCCTTGATCATATTGCGCGCCCTATTGCCTGCCAGATACATGGCTATCGGGCAAGGGTCGGGCGGTCAATCCACTGCGGGGGGATTGGTCGCATCCGGCTGGATTTCCGCCAGAAGCCACTCGGCGCGGGCCAGCAACTGTTCTGCACTGGCCAGCTTCTGCTTCAGGCGCGCGGCTTTCTGTGTGCCGGTGGCGGCGATCACGTCCTTTTGCAATTCGTCGCGGCGCATGCGCAATTTGGAAATGATTTTCTGCACATCGGCAGGCTTGATCTTCTGGTCCTTGCCCTTGCCAAAGTGGGAAAAGACCGCACCCAGTTTCTTGACCAGATCATCCGTGGACATAGGGCACCTTTTCGCGCAATGGTTGCAGGGACACATTACACCATAATCGCGACTGTTTCATGACATTCCTGCCTTGTCTTCGGGGTTTTCCAGAATGCGCTCGATCTCGGCAAGGGCGCTGTCGGGCTCGCGGAAATAGGCCTGTGCCGCCTCCAGAGTGGACAACAGCAATTCCTCTGTGTAGCGCGCGTCATTCAGGAACGAAGCCGCATTGCCCGCCGAGATCTGGCGGGCCTGCAACAACCGTTCGGCACGCTGTGCATGGGTGGCGTAGGTCTGGGCCAGAACCGCGCGATCTTCAAGCAGCGTCAGCGCACTACGCTGATCGTCCGGCAGGGCTTCCAACTGCGCGATTTCAGCGAGTAATTCCCCGATTTCGCTGCGCAGCCCGTCATAAAGACTGGTGATCGCACCATGTTCGCCCTGCGTGAACCGCTGCACATTCGCGCGCATATGCTTGGCGGCCTTGACCGCGCGCACCAGCGCATTCGCCCCGTCGCGCAATTCCTGCAAACGTGCCTGCGCATCCTTGGGCAGGGCCAGACTGCCTTTGCTGGCCGTGAAATCCAGAATGGCCGCATGCAGCGATTTGACCTTGTCGTGGTAACGGGCATCGAAATCGACGCCAATCGCCTCTCGGCTGCGCGACACGGTGGTCGCCACATCGCGCGACGCGCGCAAATCCTCCAGCCGCATGTTCAACCCCTCGCAGATCAGCGCGGCGGCATTGCGATACAGGTGCCATAATTCATTTTGCAGGGCCGCCACAATCGGCGCGGGAAAATCCCCCAGCTGCGCAGCAATGAAATGCGGGCGGCTGATGCTGGGCGACGGGGTGGCAATACGGCGTTCCAACAGCTTTATCAGCCGCGGGATCAGGGGAATCATCAGCCCGATCCCCAGAACATTGAACAGCGTATGAAATACCGCCAGACGCAGGGCGAAATCATCTGCGCCAATGCCCAGCGCATCGCTGATGCCGTCCACCGCGAACCGCAATGGCACAATCAGCACCAGTGCGACAAAGGCCGTCATGGTGTTGAATATCAAATGCGCCAGCGCCAGCCGCTTGCCCTGATAATTGGCCGAGCCTGCGCCAATCAGGGCAGTGACTGTGGTGCCTATATTTGCGCCAATGGCCACGGCCAGCGCGTTGTCATAGCCGATCTGCCCGGTGGCCAGCGCCGTGATGACAAGCAGCATGGTGGCATGGCTGGACTGCATGACAACCGTGGCCAAGGCCCCAAGGCCGGTATAGACCGCCAGCCCGATAACACCCGCCAGCGCAAGGCGCGTCAGGTCAAAACCGGCGCTGAACGCGTCGAACCCGTCCTTGATAAAGGCAATTCCCAGAAACAACAGCCCGATGCCCGTCAGCACCTGCCCTGCCCCGTGACTGCGGGGATTGCGCTGGAACATCAGCACGGTCCCAAGGGCCAGCAAGGGCAGCGCATAGGCGGCGATATCAACCTTGACCCCCACCCCCGCAATCAGCCACGCCCCTGTCGTTGTGCCCAGATTTGCCCCGAAAATGATGCCAATTCCGGCCTGTAGCGTAATCAGCCCCGCGCTGAGGAAGGAAATCGAAATCACCGACACAAGCGAACTGGATTGCGTGATGGCCGTTGCCGCGACGCCGAACCCCATGGCGCGGGGTAATGTGCCCGTCGCGCGCGCCAGCAACCGTTCCAGCACACTGCCGGCCAATGCCTTGAACCCGTCTTCCAGCATCATCATGCCCAGCAAAAACACGGCCACACCGGCAGCAATGCGCTGGAAATCCGTGCTGACAGCGAAAGCCAGCATCAACAGCCCCAGAATCAGGGCAAGGCGCAGGGATGTGGAATGCTGCTGGATAAGGGTTTTCATCTTGGCACGGACTATAGCAGGCCCACGCTTGCGGTCTATTGGCCATGAAGGCCCGAATGCGTCTTGAATGACGGGGCCAAAAGGCCAAGTATGGGACAGACAGGAAACATATGGTCCCATGCCGCACAATAACCTGAACCAACCCGCCACCCGCCCCGATGTCCTGACCCGCCCCAAGATGGAAGGCGGCAGGCGCTTTCGCATGGCCAGCCCGTTCCTGCCTGCTGGCGACCAGCCCACCGCCATTGCAGAGTTGGTCGAAGGCGTAAATTCGGGCGAGCAGAATCAGGTGCTTCTGGGGGCAACCGGCACAGGCAAGACCTATACGATGGCCAAGATCATTGAAGAAACGCAGCGTCCGGCCATCATTCTGGCGCCAAACAAAACGCTTGCCGCCCAGCTGTATGGCGAATTCAAGGGCTTCTTTCCCGACAACGCCGTGGAATATTTCGTCAGCTATTATGACTATTACCAACCCGAAGCCTATGTCGCGCGATCCGACACCTATATCGAGAAAGAAAGCCAGATAAACGAACAGATTGACCGGATGCGCCACTCGGCCACCCGCGCCCTTCTGGAACGTGATGATGTTATCATCGTGGCGTCTGTATCGTGTATCTATGGCATCGGGTCCGTCGAAACTTATTCGGCAATGACACAGGACCTCAAAGCGGGAGAGGCATATGACTCACGCCTGATCATGGCCGAACTGGTCGCGCAGCAATACCGCCGCAACGACGCGGCCTTTCAGCGCGGGTCATTCCGTGTGCGCGGCGATGTCATCGAAATCTGGCCTGCCCACCTTGAAGATCGCGCCTGGAAACTGTCGTTTTTCGGGGACGAACTGGAAGGGATCACCGAATTCGACCCATTGACAGGGGCAAAGACCAACAGTTTTGAACAGATCAGGATTTATGCCAACAGCCACTATGTGACCCCGCGCCCTACCATGCAGCAGGCGGTCAAGGGCATCAAACATGAATTGCAACAACGCCTGGACCAGCTAACAGCCGAGGGCAAGCTGCTGGAAGCGCAGCGGCTGGAACAGCGCACGAAATTTGATCTGGAAATGCTGGAAGCCACCGGCGTCTGCAACGGGATTGAAAACTATTCGCGCTACCTGACGGGCCGCGCACCGGGGGAGCCGCCGCCCACATTGTTCGAATTCATACCCGACAACGCCATCGTATTCGCGGATGAATCGCATGTGTCGGTGCCGCAGATCGGCGGGATGTACCGGGGTGACTACCGGCGCAAATTCACGTTGGCCGAACACGGGTTCCGCCTGCCATCGTGCATGGATAACCGCCCGCTGAAATTTGAAGAATGGGACGCCATGCGCCCGCAATCGGTGTTTGTGTCCGCGACACCGTCAAAATGGGAACTGGAACAGACCGGCGGTGTTTTCACCGAACAGGTGATCCGCCCCACAGGGTTGATTGATCCACAGGTTGAAATCCGCCCTGTGCATATGCAGGTGGATGACCTGCTGGATGAAATCCGCAAAGTGGCCCTGCGTGATCTGCGGGTTCTGGTGACGGTGCTGACCAAGCGCATGGCCGAAGATCTGACCGAATACCTGCACGAGCAGGGCATTCGCGTGCGCTACATGCATTCCGACATCGACACGATCGAACGGATCGAAATCCTGCGCGATTTGCGGCTGGGTGCGTTTGATGTGCTGATCGGCATCAACCTGTTGCGCGAGGGGCTGGATATTCCCGAATGCGGGCTGGTCGCCATTCTGGACGCTGATAAGGAAGGGTTCTTGCGGTCGGAAACCAGCCTTGTGCAGACCATCGGGCGCGCGGCACGCAATGCCGACGGGCGTGTGATCATGTATGCCGACCGCATCACAGGGTCGATGGAACGCGCGCTTGCGGAAACGGATCGTCGCCGCGAAAAGCAGGTGGCCTATAACGAAAAGCACGGCATCACGCCCCAGACCGTGCGCAAGAATGTTGAAGATGTGCTGGCAGGCATGTGGCAGGGCGATACAGATCTGGCGCGAGTGACCGCCCAGATTGATAAAGTGAAACCCGGCGCAAACCTTGCGGCGCATCTGGACGGGCTGCGCACCGATATGCGCAAAGCCGCCGAGAACCTTGAATTCGAAGAAGCCGCCCGCCTGCGCGATGAAATCAAGCGGCTGGAAGCGGTGGAACTGGCCATTGCCGACGACCCGCTTGCGCGCCAGTCCGAAGTGCAGCAAGCGGTCGAGGATGCCGCCGTCAAGGGCCGGTCTACCGCCGGTCGTCCGGGGCAGCGCGGCGGCGTGAAGAAGCGGCGGGGGCGGTGATCATTCCCATATCACGCCTGCGGGCGGTATGGTGCGGCCATTCCATGACAGCGGCGTTGTGCCGTGATTGAACCAGAAACGCTGCGTGCCCGCATCGCGCTTGCGCAGCGCATCGGGCAAATCCAGCGTTTCAATCCCTTGTCCCGCGCATAAATCGCGCAGTATCGCGCGCAAGGTCGCATCATCGGGCCAACCGGCCAGATAGCGCAGGGGGCCAGTGCCCACAAAGGCCGCCATCCCGTCGGCGCGGCGCAGCGCAACGGTGGCGGCACCCTCCACCTCTTCGGCCCAATGAATGAAGCGCCCGCCGCCTTCCAGCGCAACTCCCGCCCCCGGCGGCAGGCTTTCAACACGCGCAACATGCATGTCCAGCCCCGGCAATGCGGGGGGAAGGGGCACAGGTATGGCGAAGCTTTCCGTCTTGGAATTGGCGCGCGGACCGAACACGACCGTGCCACCACAACTTGGCAGGGCCGCGCGCAATGTGTCGGACAGGGTGAATAAGCCCGGCGCCAGAACCAGCTTCCAGTCCGACAG
Source organism: Paracoccaceae bacterium (assembly GCA_020832445.1). Taxonomy (GTDB): domain Bacteria; phylum Pseudomonadota; class Alphaproteobacteria; order Rhodobacterales; family Rhodobacteraceae; genus Roseinatronobacter. The sequence goes on from JAFIEO010000085.1 coordinate 16,799, forward strand.
ATCCGCTGCATCGGCAGGCAGAATATCGACATTCAACCCCAAGCGCCGCAGCGCGCGATACCAAGCGAAAACCAGCCTGAAATAATCGAAATCCGCGCCCTGCGGCTGAATATCCCACGCCCATGCACTGGCATAATCAAAGATCAGCGCCACATCGCCCTTACTGCACGCCGCATCTGGCATATCGCGCAGTTCCTGTGCAACCTGCGCAGCCTCCGCCAGCCCCGGCGCGGGGGCGCTGTCAGGACGCAACAGACCGGCATGCATCTGTTCTTGCGCAAACGGCGCCTGACGCCAGCGGAAATAACACACGGCCTCTGCCCCATGGGCAAATGCCTCCCATGTCCACAGGCGCACCATGCCGGGCAGGGGCGCGGGGTTGTAGGGCGCCCAGTTTACGGGACCGGGTTGCTGCTCCATCACCCACCAGCGGCCACGGCCAACGGCGCGGTACAGATCATGATGAAACGCCTGAAAATCAGGGTCACCCTGACGCAGGAACGCGGCCTTGTGCGCGGGCGTGGCTTCCAGCCTGTCGGACAAAAAGCCTATGGGGTAGCTGTCCCAACTGGCAATATCCAGATCAGCGCCGACCGCGAAATGGTCAAATTCGGTCACGCGACCCATATAGTTATGCGCAATGGGGGCTGTGCTGTGACGGCGCAGAATATCGGTTTGTGCGCGGTTGAACGCCACCACCTGATCACTGCTAAAGCGCCGGAAATCCATGACATGTGCGGGGTTGGGTTCCGTCACCGTCAGATTGGGCAGGTCGATGTCGTCGAAACTGGCATACTCCATCGACCAGAAGATATTGCCCCATGCATGGTTCAAGGCCTGCGGGCTTTGGTATTTCTGCCCCAGCCAGTCCCGAAACGCCGCGCGCGCCGCATCGGAATAGCTTAGGATCGTGTCATGGCAGCCATATTCATTATCGGTCTGCCACGCCGCAACATGGGGATTTTTGCCATAGCGTTCGGCCAGCGCCGTGACGATGCGTTTGCATTCCCCCAGATACCCCTGATGGCTGAAACAATAATGGCGCCGCGACCCGAACTTGCGCGGCCGGCCGTGGGCATCCACCGCCAGCATATCGGGATGACGCGCCAGCATCCAGCGGGGCGGCGTGGCTGTGGGCGTGCCCAGAACCACCTTCAGACCGGCCTGCCCCAGAATGTCGATGGCGCGGTCCAGCCAGTCACATTCCAGCCTGCCGGGTTCCGGTTCCAGCCGTGACCACGCGAATTCGCCAATGCGCACCCATGTCAGACCGGCATCCGCCATACGGCGCGCGTCATCAGGCCAGATATCCTCACGCCAGTGTTCGGGGTAATAGCAAACGCCAAGGCCGCGTTGCATCATACGTCCAGCACCACAGAATGCTCCCTTTGGCCGCGGCCCGCATCCGGCACGCAGAACGTGGCCCCGTCCAGTGGCGCGGGGGCGGCATGTCCTTCGCGCGCAGTTGTGCAATACAGGTCTGTCAGATCAGGCCCGCCGAATGCAGGGCAGGATGTGTGCGATGCAGGAAATGACACTGCCCGCAGAAACGCGCCATCCGGCCCGTAGCAGGCAACACGCCCCGCCCCCCATTGCGCCAGCCAGAAATTGCCCGCCGCGTCAAACACAGCGCCATCGGGGTTATAGCCGTCCGCGTTCAGATCCAGCCAGCATTCGGGCGTGCCCGCAGGCCAGCCCTGCGCGTCCAGCCCCACCCGCATGATCCGGCGTATGGGCGTATCGGCAAAACACGCAGACCGCCCGTCGGGCGCGAAGCTGATTGCATTCGAAATACTGATCCCCCCGAACAGCTTGCGCAATTCCCCCCGATACCAGCGCCAGATCGCACCTGCGCCGTTTTCCGCACGTTTGCCCATGGTGCCGATCCAGAAACCGCCTTGCAGGTCCGCGCGCCCGTCATTGGACCGTGTGGCAGTATTGTCGACCTCCAGCGGGCACAGGTCGCGCTGTCCGCCGGTTTCCAGATCAAGCACAAACAGCCGCGATTCAGACGCAACCAGCAGCGTTTTGCGATCCACCCAGCCAGCGGCGGAGACATATTCGTCAAATGTCCATGTCTGTTTCAAGCTGTGCAGCTTGCATCCCAGAATATCAAACCAGAAGAATTCCGCGCGTTCGGGATGCCAAAGCGGCCCTTCGCCCAAAGTGCAGCGAATGTCGTTGATCGGGGTCATTGGGCATCCTTCCATGCAGTGACGATATCGCGCGCGCGCGCGCCAACCTGTGTGGCCGTCATTCCGGGGGTGTATAATGCAGTCCCAAGGCCGAACCCTGTGGCCCCCGCCGCCAGCCAGTCCCTGAAATTCGCAGGCCCGACGCCCCCTACGGCATAGACGGGCACATCCCCCAGCACAGCGCGCATGGCATGCAGTCCCTGCGGGCCAACCAGACTGGCAGGAAACAGCTTCAGCCCGGTCGCGCCCGCGCGCATGGCAGCGAAAGCTTCTGTCGGGGTCAACACACCGGGATAGCTGTCCATCCCTGCGCGGCGGGTGGCCGAAATCACATCGACATTGCAATCGGGCGACACGACCAACTGCGCCCCCGTTGCGGCAACCTGCGCGACCTGCTGCGTGCTTAGAACAGTTCCCGCGCCGATTTGCGCGTGGCCGCCGAAAGTGGCGACCATCGCGGCAATGCTTTCCAGCGGATCGGGCGAATTCAGTGGCACCTCGATACGGGTGATACCTGCATCAATCAACGCCTGCGTCACCGCAACAGCATCGCGCGGGGTGATCCCGCGAAGAATGGCGATCAGTTCACGCATGGTGTTCCCTTCTGCGGTATAAATTCACGCGCGGCGCCAAGTCCCGCAAGCGTCAGTTCGGTTGCGTCACAGGTGGTCACCGGCACCGACAGGCGCGCCAGTGCCGTTGCATAGGGCTGCGCAATAGCATGCGCCCCGATGACCGCCACGCGCTGGCCCAGCCAGTAGGGTTTCGTATTGGAAAGTTCCGCCCCGATCAGCAGGCCTGACAACCGCGCGCGGGCCACGGCAGCATCCTGCCCGTGCAACAGGGCCTCTGCGCGCAGCGCAAACAGCCGCGCCAACAGACGTTCCGGCCGCTCCATCCCCTGATCAACGCCTTGCACGAAACCATCGTCATCCCAGCCCGCAACGGTATGACGCAAAATCGAATGCTCGGACAAAAGCGCAAACATCTCTCCTGTCAGGAAGGTCTGGAAACTGACGACTTCCCCCGCGCTTAGGTGCACCCATTTGCTGTGCGTTCCCGGCAGGCAGATCACCCCGTCCCAGCCGGGGTTTTGCGCCAGAAATCCGGCGATCTGCGTTTCCTCGCCGCGCATGACATCTGCGGGCGAGGGCTGTTTCAGCCCCGGAACCACATGAACCGACAGCCGCAGATCGCGCGTTGGCGCAGCGACCAGATTATCACCCAACGGCGTGCATGGCACGGCATGATAGGGGGCCTCGACCCAGCCTTGGCGACTGCCCAGCATACCGCAGCCGATAACGGGTGTGACCTGCCCGTCTGGCAACCAGTCCGCCACCAACGCCAGAAGTGCGGGTTCAAATTCAGCGCGTTGCAACCGGGCCATGCCCTGATCCGAGTCTGCGGACCGGAGCACGTTTTCACCGTCCATCCCCCAGACCCGCAAATGCGAGGTGCCCCAGTCGGCTGCAATCCAGTTGACGTGTGTCATCCCGTCACCACCACGCCACCATCAATAACCAGCGCCTGACCCGTCATGGCACGACTGGCATTTGACGCCAGAAACAACACCCCGCCTGCAATATCGTCGGGTGACAGCGTGTCTGGCAGGCATTGGCGCGCCAGATGGGCATCCAGCCCTTCGGGTGTGACCCATTTTTCCAACTGTTTGGGCGTCATCACCCAACCGGGGGCCAAGGCGTTGACGCGAATACGGTCAGGCCCGAATTCCCGCGCCAGACTGCGCGTCAACCCGTTCAGCGCCGAATTGGCACTGGTGTAAAGCGGGTATCCCGCCTGTCCCATGATATAGCTGATCGAAGTGATGTTGATGATCGCCCCCTGCCCCATTTCCTGCATGGCCGGCATCACCGCCTGACAGGCATAGACATAGGATTTGAAATTGATGGCCAAGGCCCAGTCCATGAAATCATCAGTGACATCGGCAAGGCTGTGGCGCTGGTCATTGGCCGCGTTATTGACCAGAATACCGACAGGGCCATGCGCCGCAGCGGCCTGTTGCGTCGCCGCGACAAGTGCCGCGCGGTCGGTGATGTCGCACGCGATGAATAACGGGCGGTTTCCGGTCGCGCCCTCCATCGCATCGCAAAAATCGGACGCGTCAGAGCGCTGGACGAAAGCCACGCGCGCCCCTTGCTTCAGGAACGCTTCGGTCAGCCCGGCACCGATGCCGGAACCGCCCCCGGTGATGAAAACCGAACTGCCCTTCAGGTCGGGATAGATAGCTGTCATCGGATGCTCCGGATTGGGAAAGGAAAAGTGAGTATTTGTGGCAAGATGAAACTCAGGCGGCTTTTTTCGGTCGGCACCAGTCGGGCAGCCAGTCGCCATGGGCGGCCAGCAAATCATCGACCAGTGCGCGGATCTGGCGCAGGTCCAGCTCGGACGCAGTATGCGGATCAAGCTGGGCTGCGTGGTAGATATGGTCGCGGTCTTCTTGCAGCAGCGCCTGCACGGTCAGTTCCTGCACATTCAGGTTTGTCCGCATCAGCGCTATCAGATGCGGTGGCAGGTCTTCAACCACTGTGGGCTGCAAACCGTTGGCATCCACCAGTGTGGGCACCTCTACCGCGGCGCCTGCGGGCAGTTGCGGGATAAACCCTGCATTGGCAACATTGCCGTAAATCACCGACGGCGTGCCGGTGACGATGGAGTCCATGATCGTGGCTGCGTATTCGTTGGACGGCTGATGCGGAATTCTGTCCGCAGATTTTAGCGCCTGCGCCTGCGCGCCCCATGCCGCGATCTGTTCTTCGCAGCGCTTGGGGTATTCATCCAGCGGGATGCGGAATTGCGCGATCAGGTCGGGGCGATGGGATTTGATGAACCACGGCACATATTCCGCGAAATGTTCAGAAGATTCGGTGACGAAATAGCCGAAATGGTCCATCACCTCATACCGGACCAGGTTCGGGCAGCGCGGGTTCCAGTGCGATTCCAGCGGGATGCGGCCTGCGGCATAGCCGTCGCGCAAGGCCGGATACAGGTCACGCCAGCCGCTGCCATCGCGCACGTCCAGCGACAGGTAGAACGCCATGTGGTTGATGCCCGCCGCGCGGTAGCGCAGATCGCCCACATCCAGCCCAAGGTCGCGCGCCAGCTCAAACGCTGTGCCTTGCACCGAATGGCACAGGCCCACTTGTTTGATGTCGGGATAGCGCGCAGTCAGCGCCCATGTGTTGATCGCCATGGGGTTGACGTAGTTCAAGAGCAGCGCATCAGGGCACAGGGTGCGCATGTCCTGCGCGATGGCCCACAGGTGCGGCACCGTGCGAAGGCCGCGCATAATGCCCCCCACCCCAAGCGTGTCGGCAATGGTCTGGCGCAAGCCGTAAGCTTTGGGTATTTCAAAATCGGTCACAGTGCAGGGTTTATAGCCGCCGATCTGGAAGGCCACGATCACGAAATCTGCGCCGTCCAGCGCCGCGCGCCGGTCGGTCGTGGCGCTGACGCGCGCGCCCGCGCCGAGCGAGGCCACGAGTTTGCGCGCCACAAGGGCGCTTTCTTCCAGTCGGGCGCTGTCAATATCCATCAGCGCGATATGTGCGTCAGCCAGCGCAGGACGTAGCAATGCATCCCCGATCAGGTTTTTCATGAAAACGGTCGATCCCGCGCCGATAAAGGCGATTTTGGTCATGTGACGGCCCCTTATTTTACTGCGCCAAGCGTCAGGCCCGCGATAAAATGCTTCTGCATCAGGAAAAACATCATCACCGGCGGCAGGGCCGCAATAATGCTGCCCGCACTCATCATATGATAGGCGGCGCGGAACTGGCTGTTGAACGCAGTGATCCCTGCGGTCACAGGCTGGGTTTCCACCCCCTGGGTCAGCACCACGGCCCAGAAATAGTCATTCCAGATGAATGTGAAGATCAGCACTGAGAGCGCGGCAATGGCCGGGCGCATCAGCGGCAGAACCACATACCAGAAGATACGTATTTCAGACACCCCTTCGACGCGGGCGGCCTCGATCAGTTCGCGCGGAAGGGCGCGGATGAAATTGCGCATGAACAGCGTGCAGAACCCGGTCTGGAACGCGATGTGAAACAGCACCAGCCCCAGCCGCGTGTCATAAAGCCCCATATTCAGCGTCAGATCGCGCACCGGCACCATAAGAATCTGAAAAGGAACGAAATTGCCCGCGACAAACATGAAGAATATCCAGATATTGCCACGAAACCGGTAGACCCCCAGCGCGAAGCCCGTCATGCAAGACAGCGCAACCGCACCGATGACAGTAGGCACAGTGATAAAGACCGAATTCAGCAAATAGCGCGGCATGGCACTGTCGGTAAAGACGCGGGTGTAGTTTTCAAACCCCGCGAAACTGGACGGCAACCCCCACAGGTTGCCTTGGGTAAAATCACTGTCAGGCTTGATAGAAAACAGCGCCACCATCAGCAGCGGCAAAAGCCACAGGATCAACGCGAAAGGCAACAGCGCCTTGTAGGTATTCTGGACAGCAGCAGAGCGGCGCTCGACAGGCGTTGGAAACATCTTAATATCCCCGCTCTTCGCGCCACATGCGCCACAGGAAAAACGCGATATAGACCAGCATGATCAGGAACAGGATCACCGCAATCGCAGCCCCGTAGCCCATGCGAAACCCGTATTCCGACAATGACACCTCGAACATGTAATAGGCCAGAACGCGGCTGGACCCGAACGGCCCGCCATTGGTCATGACCGAGATCATGTCGAAACTGCGCAACGCCCCGATAACCGTGACCACCACGGCGATAAATGTCGCGGGGCGCAGTTGTGGCAGGATCACATACCACAGCATTTTCCAGCCCTTCGCCCCGTCCAGACGCGCGGCTTCTACCTGTTCGGGGTCAACAGCGTTCAGGCCCGTCAGATACAGGATCATGCAATAGGCAATCTGCGGCCAAAGCCCTGCGGCGATGATGCCATAAGTCACCGTATTCGGATTGCCCAGAATGTTCATGGGCGAGAACCCGAACATCCCGATCAAGGGATTAAACAACCCGATAGCAGGATTGTAAAACCACGCGAAAACCAGCCCCACGACAACTTGTGAAATCACGAATGGGAAAAAGAACAGCGATTTATAAAGCCGTATGCCGCGCACCTGCTGGTTCAGAAACAACGCAATGAACAACCCCCCCGGAATGGCCAGCAAATACAGAAGCAGCCATTTCACGTTGTTGCGCAGCGACGTGTAGAAAGCGGGATCGTCAAACAGGTCTTCATAATTGCGCAGCCCGATATAGCGCGCCTCGCCCAGACCATCCCAACGGTAAAAACTGATCTGGAAACTTTGGAAAATGGGAAAGATGACGTAAAGCGCAAAAAACGCCATTCCAGGCGCCAGAAAAAGCCAGGGTGCAAGCCTGATCTGGTTGGCACTCCACCAACTGCGGGTTTGCGGGTCGCTGTTTGCGGGCATGGGGCGGTTCGCCTGTCTTGGTCCGTGGTGCGGGGTGGCGCGAACGCCACCCCTTGGGCTGAAGATGCCCTGTCCTAGTCTTCGTTCACGCGCTGGCGCACACGTTCAAGCCGGTTCAGGATGGCGTCCAGATTGTCAGGCATCACCATGAATTCCTGAAACCCCTCCATCCCTGCCGACGCCAGTTCCGCATCCGTGTCACGGTCGAAGAATTGCGCGATGCCGCCGGTTGCATTCGACAGCATCTCGAACCCTGCCTGAATGAACTTGTCATCGGCCACGGTCGCATTGCGGTTGATTGGCAACTGGCCAAGTGTTTCATTCACAATGGTCTGGTTTTCCGCGCTGGCTACATATTGCAGGAACGCGCGCGCGGCTTCCTTGTTTTGCGCCTGCGCAGGAATGTGCAGCGTGTCCGTGGGTGCATCTTCTGCCATCGGAATGCCCGGCGTGATTTCGGGGAACTGGTAGAAACCAAGCTGGTCATCGGTCAAACCGGCCTCTCGCAGCGGGGCGACGACGAAATTGCCCATCAGGTAGGACACTGCATCGCCGTTCACCATGAAGGGCTGTGCTTCCTGCCATGTATAGGCCGTGTGGTCATCGATGAACGCGCCCATGTCGATCAATTCGCGCCAGTTGGCGAAAGTTTCGCGCACGCGGTCGTCTGTCCACTCCACCTCGCCCGCGGTCAGCGCCATATGGAAATCATAGCCATGTGTGCGCAGGTTCAGGTAATCGAACCAGCCGCCAGCCGTCCACAAAAACCGCGTGCCGATGGTATAGCATTTGCGACCCGAATCCAGAATGGCCTGACAGTTGGCTTTTTCTTCATCCCATGTGGTGGCCGGTGTCAGGCCCAATTCGTCATAAATATCCTGCCGGAAATAGATGCCCCACTGATAGTAGCTATAGGGCACGCCCCATTGCTTGCCATCCAGTGTCAATGCGGGCCGCGTAGATGCAAGATCGTCCCCCATCGGCCCGTCCCACAGATCCGAGACATCCTCGAACAACCCCGCCGCCACATAAGGGCGCATGCGGTTGCCAGCATACCAGCCGTTCACATCGGGGGCATTGGCGGTCAGGTAGTTGCGGATCTGGGTTTTGTTGGCCTCTCGGTCAATCAATGTCAGTTCGATGTTCAGGTCGGGGTGCATTTCGCCAAAACGCTCAACCATGCCTTCCATCGCCTCTTTCGGGGCGGGGTTCTGGTCATTGAAGAAAATGCGCAGCGTGCCCGTCAACTCGGCGCTGGCCGGAAATGCCAGTGCCGTTGTCGCGGCCAACGCCGCCACCGCCCCCTTGATTGTAAACTTCATCTTCTCCTCCCTAGGTTAGTTCCATTATTTGAAACCTATTTTTACATATTGAAAAAGATGGCGCGACTCGTTACGCTTTGTCAAGAATTAGTTTTTTGGGGTGCTTTCTTGGGGGAAGGCTGATGGTTGCACGTCCTGCATCAGATGGCACAGTCGCCAAAGCACTTGACGTGCTTGACCTTGTCGCATCGTTCGGGCGGCCTGTGCGGTTTTCGGATGTCCTTGAACAAAGCTCCTTCCCGAAAGCCACGCTGTACAGGCTTTTGCAAACACTGGTCAGTCAGGGCATGCTGGCGTTTGATGCTGACCGTTCATGCTACACTATGGGAATAAGGCTTGTGCGGCTGGCGCATGTGGCGTGGGCACAAAGTTCGCTTGCGCCCATAGCGCGCCCGCATCTGGACCGGCTTTCGGCACAGGTTGGTGAAACCGTGCATCTGGCACAACTGGATCATGCACAGGTGCTGTATGTTGACAAACGCAACGCCCGCATGCCCATTCCAATGTATTCGCAGGCGGGCAAGGTTGGTCCGGCCTATTGCACAGGTGTCGGCAAGGCAATGCTGGCCTATCTGCCCGAAGGACAATTGCCCGCCATTCTGGCGCAACAAAGCTGGCACCGGTTCACGCCCAAAACCCTTACATCCCCCGATGCACTGCAAAAGGAACTTGCGGCCATCCGTGCGCGCGGATTTGCGCTGGACGATGAAGAACATGAACCCGGCATTATCTGTGTGGCGCTTCCTGTCATGACATCTGGCGGGGCGGTATTGGGGGCGTTGTCGGTTACATCGACCACATCGCACACCGATCTTGATGCACTTTGCGCCTATGCGCCCCTGATCCGCGATATCGCGCGCACAATTGCGCAGGAAACCGAAACCTGGCGCTTCCCCGAAGAAGATGCACATTCCACACGCAAAAGGGCCTGAACGATGTCCGGCGTCAATCTGACCAATATCATAAAGAAATACGGCGAAACACAAGTCATCCACGGGGTGGACCTGTCGGTTGAACCCGGCGAGTTCTGCGTCTTTGTCGGCCCGTCCGGGTGCGGCAAATCCACGTTGCTGCGCATGATCGCGGGCCTTGAAGAAACAAGCGGCGGTGCCATCCGCATCGGGTCGCGCGATGTCACAAAACTGGACCCCGCACAACGCGGTGTGGCGATGGTGTTTCAGACCTATGCCCTTTACCCGCATATGAGCGTGGCCGAAAACATGGGCTTCGGGCTGAAGATGAATGGCCACCCGAAGGACGAAATCCGCCAGAAAGTGGACCGCGCCGCCGATATTCTGAAACTGGGGGATTATCTGCACCGCAAGCCCAAGGCCTTGTCGGGCGGACAGCGCCAGCGCGTGGCAATCGGCCGTGCCATTGTGCGCGGGCCAGAGGTGTTCCTGTTTGACGAACCGCTGTCAAATCTGGATGCCGAATTGCGCGTTGAAATGCGCGTGGAGCTTGCCAGACTGCACCGCGAAATCGGCGCAACCATGATCTATGTGACCCATGATCAGGTCGAGGCCATGACACTGGCCGACAAGATCGTGGTGCTGCGCGGCGGGCGGATCGAACAGGTTGGCGCGCCGCTGGATCTGTATCGCGACCCCGATAACCTGTTCGTGGCGGGCTTCATCGGATCACCCGCAATGAACCTGATGCCCGCGCATCGTGTCGAAGGGGGCCTGTCGGTTCCTGCGCTTGGCGCGGGCGTTATTGCGCCACCTGTGCCCGCACATGCCGGAAATGATCTTGTCGCAGGTGTGCGGCCCCAGATGATCAAGGTGATTGAAGGCAACAGCCACATTGTCGAGATGACAGAGGCACTGGGCGGCGTTTCCTTCATTCATGCGGCCACCACAGGCCAGCAAAAGCTGGTTGTCGAAACACGCGGCGATGTCACATTTCCCACAGGCGCGGCAATCGCGTTGCAGACTGATCCCGAAGGTGTCTATCTGTTCGACCGGCAATCAGGCCACCGGTTGCGCTGAACCAATACGGGGGGTGCGTCATACTGCGTTCCGCATCTCAGGGTGCGGGCATACGGGCGTGTCCCACATGGTCACGCGCCACGGACATGGATTTCAAAATGGCATGCACAGGCTGGCCCGTTTGCAGCCCCATCTGGTCTGCCGCGCGGCGGGTAATGCGGGCCAGTATTTCATCATCGCCCACGGCAAGATGAACCATAACACCCGGCCCTGTGCCTGCGACAATCTGCGTGATGCGCGCAGCAAGGATGTTTTGCGCAGACAAGCCCACCGGCGCGTCCCGCGACAAAATGACATCATGCGCCATGATGCGCACACGAACCCGCGCGCCGGGCGCCCCGTCGACCATAGGCAGAAACAGCGACCCCGAAGCTGTTTCCAGCCTGCTAAGCCCGTCGGGCAGATGCTCGGTCACCCGCGCGGGCAGCATGGCCCCCGCTTCGCGAATGCCCATTGCATGCAGGGCATCAGGGTTGCCCATCACCTCGGCGGTGGTGCCATCATGCACAAGATGGCCTTGCGACAGCACCACCATTCTGTCCGCCAGCATCTGCGCCTCGTTCATGTCATGGGTGACCAGCACCACCGGCATGGCCAGATGCGCCCGCAGCGCGATAATCTCGGCATATAGTTTTTCGCGGGTCGCACGGTCGACCGCCGAAAACGGTTCATCCAGCAGCAATGCTTGCGGCCTGCGCGCCAGCGCGCGCGCGACGGCGACACGCTGTTGTTGCCCGCCGGACAGTTGCGCGGGCTTGCGATCCGCAAATCCGTGAAGGTTCACCAGATCAAGAATGCGCGCGGCCTCGTGCCTGTCATGAGTGTCCATTGCGGCCATGACGTTTTGCGCAGCCGTCATATGCGGAAACAGGGCATAATTCTGAAAGACTATGCCGACACGGCGACGATGCGGGGGCAGATTGACCCGCGCGGCGGTGTCCAGCCACGCGGTCCCGTCCACCGACACGCGCGCGATTTCCGGCTGCCACAGCCCCGCGATGCTGCGCAAAAGGGTTGTCTTGCCCGACCCTGAAGGACCGACAAGCGCCAGCAATTCCCCCGGTGCCACCTGAAACGCCACATCCAGTGGAATTGGCGCTGTCGCCTTGGCCATCACTTCCAGCACCATCACGACAACCTTCGTCCGACGCGCGCGGACAGCCAGTAGGTAATCGCAATCGCGAAAAGCGAGATTGCCACCAAAACCGCCGACATCATCGCAGCGCCACGATCATCAAAGCCCTGCACACGGTCATATATGGCAATGGCGATGGTCTTGGTTTCACCGGGGATGGACCCGCCCACCATCAACACAATGCCGAATTCGCCAAGCGTATGCGCAAAGGTCAGCACCATTGCGGTCATCAGCCCCGGCCATGCCAGCGGCAGTTCCACCTTCCACAAGCTGCGCAAGGGCGACAGGCCACAACAGGCCGCTGCCTCGCGCACTTCGGGGGCAATCGCCTCGAACCCGCGCTGTGCGGGCTGAATGGCAAATGGCAGGTTGAAAATTACAGACGCCACAACCAGCCCCTGAAAGCTGAACACCAGCTGCTGGCCAAACGTGTCCTGCCAGAACTGCCCGATGGGCGAGGTTCGCCCGAACGCCACCAACAGATAAAATCCAAGCACTGTGGGCGGCAGAACCAGCGGCAGAATGACCAGCGCTTCAACCAGCCCCTTGCCGCGAAAACGATGATACGCAAGAAACCGGCCCATAAAAATAGACACCGGCAGCAGGATCACCACGGTCCAGCCAGCCAGTCGCAGCGACAAAAACAGCGCCGTCCAGTCCATGCGATCATTCGTCCTGTGGCAATATAAAACCGTAGCGTTCCATGATGTCGCGCGCGTCCGGTTCCATCATATAGGCATAGAACGCCTTGGCCACGGGTCCGGCACCGTTCAACAACACCATGCGCTGGCGCAGTGGTTCATGCCAGCTATCAGGGATCAGTGCGTAGCTGCCGCGCGGGCCAACCTGCGGGGCCAAAGCCAGCGAATACGCAAGAATTCCCCCTTCGGCATTGCCCGAAAGCGCAAATTGCGCGGCCTGACTGACATTTTCCCCCAGAACCATCACAGGTTGCAGATCATCCCAGATGCCTTTGGTGCGCAGTGCTTCGCGCGCACGCATCCCGTAGGGCGCATGATCAGGATTGGCGATGGAAAAGCGCGTGATCTGTCCGGCGGACAACATTTCAGCCAGATGATCAAGGTTTTCATCCGGTGTCAGGCTGGACCCGTTGGGCACCATGATGACAAGCCTGCCCAGCGCGTAAAGATCACCCTGATCAAGGGTGAACCCGTCTGCATGCAGATCAAAGATGAACTGTTCATCTGCGGCCATGAATATCTCAAAAGGGGCACCCTCGCGGATCTGGCGGGCGAAATTGCCGGTCGATCCCATCGACAGCCGCACCGACATGTCTGTTTGCGCGGCAAATGCCTCGGCGATTTCGGCCACCGCAAATTGCAGATCCGACGCTGCCGCCACAACCGGTGCGTCTTGCTGTGCCTGCACTGCCGCTGATCCAAGCATGACCGCCGCGAATGCCGCCAGAATGGGTCTGCGGTAGAAAACCATGGCCACGTCCCTGATGATATGTTTGCTGAAACATATCGACAGGATGGGGTCCGGTCTGTCAATCGTTATTTTTCGCGGGGAATATCCCTGCGAAACGCCTGCAACGCCTCCAGCCGCGCGGCTCCGGCGGTGGCGACGTCTTGCTCGAATGCACGGTAAAGGCCCAGAACCTTCTGCCCCGCGTCCGTCAGCACGGCACCGCCACCCCCCGGTCCGCCGCGGGTGCTGTCCACAAGCGGGTCGCGGAACATAGCGTTCAATGTGCCCACCAATTCCCACGCGCGCCTATAACTCATCCCCATCTCGCGCCCTGCTGCCGCGATGGACCCGGTCTGCGCGATCCGCTGTAGCAGTTCAGCCTTGCCCGGACCAATCATCTCGGCATGTCCGAAGACAATTCTGATGCGCAGGCGGGGGTAATCCATATCGTTTTCCATATAAGTAGTTTTCCGGCGCTTGGGCCAAAAGCGCAAGTGGTATCCGGGATCTGACAAGCTGCGCCCCTCCGCAAGCCCAAACATCCGGCCATGCGGGCGGCGTCCCAAATCTGCGGGCCTGCACGACCACGCGGCAGGGCAACAAAAAAGACACTCACCCCCGCCCTGCAAGCACCCTAAGGGTTGAGTAGCGCACGATATTCATATAATTGAAAAACAAACGTCTATGTTATGATATTATACTTAATGCTTTGATATACGACCCAAGCGCGGGGGACCGATGCAGCTTTATTTCTGAAGAAATCCGTTTTCAAAAATTCTGGGCATGAGTCCAAAACTGATTTTGCTTCGCTAGCCCGCTACCAGCATCACGACCTAACAAAATTTCCGCAAAATTCCATTTTCTGGAGTGCCTTAATGAAACGCTTCACTGCTTCCGACGCCCAGATTCAGGCCGTTGCCTCCGAGAGTTCCGATTTGAAAGCCCTGAAGCAGGGCGCCGTCGCCGAACAGCGGCGGGCATTTTTGCGCGACTGGCTGGAAAACCGCGGGCGCAGTATCAGCCTGCTGTCGGCTGGCGGGTTGATCTTCCTGCCGCTGCTGGGGGCCACCAGCGCGCAGGCGCAGCAAGGGCCGGTGGTGGTCAGCACAATAGACGGTGTGTCAAATCTTGCTTTCAACCCTGATGGCAGCTTGCAGATTGCCTTGTCCAACGGGCAGGTTGTCACCATCGCCGCCGCCGAAGTGACGGTCATGGCCAATGGCGCGGTTGCAATTTCTGCCGCCGCCGCAGAACTGGTGGCATCTTTGGCGGGCATCGGTGCGGCGGCAGTAGGGACAGGGACACTTGCAGCCCTTGCCGGCGGCGCAGCCGCAGCTGCCGCAGCCGCAGCAGGGGGGGGTGGCGGGTCAGACGCCGCGCCCTCCTCCTCTTCCAGCAGCCCGCCACCACCCGTACGCGGCGCAGGTTTTGCCAGCAACGCTGACAGTCCATTGGCCGTGAATGCGGGTATGGTTTTGTCTGCCCAGGCGTTTACCGGCATTGCGCCCGCCGATTCCGTCGTGCGGATCACCTTGAATGATGCGAATGGCGATCCGCTGCTGGATGGTTTGGGCGAACCCTATGTGTTTCAAGGCACCGTAGATGTCGACGGAACCTACACCATCCTCCTTCCTGCATTTGATACTTTGGTGCCTGGTGATGGCGACTACCAGATCGTCATTCAGGCTTTTAATGATGACGGCACCGGCAACCCGACAGGCAACCCGCGCGGCACGCAAACTGTCGAAATTACTGTGGACACGGAACATCCGACAATAAGTATCGACATCCCGATTATTGCCGATGACCAACTGAATATCGCAGCATCACAAACGCCCCTAACCCTGACAGGGACAACCGATGCCGAAGATGGCACAGGCGTTGCGACAGTCACATTGAATGGTGATACTTATACTGGCAATGTGTCGGGCGGTGTATGGTCTGTCACCATACCCTCCAGCGCGCTGCAAATCCTGCCCGATGGCGCTTTAAATATTGCAATCGATGTGCGGGATGCTGCGGGAAATCTGGCGTCTGAAAACACGGATCCAGCATTTGATCCTAACGACCTGACAATAACAATTCAGGTGGATCTGACGCCCCCCACAATCGGCATCATCGCCCTGCCCTTTGGGGATTTCCTGAACCTTGACGACACTGGCACTACCCAGATAATCGACGGCACAAGCGGTGGCGCGAATGGCCGCACTGTTACGCTGACCGTGACAGACGCCAACGGGGCTGTCACAACCTTCACCGAAACCACCGATGCAGTCACAGGGGCATGGTCCATCGACCTGCTAACCGGCACGCTTGCAGCGCTCGCCGAAGGCACGGCAACCCTATCGGCCACGGTGGCCGACAGCTTCAACAACCCGCCTGCCAGTCCGGCCACGGCACAGTTCACCGTCGACACCATCGCGCCGGATGTGGCGATTACCCAGATCGCAGGTGACGGGATCATCAACATCCCCGAACAGGCAGACGGCTTCACTGTCAGCGGCACATCGAACGCCGAAGAAGGGCAGCTTGTCACAGTGCTGATCGATGGCGTTGCAGCCGCGAATACAGGCGCTGTGGATGCGAACGGCAACTGGACCGTTACCATCCTGACCGCAGATGTGACAGGCTTGGGCAACGGTGACACCCCAGACTTCACCGCGCGGGTTCAGGATCAGGCCGGAAATGAGACAACATCCGCGGCGGTTCCGGCCACAGTGAACCTGACCGAACCCACCATCGCGGTCACACAAATCGGCGGCGACGGGTATATTAATCTCGCGGAACAGTCCGAAGACGGAACCATCGTCACGGGCACCACGAATGCCGAAGACGGGCAGGATGTCGTCGTCACGCTGACCCAAGGCGGCACCACGGAAACGACGACCGTGCAGGCAGGCGGCGGCACATTCACCGCCCCCTTCACGCCTGCGCAGCTTGCGGGCTTCACCGATGGCGCAATCACCGCCACTGCAACCGTCGAAAACGCCATCGGCAACACTGGCACCTCTGCCGGACTCCCCGGCACGGTCGACCTGATCGCGCCGACAATCACCATTAACGACCCGCTGGCCGGAGACAACCAGTTCACCAAACTGAACGAGGCGAACGGGCTGGACGTGACCGGCACCACCGATGCCGAGGATGGACAGTTTGTCACCGTCACATATAACGGCACCGATTACGACAGCGCTCCGGTGGCGGGTGGCATCTGGACGGCCAACATTCCCGACACAGCCTTCACAGATGTTGATACTGGCGACACCATCACCGGCATCACCGCACGCGTGTCCGATCAGGCAGGCAACCTGTCCGATGTGGCGACCGGTCCAACGCTGAATGTGGACCTGACCGGCCCCAGCATAACGATCAACGCCATCGCAGTTGATGACATTATCAATATCGCCGAAAGCGCAGACCTGAACGGGGTAGAGATTTCGGGCATCGCCTCTGGCGCAGATGGTCAGACCGTCACAGTCGTGATACGCGACGCCAGCAACGATGTTGTCTTCACCGCGCCTCATACCGCAGCGTCAGGCACCGGCGCTTGGTCTGTGACCATCCCGCAGGGCGAAGCCTGGCTGGCAAATGACGCCACATTCACGATTTCCGCCGATGTCAGTGATTTCGAAAGCATCGCCGCGCCGACGGCCACACGCGGTTTCACCACAGATTTCAACAACCCGACCATCGATATAGGCACATTGCCCTTCGGCAGCTTCCTGAACGCGCTGGATACCGAAAGCGAGCAGAGCATTTCCGGAACCTCCAGCGGCGCGAATGGCCAAACGGTTACGTTGACGGTGACAGACGACGATAGTGTCGTTCATACATTTACCGGCGATACGAATGCGACGACTGGCGCGTGGTCCATCCCGATCCCGACGGACATACTGGAAAATCTGGCCGAAGGCACAGCCGACCTTAGCGCGACTGTGAACAGCGCCGCAGGTAACCCACCGTCTGCCCCTGCCACCGCGACCTTCACCGTGGACACGGAGGCACCCGACATCACCATCAACGAGCCGCCATTCCTAAGCGGCGGCGACACATTTCTGAACGACGCAGAGGCTGGCACGACACAAACCATCACCGGCACAGCACCGGGCGCCGAGGCAGGACAGCCCGTGACACTGACCATCACGGACAGCACGGGCGCGGCCGTGACAATCACCCCAGCCCCGCAGGTTGACGGGTCAGAAAACTGGACCGTCGATGTGGATCTCAGCGGTCTTGCCGAGGGCGCGGTCACCATTTCCGCCATGGTCAGCGACGCAGCAGGCAACCCCGCCGACAACGCTGCAGAACTGACATTCACCAAGGACACCATCGCGCCGGATGTGGCGATCACCCAGATCGCAGGTGACGATATCATCAACATCCCCGAGCAGGCAGACGGCTTCACCGTCAGCGGCACATCGAACGCCGAAGAAGGGCAGCTTGTCACAGTGCTGATCGATGGCGTTGCAGCCGCGAATACAGGCGCTGTGGATGCGAACGGCAACTGGACCGTTACCATCCTGACCGCAGACGTGGCAGGCTTGGCCAATGGCGACACCCCTGCCTTCACCGCGCGGGTTCAGGATCAGGCTGGGAATGAGACAACATCCGCGGCGGTTCCGGCCACAGTGAACCTGACGCCCCCCACCATCAGTTTCGCCACACTGGCGGGCGACGATATTCTGAACATTGCCGAAAGCAACGCGGCGGAATTGACCATCAGCGGCACGACCACCGGCTTCGCGGATGGCGACCAGATCACCATCAGCGCGGATGGCATCAGCGATATCATTGTCACCGTGACCGGCAATGAATTCACCCATAACATTGCACGCGCAGATGTCTTTGCCCTGATCGAGGACGCAACCGGCGCGGAGCCTACCCTTGACGTCTCAGGCAACCTGATTTCGGCAGGTGCGGGCGCAGTTACCTTCACGGCAAGCGGCACCAACACTATCGGCAACCCGTCAGTGGATGTGACAACCGACCTGACCCTTGCCCTGACCCCGCCGGAACTGGCGATAGACGATATTGAAGGCACCGGTGGTGCCGATCTGGACGGCGTGATCAATATTGACGAACGCGCGGCAGGGCTGGAAATCAACGGCACCTCGGATGCCAACGGCCAGACCGTGACCGTCACCCTGACCGATGGCAATGGTTTCACCGCGACCGCCACGGACACGGTGACAGGCGGCACATGGCAGGCGAATTTCGCGGCTGGCAGTCTGAATGCCCTGCCCGATGGCACCACCCAGATCAGCGTGACCGCCGAAGTGACAGATGCAAACGGGAACGGCACCACCACCGCACCCACCACCATGCCCACAGATTTCATCGCGCCTGTGGTCACCATTGCCAGCGTCGAAAGCGGGGGCGCGGCGATTGGTGATTTCATCAATATCGACGAACGCGACGCGGGCATCACGGTATCAGGCGGGTCTGACCTGCCAGAGAATACGACTGTCACTGTGACAGTGACCGCAGCGGCGTTCACCGCCATCGCAACGGGCACAACTGATGCCGATGGCAACTGGAGTGTAGTGTTTGAAGGCGACGGTGGAGCGTATGATCTGGAACTCCTGCCGGAAGGTGCCGTCAGCATTGTCGCAAGCGCCGGTGACGCGGCGGCCAATACGGGCGAATCCACACCAGTGACGCCTATCGCAGACTTGACACGGCCAGATATATTCATCGACCCGATCGGCGATGAGGGGGTCTATGACCGCAGCCAAGGTCCGCTGACCCTGACCGGCACAACCGACGCCGAAGCAGGCCAGATCGTGACCGTCACGTTTGAGGGGCAGACCTATACCGGCACTGTGGTTGACGGGGGTGGAGGGCTGAACACATGGGCGCTGGACACCCCGATACCGTCCAGTGCATTGAACGCGCTTGCCCCTGGCACAGCCTTTATCGCCAGTGCGACAGTGTCGGACCTTGCAGGCAACGCGGTTGCAACGCCTGCGACCATAGATGTCGTGCCATATTCGGCCTCTGACAGCTATATTACGGAAATATCGCGCGATGGGGACGACATACGTTTCGGGATATACGTTGAACTTGGCTCTCCCTTGCTGACTGACGCCGCCTATGTTCTGGGCGATACACTGGTTTTCGATACTGCAAGCATACAATATTTGTCACCCGCGCAAGCCTCGCCATTCTTGCAGCCGGATTTCAACAACCAGTTTGGAACATTAACTTTTGGAACGGTTATTCTTGATGATCTTGCAGCCGGACGGATCGAGTTCGCAGCAGGTTGGGTAGAAAATACGACATTTGGTGAAGTTGCAGTCCCCAACCCAGAGGTCGCGCGCGTTACTTTCACAATGCGCGACCTGAATGCAGGGTCGGAAATACTGACCTTGTCATTGGAAAACGACCAAGGACTGGTCGCAACAACCTTTATCGGCACGAATGGCGATGACACCCTTACGGCGACCAATACCGACACGCTGATCCGCGGCCGTGGCGGCGATGACACAATCGATATGTCGGCGGGGGGCGTGAATACTGTGATATTCGAGGCCGACCCCGCCGCAAACGGGGTGGATACGATCACCGGCTTTTCGGTCGCGCCCGACACTGCCCTGCCCGACCGTATCGGGTTTGCAGGTCTGGACAACGCCACATTGCGCGGCGACGGCACGGATTTTCAGGCCTTGGGCATTGGCGGCACATTGGGCACGGATACCGGTTTTGTGGTGCTGACATTTGACCTTGGCGGGCTGACAGCGGTTGATCTGGCAACTGCCGCCGAAGGGCTGGTCGGCGAAGCAGGGGGTGACTTCATCTATCTGCTGGCGACCGACGGCACGAACGCGGCATTGGCGCGGGTTGAATACACGGCGCCCGACACGGCCAATGCCGAAATAATGGCCAATTTCACCGGCCTTGGCGACCTGACCGGCATTACCGCAAATGAAATACTGGGCTTCAATACCGTCTAGGACAGGCCCGACATGTGCGGGCGCGGCCAATTTACGGCAGCGCCCCACACCCCGCGCGCGCAGCGCACCGAACGAATGAATGGAACACGCGCGACATGCAAGGCCACTGCCCCGACAGCGCCCAGACACCGGCCCTGATTGCCCTGTCCCGCGACCGCCATGCAACGCGGCGCTGGCGCAAACCGGCGGAATATGGCTTTGCCCGCGCGCGACGCGTTGTGCCGCTGGTCCTGGCCGAAATTGACAGCGCCGCCAGCGGCATGCCGCTGGTGTTTGCACAAGGTGTTGACGGTGCCTTGCCCCATCCTGTCGCCCTGCTGCGGCTGCACGCGGATACCAGCGCCTATGTCACCGAAGACGGGCGTTGGCTGGCCCCCTATATTCCGGCGATTTTGCGGGTTTACCCGTTTTCCGCCCGCCCTACTGCGCAGTCAGACAGTGACACCCCCGCACGAATGGAATTGTTGTTTGACGAAGGCAGCGGCCTGTTAACCGATGACACCCGCGACGCCCGTTTTTTTGACCCATATGGCGCACCCAGCAAGGCCCTGGACGCAGTTATTGCCTTTTTCCGCCAATATGAAACCAGCGCCACGGATACCCAGACGGCCATGCAGGCGCTGTCACAGGCCCGCACGCCAGACGGGGCCGGGCTGCTTACCCCGTTGCGCCACCGTGACACGGTGCTGTCAGGTTTGCTGGCGCTGGACCGCAAGGCGTTTGACGCACTGGATGATGCCAGCTTTTTGCAGCTTCGCGCGGCCGGGGCCATTCCGCTGGCAATGGCGCATTTTGTCAGCAGAATGCAAATCGACTGGCTGGCCCGCGCCGAGCATGCGCTGCAACAACAGCCAGACGGGCAGGCGCACACGGCCCTGCCCCACGCAAGTGGTGGCACAACAGGTGCGGATATTTCTGATTTTCTATCTGCGCTGGCCACTGCGCAACACAGCGATATGCACGCAGATTTCGAACCTGCCTCAGCGACCAGGAAGGGCCAGACCTGATGCGGTATGAACGGCGAGCATCCCTTTTGTCTTTTGCTGCGGCAATCGTGATGGGGGTATCACTTGCGGGCTGCGCCCCAGCCCCGGCTGACGACGATGATCTGGTCATTGAACTGCGCCCGGATCATGCCCCGCAGCAGGTCCAGCGCACCCGTTCACTGGCAGGAACGCCGTTCGGCCAGTCTGTTGCCACGGCTGTTCAAAGTTATCCGACACTGGCGGCGGGGTCCGCGCGCATTCGCGCAGCCGAAGCCCAGTTGGAAGGTGAACGTGGCGCGTTTTTGCCGCAAATCTCGGTCGGGGCGGAATCCGGTATGCGGCATGCTGGCAACACGCGCTCTACCCGGTCAACGCCGGTGTTGGAAATACGCCAGCTTGTCTTTGATGGTGGGCAGTCGGGCCAACGCACCGAAGCCGCCCGCGCCCGTATCGCGCAAAGCGCCAATGACCGCATGGCTTCAGCAGCCGCACTTACATTAAACGCGGTCGAGGCATGGCACGACGTGCTGCACCACCGCGCGCTTGTGGAACTGGCCGCGCGCAATATGCGGCTGCACACCGAATTCCTTAGGCAAACGCAGGACCGTGTCGGCGCAGGTGCAGGCGCGGAAACAGATTTGCTGACCGCGCGCAGCAGGCTTGCGGATGCCGAGGCCCGCCAGATCACCGCACAAAGCAAACTGGACCGCGCAGAAGCAGAATTTCGCCAGATGTTCGCGCGCGTCCCCGGCAACCTGCCGGCACCCGCAACTGCGCCGGAATTGCCCGGCAGCGCCGAAACCATAGCCCCCGACAGCCCGCGTCTGCGCAGTGTCGATGCAAGTATCCGCGCCGCACAGGCAGAACTTCAGGCCGCGCGCGCCGGAAATTTGCCGAATGTCGGCCTTGGGGTCACCGGGCGTTCAACAAACGGGCGCGCCGATATCGGCGCGAACCTGTCCCTGCAATACGATCTTGCAACCGGCGGGCGGCGCAAAGCCGCAATCCGCACTGCCGAGGCCCGCGTCATGGAACTGGAAGCCGAGCGCGATGACCTGAACCGCCAGATCACCCGCGCACTGGATTTCGTGCAGTCCGACCAGCGCGCCGGTGCCCAAAGGCTGCGCGCAGCACGTCAGGCCCGCAGTGCGAATGAAGCGAATGTCGATGCTGTGCGCGATCAGTTCGGGATTGGCCGGCGCAGCATTACAGAATTGCTGGACGCGCAGCGCGATTTCATCCGCTCCAGCGAGGCGGTGCTGGAGGCTGAACTGGAACTGGCGCTGACAGGGTATCTGGCCCTCTCGCTGACCGGCGACATTCTGGATGTGTTTGGCATTCATCTGCCCCCGCCAGAGGCCGCGCGCAGATGAATGACGACATTACCGAAGCCGCTGCGCAGCATGCTGAACGGCAATCTACCGAACCACAGCCCGAATTGGACACAGGCGCAACACCGCTGGAAGCGTGCCTTTTGCATGTATCGGCCTTGCTGGACAGGCCGCTAACACTGGCAGCGATTCAAGCAGGCCAGACCGGCACCAAGGGCGGAATGACGGTGCGCGACGCCATCGCAGTGGCCGAACGTGGCGGCTTGCAGGTGGGGTTCGGCCCGCTGAAACTGGACGCGCTGGACAATCTGATTGTGCCGTGCATCCTGCTGTTATCCCATGATCGCGCGGTCGTCTGCGAAGGGCGGGCGGAAAATGGTCAGCTTGTCATTCATGACCCCGCCTTTGGGGGGGGTGTCGGGCAGGTAAGTGTGGCGAAACTGGCGCCCGAATTTACCGGCTATGCGCTGCTGTTTCGCGCGGAACATCGTGACCTTGCGCCCACGCACAGTGACGCGCGGCAGGGGCATTGGTTTTGGGCGACATTGTCACAGAACCGCTGGACCTATGCGCAGGTGTTGCTGGCCGCCATGGTGGCCAATTTTCTAAGCCTGTCCACCTCGCTTTTCATCATGGTTGTCTATGACAGGGTGCTGCCCAATGAAGCCATTGAATCACTGATCGCGCTGACAATCGGCGTGGGTGTGGCGCTGATGTTCGATTTCCTGATCAAGACGCTGCGGGCGGCATTTATCGACAGGGCGGGCCAGCGCGCCGACAAGGTTATGGGGCGGCGCATTTTCGACCAGCTTCTGGACATGCAGATGCGCGCGCGCCAGGGGTCTACGGGGGCCATGGCAAATACCTTGCGCGAATTTGAAACGCTGCGCGAATTCTTCACCTCTGCGACGCTTGTTGCGGTGGTGGATCTGCCGTTTATTCTGCTGTTCATCTGGGTCATCTACATGATCGCGGGGCCACTGGCCTATGTGCCGATGGTGGCCGTCCCCCTTGTGTTGATCGTGGGGGTCGCGGTTCAGCCCATCCTTGCGCGACTGGCTGAAAAAAGTTTCTCCGAAGGGCAATCAAAACAGGCCGTTCTGGTCGAAACCGTGACTGGTCTGGAAACCATCAAATCGGTGGGCGCACAGCGCCAGATGCGGGCCCGTTGGGAAGACGCCATTGAACGCCAGGCCGATCATGGCGTGAAAAGCCGCGCCGTGGCCCAGTTTGCACTGAACTCCACCGCCTTTGTGCAGCAGGGCGCGCAGGTGATGATTGTGTTCTACGGGGTTTTCCTGATTTCAAGCGGGGAAACCAGTATGGGGGCTATGATTGCCGCCGTCATTCTGACGGGCCGCACATTGGCCCCGCTGGCGCAGCTTGCGCAAACCCTGACGCGGCTTAATCAGGCCCGCACATCCTATAAATCCATCAACGGGCTGATGCATGCCGAAAGTGAACGGCCAGAGGGGCGGCACTGGCTGTCGCGGCCCAAACTGGACGGCAAGATCGTATTTGACGAGGTCAGCTTTGCCTATCCTGATGCACAGCTTGACACGTTGCGCGGTGTGTCATTTTCCATTGAACCCGGTGAACGGGTTGCCATTCTGGGGCGTATCGGTTCCGGCAAAAGCACGATCGCGCGCCTGATACTGGGGCTGTATCAGCCGAAATCCGGCAAGGTGCTGATTGACGGCACCGATATCCGCCAGATTGACCCCGGAGATTTGCGGCGCAATATCGGGGCCGTGCTTCAGGATCTGTGGCTGTTTTCAGGCACGGTGCGCGACAATATCGCCATCGGGGCGATCCGCCCGCGCGATGCGGATGTTTTGGCGGCAGCGCGCACCGCTGGTGTTGACGATTTCATCGCCAAGCACCCCATGGGCTATGACCTGCCGCTGGCAGAACGCGGCGAAGGGCTGTCGGGCGGGCAACGGCAGGCCATATCGCTGGCGCGCGCCTTGGTGGGCCGCCCCCCAATTTTGCTGATGGACGAACCCACCAGTTCCATGGATGTTCAGAACGAAGCACAGGTACTGCGCCGCCTGAAGGACGAAACCGCAGGCCGCACGCTTGTGATCATCACGCATCGCACAAGCCTGCTGGATCTGGTGGACCGCGTTATCGTGATCGAAGACGGGCGCGTGGCGCTGGACGGCGACAAAAGCCTTCTGTCGCGCCCTGCCCCAAGGCAAGGGTAACCGCCATGGCCAATACCGCGCGCGATCTGGAAGCTTTGGCGCAGGAAATGCGCGGGCGTGAAACCTTGCGCGGGTCGCTTCTGCTGCTGCTGATTTTGGTGTTCATCATTGTGGCCGTCACATGGGCCGCGCTTACGGAACTGGATGATGTCACGCGCGCCGACGGGCGCATCGTGCCCACCCGGCATGTTCAGGTCATTCAGGCCGCAGAACAGGGCGTCTTGCAAGCCCTGCATGTGGCCGAAGGGGATCTGGTGCAGGCAGGTGACAGCCTGATGGAGCTGGACCGCACCCTGTTGACAAGCCAGCTGGATCAGGAACAACAACGCGCCTTCGGCCTGATGGCGCGGATTGCCCGCCTGCAAGCGGAAATTGACGGCCATGATCTGGAATTCCTGCCTGAACTTGTGCAGCGCACACCGTCGGTCGTGCGATCCGAAGCTGCGTTGTTTGCTGCGCGCCGCGAAGAACTGTCCGACCGCATAGAGGTTCTGGAACGTCAGCGCATGCAACGCAGGCAGGAATATGAAGAAGGGCTTGTTGATCAGGAAACCGCGCGCACCACATTGGCGCTGATTGACGAAGAAATCGCCATCATCGCGCCCTTGGTTGAACGCCGTGTTGAACCGGAAACCACAATTCTGGGCCTGCGCCGCAACGAGGCCGAATGGCGCGGGCGTGAAATTCGCGCGGCAGCTACGCTGGTGCGGCTGCGGTCCAGTCTGGACGAAATCGACGACCGCATCCGGTCAGTGCGCAGCGAAGTGCGCGCCGCCGCGCTTTCGGAATTGTCGATTGCAACTGCGGAACTGGCGGAACTTGAACCGCGATTGCCCGCATTGATCCAGCGCGTCACACGGTCCGAATTGCGCGCACCCGTGCGCGGCATCGTCAACCGTATCTTGTTGACCACCCAAGGGGGTGTTGCGCAGGCCGGTGAAACGCTGCTGGAAATCGTGCCGCTTGACGACACACTGCTGGTCGAAGCCTATGTCAGGCCGTCTGATATTGCGTTCCTGTATCCGGGCCAGCCGGTCAAGGTGAAGATTACCGCCTATGACTTCTCGCGCTATGGCGGGCTTGACGGGGAAATCACCCGTATCGGGGCCGATGCCGTAACCCGCCCTGACCGTGACGAGCAGGTTTTCATCGTGCATGTGCGCACCCAGACCAATATTCTGGATGCCGATGGCGCAGCACTGGAAATCATTCCCGGAATGGTGGCCGAAGTAGACATTCTGGCCGGACAGAAAACTGTTTTGGAATACCTGACCCAGCCCGTCATCCGCGTCAAGGACCGCGCCTTGCGGGAATGACCGCGCGCAACTTGCGCGCGGGCTGCCGTCCTGCGCGCCAGTGCGCGATCACCACAACAGATGATGCATACGCCCATTCGGGCGAACGGCGCGCAGGCCAAGGGCGGCAGGATCAACCGCCGCCCGTGCAAATTATCCGCGTCACAGGTGGTTTTGCAGATCACCTGACAGAATGCCAAGGAAGGACATGTCCACATCTGCCGACATCGCGCCAATTTCGAAACTTTCGGGGCGATCCGGCACATTGCCCAAACTTGCGCTTGGCAGGTTATCCTGATCGACAAAGATGAATTCGGGATCAATTGCATTCGGCACCCCGACAACATGCCGGAACAGCGCCAGAACGTCCTGAATATTCACCACCCCGTCATCGTTGAAATCACCTGCAATAATGTCAGTATCATCGATATCCAGCCCCGGCACACCCACAACCATACGGAACAGGCTTAGCACATCCTGAATGCCCAGCGCCTTGTCCTGTCCCAAGGGTGCCGCGTTATAGTCGCGCACCAGCGACAGATCGCCCGTCGTGCCTGCTTCCAGAAGGAAGCTGAACGTGCCATCTGCCGCCAGTGTTGCCTGATGCTGCGTCCCGCCCGTTTCGGTAAAGGTGACGACCGTATCCTCAGCGTTGGACGGTGTGGCGCGGACGTCACGCAATTCGACCAGACCGCCCAGCGTGTAGAAAGCAGGATCATACGCGAAACCGAATGCGTCCTCGCCTGTCTGGTCCTCCATTGCGACACCATTCACGTTCACGCTGCTTAGATCAAAGCTGACATTGCGCGCCCCCGCAATGCTGGTCAGTTGCATGTCGAATGTCACGACAGGCTGGCCCAGATCAGTGATGTTCAGATCACTGCCCGAAATCACCAATGACCCCGGCGTAGCCGTAAACCCACCCGAAATGCTGCCCGGCACATAGCCGATCAGGTCACTGTCGAAATCAAGCGTCAGGTCCAGGTCCTGCAACACACCGCCACTGACCAGCGCCGGATCGATACTGATGGCATAGGTGATGGTCGTGCCCGATTGGCCCAGTTGTGTCAGTGTCAGCGCCTGCCCTGTCTGTGGTGGCAATTCCGCGCCAGAGATGAACCACAATTCCGTGCCATCTGCGCGCAGCTCCAGCGCCGGATCGGCCCCGTCCAGCCCGTCAATGGAACTGGTCAGATTTACCCCGTTCAAGGTAATCCCACCGCCCGCCTGCGCAAGCATGGTTTCCACGCCGCTTTGTGCCAGATCGGTGAAACCCAGATAGTCCACATTGATCGTGGTTCCGTCGAAATTCAGCGCGCCGGACACATTCAGCAGGTCCGAATGGCCATAAGCGAATTCGAACGCCGCCAGCGATGCGCCGAAGCTGGCATCGCCCACGACCGTGATCACCCCCTCGGATTGCGTGAACACGCCAGTATCTGCATCATAAGCATCCCCGACACGGAATTCCCCCGCGGTCACATTCAGGTTCCCGTTGATGGTGCCATTGCCGCCCAGCCAGCCATTTTCAAACACACTGGTGCTGCCCGGTGTCGTCACTGTGCCATAGTCCAGATGCAGCACACCCAGAGTTGCCATGGCCCCGCCGATTTCCACCGCATTGGCCAGCACAGTCGCCCCGTTTGACACATGCAGCAAGCCCGTGCTTCCGCCCGCGCCCGCCGCAATGCGAATTGCGCCACCATCAGCGCCGGAATTGCCCTGCGTGACCGAAAGCTGCGTGTCCTGACCGTGGACCGTTACATGCGCGCTGCCGCCATTGCTGCCAATGATCAACAAGGCACCCGTATCGCCCACTGGCCCGCCAACGCCTGCTTCCAGATGAACCTGCGCGCCAGACGACAGCGACAGCGCACCTGTGCTGCCAGCCCCTTCGCCCACCGACATTTCTGCATCGGTGCCGCGCACGCTTAGCACGCTGCCAACGCCCTCGACCGACACGCTGCCTGTGCCGCCATTGCCGGTACCGGCGGGAATGCCGATGCCAACAAACGCATCTGTCACCGCAGACGATCCGACCAGTTCGACCGTCGCACCATCCTCGATGGTCATAGTGCCGGTGCCGTTATTATAACCCACGATCAGCCGGTTTGCGCCAGATATGGCGGAACCTGCGCCGGTCACAGTCAATTCCCCTTCGCCGCCGGGCAAATTGACGCTGCCGAAGACACCACCCACAATGACCGAGTTTCGTTCATCACCGGTCAGCGACAGTTCCGCGCCAGTGCGGATTATGGCAGTGCCATTGCCCCCTTCCAGCCCGCCAACCCAGAAATTGCTGGTCGTGCTACCCTCAATCAGGGCGCTTGCGCCGCCTTCAAGGACGATGCTGCCCGTGCCGGTGTTGTCGAGCGTATGGTCCCAGCGCGTGCCGATACGAATGCCTGCATTGCCATCTTCCGCAACAATGCTCAGGGTGCCGCCATCGACAGTGACATCACCAGTGCCCCCTTCGGTGCCGATCAGCATGAAACTGTCAAACCCTGCACCCGTCACCAATGACGTGACTGCGCCACCCGTTTCAACAAGCAGGCTGCCGGTGCCGCCATTATAGCCAATGTTAAGCTGCTGATGTTCAGCGCTTTCATAGGACAGCGTGGCCCCGTCGCGCACAATCACTGTGCCGGTTCCGGCGCCGCCCTCACCGCCGCCAACATACAGGTTGGCGTATTTCGCACTTGCAACCGAAAGTCCGGTCTGCATCCCTTCAATCGTCAGGCTGCCGGTGCCAGCGCCACCTTGCGCGTTCCCCTGATCACCAACGGAAATGCTGGCCTCGCCATAGCCTGCCGAACCGTCAAGCAGTTCGACCAGACCAGACACGCCATCAGACAGCGTCATGGTGCCAGTACCGCCATTGCGCCCGATGCCAAGGAAGGCATGGCTTTCGCGGCCCTCGACAAGCAAGTCGCCACCTTCCAGATTGACGGTGCCCGTGCCGCCCACTTCGCCGACCAGCAGGGCCGCGCCGTCGCTGCCGCCCTCGACAAAGATGCGGCTGCCGTCATCGGCATTCAGAACACCTGTGCCCCCATCAAACCCGATGCGGATGTTCGCGCGCCCGCCATCCCCGTCAAGATCGACCGGGTCTGCATTCCGCAGGTAATGCACGCCATGGTTAAAGACACCAAACACCGCGCCGCTGACATTCACCGTGCCGGTTCCGTCTGTCCCGCGCCCGATATCCAAAGTGGCAAACGGGCTGTCTGCGCCGCCCACCAGAACGAAGCCGTGCACATTGTCGGGATCAGCGCCATACTGGCCTGAAATTGTCATCGTCCCCGTGCCACCGTCGCGCCCTATCACGGCGTAGGGTTCGCCATCATTATGCGCGATGATCGCCAGCAGACTGTCGTTCATCTGCACATCACCCGTGCCGCCCCCCCGACCGACATGCATGGTGGCAAAACCTGTATCGGCACTTATGAACAGATCACTGTCCTGCATTTGCAGCGTGCCGGTATTGCCTGCGCCGCGCCCGACATTCACATAGGCGTCGTCGTAGCCCCAGATGTCAGCTTCAGACCCGTCGACCAAATTCAGCAACCCTTGGCCGCCATCCCACGCGCCCAGTTCAAGGCCCGCGCCACCGTTCCACGCAAAGACGTTCAGCTCGGACGCGGTCAGATACACCTCGCCCAGACTGCCATCTCCTGCGCCAATGGCCATCCATGCGCCAAACGTGCTGGACACGAAAATTTCTGACTGGTCTTCGGCAAAAATCTCGGCAAAGCCGCCATCACGACCAATAACCATTTCAGCGACACCGCCCATTCCGTCCAGATTGACGAAAGTCAGATCATCTTCGAAGGTGACGCCACGGTTCAGCACACCCAGATAGCCGCCATAAATCTCTGCCTCGGCAGTGCCATTGCGGCCAAAATTCATTCCTACAAACGGGCTGGCCGCGCCGCCGGTAATCATCAGGCCATGCGAATTGCTACCATTACCGGTAATATAGACACGGCCACCCGGATCCCACAGGCCGCCACTGTTCGCGCCAATTTCAATAACGCCGTCGCCAGTGTCGCCCGCCTGGACCGTCACGCGTCCATGGCCGATATAGGCTGTTCCGTAGCCGCCATCCCGACCAATCGACAGAAGGGTAAAATCATCATCCGATGTGGTTTGCTGGCGGTAGGTTCCGCCATTGGCAACATTCAGTGTCCCCTCACCACCCTGACGACCAAAGGCCGCGATTGTGCCAGTGCCCGAATGCACAAAACTGCCGCCATCAATCTCGATCA
Source organism: Paracoccaceae bacterium (assembly GCA_020832445.1). Taxonomy (GTDB): domain Bacteria; phylum Pseudomonadota; class Alphaproteobacteria; order Rhodobacterales; family Rhodobacteraceae; genus Roseinatronobacter. The sequence goes on from JAFIEO010000085.1 coordinate 47,344, forward strand.
AGCCATGCGCATCGTGCCCGCGCCCGACCCATAGCAGTTCATTCCCGTCTGCATTGGGTCCGGCGGTGGTGCCCACAGGGTCGGAAATGCTGAAACTGCCGCCATCCAGCACACGCAAGCTCCCTGAGCCGCCATCGCGGCCAATGCTGACAGATGCGCCTTCTGCCGCAGATGTGGTGCCGCCGCCCGCAATAAGCGATACACTGCTGTCCGGTCCGGCCACGGTCAGCTTGCCAAAGGCATCCTGGCCACGCCCCACACTTAAGAACGGTCCCGCGCCTGTTCCGTCGGCATTCAGGCTTTCCTGCGCGCCGTTGACGACCGTGACACTGCCCAAAGTGTCCGCGCCATCACCGATACCCCATCCAGGCGGCCCCTCATAGGTATTCCCGCCGATTATCACGGCCGGATCAGTATTCGATGTTGCATAGGGGCTGTCCAGGAAGGTGAACTCTGCGCCTGCGGCAAAGGGGCTGCCTTGTGGGATGGGCCCGAACCCGTCCTGAGATTCAGCGGCGTCACTAAAATCCTGAATATCCTGAAGCGATCCGAAGGGCAGTGGCGTTGCACCGTCAATCTGGAAAACAAACACCGACCCCTCAAGTCCGCCCTCATTCAAAACCATCAGATCATAGGATATACCATCAACTGTAACCCGCTCAAATTCAAAGTAAAAGCCAACAGGGTCTGCAACCCCGTCAATCAGAACTTCATAAGGTTTTGGCCCGAAGATATCAACAAAATCAGGCTCATCATCATCCCAGCCCGGGAATATCTGATAGGAATACACGGCATCATCGACGGGCAGTGCAAATGACAGTTCAACCTGCGCATAGCCCAGCAGCACCTCATCCTCATCCTCGTCAATGCGGTATCCGCTGAAGGTGATGACCGCCGGTGCACCTGTGCCTGTCACAGGTTCTGGCGTAGGGACCAACGGCGTGCCCAGACTCGAAATCGCAATCGGCGTATCCGGGCCAAGCGGGTCACCCGGCGGGATAGAGCCTGCACTGACTATGGTTTCACGAAACGTGTTGAATTCAGCCAGATTGGCAAAGGACAGTTCCGGCCCACCAATCTGGAAGAAGAAATCCAGATTGGTGGACTGGCCGGTTGGGTTAATGAATTCAAGGATGTCATAATTGACACCATTGCTGTCAGTCAGTCGGATGATTTGCGTCAGCAAGGTCAGCGGATTATCGAGGCCGGGCACCTGCACGAAGAACGGTCCGGGCGACGACAATTCTACCTGAACCCCGTCGTAGTCCTGGGGCATCGGGCCAATTTCGGTATATGAAAAGACACCGCCTTCGGGGGCGAAAATCGTCATCTCTGCGGCAGCCAATGATACCGGATCATCTGATGATGTTGCGGTATTGTAGCCCACTTGATAGCCGGTCAGCATGATTGCGGTCAAATCAGCCTGGGGCATCTCTGGCCCGTCAGTTACCACTGTGACAGCGCCCGGTATGGCCGACAGCAGGATCGGTGTGCCAGAGGCGGCATCGGCGGAAGAGGGGATTTGCTCCAAAGCAGTAAAGCCCGCCCAGAAAGAATTGACTGCCGCGATATCCGTGCCATCGGGCAAGGGTTCACCGTCCAACGTCAGAAAGTGCAGGCGGTCTGCGCCAAGATCATCCACAATCAGCACATCATAAGTCTGCCCATCCGACACAATGCGTGCCGCCAGAATTTCAACATTTTCATCCGGCAGCATATCGCCATTCAGGCGCACATCTATAGGCAACTCATCAAAACGAAGGCGCACAACCGCCGTGCCTGTTTCGGCATGCGTTTCCAGCAGGTCATGGATAAGTGACACGCCTGATGTTGAGAATGTCAATGCAAGTTCGCTCGGCAGGGTCGTCGTGAAATCAGTGGTATCGAAGGGGTTTTGCGAATCGTCAATGCTGAACCCGCTGATGGTCGTGGTGTGCAGCGTGCTGGTATCCACCGCGTTCCAACCCGCAAGGCCGGTCAGCGCAATCGGGGCATGGGGCGGGAAGTCTGAATTGGAATCGGGCAGGTTGATGCCGTTGCTGTCAGCCTGCGCGATGATGCTTTCAAGCGTGGCGGGTGTCATGGATGCGGGCAGCGGGTCACCGCCAACAACGAACATATATTGTTCCTGCACCGAATAATTCAGGATCAGCACGTCGGTGGTGCGGGGCGTGCCGCCCTCGCTCCATTGCATTTGCGCGATCATTACCTCGGGGTCGCCGACGATCAGGGCATTGTTCAGGGTGCTCAGGATCGGTTCATGGCCGCCAAATTCAATTTCGAACGGCCCGTCAATTTGCCCGGGATTGACCATAGTGTAGCTGATGACCGGGGCGGCCTGCGTGAAACTTAGCCCCAATGTGGCAGGGCCCGTGATGTCGGTCACCTGACCGGTGCCATCAACCATGCTGAAGCCGAAACCCGTAATCGTAAATGCTGTTGCCATTGGTATAACTCCGCCAGTGCCGTCCGGGGCTGTCAGTTCAAAAACCTGATCGGCAAATTCGATGTAATGAATGTTTTGAAGTGTATTGGTCCCGTCATGCGGGTTCAGCGCCGTGCCCGCCCCCCGCAGATCAGTGACAGTGGTGATGCCTGTCGCGGTATCCGTTGTAATGTCATAGTCGGTCATATTGCCCGAAAACCGCGCCGTGTTGACCCCGCCGCCGCCGTCAAGCGTGTCATTGCCTGCGCCGCCTTCCAGCGTGTCGTTGCCCGCACCGCCCGTCAGCGTGTTGTCGCCATAATTGCCCAGCAACAGGTTCCCGCTGTCATTTGCCTGCAAAGACAGATCAGCCGCGCCCAGAAGCTGCGCCGCGTCGGCCCCCGCCCCAAGGGTCAGGTTGCCCGAAGACAGCAAACGCAGCGAATCGTCCGACCCTGCGACCAGATCGAGTTTCACATTTCCCGCTGAAAGATCGACCTGTGCCCCGATGGAAATTGCGCCCCATGTCAGGGTGACCGCTACATCCGGCGCGGCGCCAAGGGCCAGCGCATACCCCCCGGCATTTGCAGAAAAGGTGCTGGTGCCACTGGCCGCGATGGATACGCCGCTTTCACCTTCGCCCAGCGAATAGAAGCCATCCTCATCCATGTCCGAATAGACCACACCCGTCAAAAACACGTCTGTGCCCGACAGCGCGAATTTCTGCGTCAGCATGGACGCGTTCCAGTCCGTGCCGCTTTGGGTGAACACCCCTTCCACCTGCGCAACGCCGGTTTCACGGAACCATTCGGTCAGGATATTGCGCCGGTGCCCGTCGCTGTCAAACAGCCCCGCCGCATGGTTGATGACAGCGGCTTGCATGTTGATGGCATTGGGGAAAGTGCCTTGCCATGACAGGTTTTCACCCCAACCGGCAGGGGCTTCAAGTGAATATCCGGCAGCTTCGATCCGGTCCGAAATGGATGACCCATCCTGCCCTGTATGGCTGAAGATATTTGCGTCCAGCATCCAGTCTGAATGCCCCAGCGCGGCATCGCGCAACATTGCGTCCGGCGCCAGAACTTGCAGCGCAAGCCCTGAAACGCTGTCAGATGGCAGCCCGCGGTTCAGCCCAGTAATGCCAAGATCTTCAAGTGATGCACGCAAACTGCTGCTTGTCACGCCCGCATCCGCAAGCAATCGGTCAACCTCGCGTTGAGGGTCCAGCCTTGCGCGGTTTACATATTCCAGAAATAGCTGATCCAGATCAGTAAAATTACTCATAATATAAATACTCCAATTCGCAAATCTTAGCCGATTAACGACGCGCCGGTAAAGAGACTATTCGCTGTGTCCGCTGGATTTACCGCAATGGAGTATCTGTTCGTAAAGCTGTCGGGTTGTGCCAAACAATGTCCGGCCAGACCTTGTTGGATTTGCTACAAGGGGGCTGCGGCCTTTGGGCTGTGCACGGCCTGTCGCGGTGCGGTTGTGTTTTCCGCCACAGCCAGCCTACATCACCGCCCCGATCTGCCACGGGACAAATTCAACGGCACCGAAGCCCTGCGCTTCGCTTTTCGTTTCTTCGCCAGATGCGACGCGCAGCATCATTTCAAAGATTTGCCGGCCCTTTTGTTCCAGCGTCACACCTGACAGGATTTCACCGCAATCGACATCCATATCGGGTTCCATCCGCCGCCACAGGTCCGGGTTGGATGCAATCTTGATGCACGGCACCGGACGATAGCCCGACACACTGCCACGCCCCGTTGTGAACGCAATCAGGTTCGCACCAGAGGCGATCTGCCCAGTCACAGAACACGGATCATAGCCGGGACTGTCCATGAACACAAAACCCGCGCGGTCAATGGGTTCGCCATATTTATAGACTGCCGACAGCGGCGCGGCACCGCCCTTGGCCACCGCGCCCAGACTTTTTTCAAGGATCGTGGTCAGGCCGCCGCGCTTGTTGCCGGGCGACGGGTTGTTGTCCATTTCCCCGAAATTGCGGGCGGTGTAATCTTCCCACCAGGTGATCAGATCAATCAGCTTGCGCCCTGTGGGTTCGTCGGCGCGGCGGGTCAACAAATGCTCTGCCCCGTAAATCTCTGATGTTTCGGACAGAATGGACGTGCCACCCTGCCGCACCAACAGATCCGACGCCACACCCAGCGCGGGGTTCGCCGTAATCCCCGAATACCCGTCAGAGCCGCCGCATTGCATACCCAGAACCAGCTTCGCGGCAGGCGCTGGCTGGCGGACGGCCTTGTTTGCCTCTGCCGCCAGTTCACGCAGAATGGCAACGCCCTTGTCGACGGTTGCACGGGTGCCCCCCGTCTGCTGGATCGTCATATACCGGAAGCGTGCGGTGTCCTTCCGCGAATTGCTGTCAATCAGGTCGGGGATCTGCATCACCTCGCACCCAAGGCCCACCATCAGGATGGCCCCGAAATTCGGGTTATGGCCATATCCGGCGATCGTGCGAAACAGCGTGTCATACCCTTCGCCCTTGCCGGACATGCCGCAGCCAGTGCCGTGAACGATAGGCACAATCCCGTCAACATTGGCGAAATCGCGCAGCCAGCCCTGCCGTTCGCATTCTTCGGCAATGAACCGCGCGACAGAACCTGCACAATTCACAGATGTCAGAATACCCAGATAGTTCCGCGTGCCCACCCGCCCCGATGGACGGTGAAAGCCGCGGAATTCAGCAGGGGTATCCGCCGCAGGCAACGCAACCACAGCACTGCCAAAGCCATAATCCTGCTTATGCGCGCCCATGCCAAGATTGTGGACATGCACATGCGCGCCCACAGAAATGTCCTGACTGGCCACGCCTATAATCTGGCCGTATCTCAACACCGGCTCGCCCGCTGAAATGGCGCGGATGGCAACCTTGTGGCCTGATGGGATCGCGTCTTGTGCGGTGACCCCCGCCATAACCGGCGCACCGGCACTTAGCGGCTTCAGGGCCACCATGATATTGTCGCGCGTGTGCAGGCGCAAAGCGGCATGAAGCTTGTCTGTCACGGGGTCACCAGTATCTTTACAATATCATCACGGTCATGGACGAGGGATGGAAAACGCGACGGCAGATCGGCAAGCGCCACCACCCCCGAAATCAGCGCATCCGTCGGAATGTCACCTTGCCGTATTGCGGCAATAACGCGGTCAAAATCCTCGCGCAAGGCATTGCGACTGCCGATGATGCGGGCCTCTCGCTTGTGGAACTCGGCGTCAGAAAATCGAATATCATCTTTGACCACGCTGACCAGCACAGTGCTGCCACCGTGGGCCAGAAGCGGGAAACCCGCCTCTATTGCGTCGCGGTTGCCTGTCGCATCAAATATGACGTCAAACCCTTCTGCCAGATCGCCGGTCAGAATGTCATCCTGCGGTTGATGCAGTTTTTCAAACCCGCATAAACTGCGCGCCAGCCCCAGCCGTTTGTCGCTTATATCAAGAATGTGCACATCCGCACCCGCCAATCGCGCAAACAGCGCTGTGCCCAGACCAATAGGCCCCGCGCCGGTGACCAGCACCAGATCGTCCTTGCCCACACCTGAACGCGCCACGGCATGGGCACCGATTGCCAGAAATTCGACCATTGCGGCCTGTTGCGCCGTCAGCCCGTCAGCGGGATACAAATTGCCCGCAGGCACGGCAATCCGGGCGCACATTCCGCCATCGCGATGCACACCCAACACCTGTATGTTGCTACAGCAATTCGGTTTGCCGCGACGGCAGGCCCGGCATTTCCCGCACGATACATAGGGGTTCACCACCACCAGTTGCCCCATGTCAGGCCCGCTGGCGATATGGCCCGACAATTCATGCCCGATCACCCTTGGGTAGTTCAAAAATGGGTGCTTGCCTTCAAAGATATGATAATCGGTGCCGCAAATGCCAATCGCTGCAATGTCCACCATCACCCAACCGTCCGGTGCCCTGGCCGGCCGCGCACGGGATTCGACACGAAACTGCCCCGGCTCGGTGCAGACGCCGCAATTCATCATTTCTGCCATCGCGTCCGTCATTGCGCGCCTTCCAGATTGCGGGCAGCCCAATCAGCGGGCAATTCCCCCTTGACGATCAGGCTTAGGACATCATCCTTGCTGACATCCCCAATGGCATGCGCGCCGACAACGCGGCCTTTATTCATCACCACAACCCTGTCACACAGATCAAATACGTCATGGATATCGTGACTGACCAGAAAAATACCAATTCCTTCGGCACGCAACTGCAAGATAAGGTCTGCGACCATCGCGGTTTCAGACGGGCCAAGTGCTGCGGTTGGTTCATCCATGATCAGCACTTTTGTGTCAAAATAGATGGCCCTTGCGATCGCGATCACCTGACGTTGCCCCCCTGACAGGCTGGACACAGGATCACGCAGGTTCTTGAAATTCGGATTAAGCCGCGCCAGAACGTCGCGCGCGGCGCGCAGCATTGCCGCATCATCCAGATTGCCAAACCGGGTTTTCAGCTCTCTGCCCAGAAACAGATTGCTGGGCGCGTCCAGATGGTCGGCAAGCGCAAGGGTCTGGTAGATGGTTTCAATCCCGTGGGCGCGGGCGTCATTGGGTTCGGCAAACTGCACCGGGGCGCCATTCACATGGATTTCACCACTGCTGGGCACCATCGCCCCTGAAAGAATGCGCATCAGACAGGACTTGCCAGCCCCGTTATGGCCCAAAAGCCCCACGACCTCGCCCTCGAACAGCTTGATTGAGACCTGGTCGACAGCGCGCACCCCGCCAAAGTGCTTTTCAATATCGATCATTTCGACCAAAGGCTGTTGTGACATGGTTGTGCCCTTCGTATCGTGAAGAAGCGGGGGCCGGACTACGGCCCCCGGTTTAGGTCAATAAAGAACGTTCTGCGCCTCATCGGAATCGACATTGTCCTTGTCGACCATGACAACGCCCGTGTTGATGAAGCTTTCCACTGTTTCACCAGCCAGAATGTCGATGACCGCCTGCACGCCCAGTTCGCCCATCGCGAAGGACCCCTGCACTGCGGTTGCAGTCAACACGCCATCGCGGACGAATTCCTGCAAATCTTCATTCCCGTCAAAGCCAAGCGCCACCAAATCACCGGCTTTGCCCGCCTGAATGATCGCACGGCCCATGCCCACGGCGGTGGGTTCATTCGCACCGAATATCCCAACCAAATCAGGGTTCGACGCAAGCATATCAGTTGTCTGGTTCAAGGCATTCGCCATCTGGCTTTGCGAATACAGCGGGCCAACAATCTCCAACTCGGAGTTTTCGCGAAGATAGTCGGAAAAGCAGCCGACGCGGCCAATTTCCGAACCGACGCCCGCGACATATGACATGATGCCGACCTTGCCGGTGGTTCCTGCCTCGTCAATCATGCGTTGTGCGACTTGTTCACCTGCGGCACAGTTATCGGTGGACAAAAAGGCCTGAAAGCTGCCTTCTCCATCTTCACCAAGGGCGCTGTCGATAATCACGACAGGAATGCCACTTTCATAGGCGCGACGGACGGCAGGCACCAGTGCGTCCGGATCCGAAGGGGCCAGAACCAGCCCCGCCACGCCGCGGTTGATTGCGTTTTCAACCATGTTGACCTGATCGCCGATTGCACTTTCAGATGCAGGCCCGTCGAATGTAAGCGTGTGTTCGGACTGCCCCTCGATTGCGGATTGCGCCCCCAGATTCACGTTTTGCCAGAAATTGGAGTTTGTCGTTTTCACGATCACCGCAATCTCCCCTGCCTGAACCGTTCCTGCGGCCAGTGCGATGGCTGATACCGCCAGACCTGTTTTCAGCATTTTCATTTCACTTCCTCCTCCGTTGATAAAATTAGGCGCATCAGCGCCTGTTTCGGACCTGATCGATCCAGACTGCGCCGATCACCACAAACCCGATGACAATCTGTTGGATGAACGCCGAGACACCGGACATGTTCAGACCATTGCGCAGAATTCCGATGATGAATGCCCCGATCATGGTGCCCGCAATCGTGCCCACCCCGCCCGACAGGGACGCCCCGCCAATGACCGCCGCCGCGATTGCGTCCAGTTCATACATGACACCTTCGCTGGGCTGGGCCGTCACAAGGCGTGACATCAGCACATTGCCCGCCAGCCCCGCCAGCGCGCCGGACATTGTATAGGCATACATCTTCGTCCAGTCGACATTCACGCCCGACAATCGTGCGGCTTCTTCGTTGGACCCTGTGGCATAGATATGCCGGCCGATCTGACGCCGCCGCAGCACATAGGCCGCTGCAATCGCGACCACCAGAAGCAGAATTGCGGGATAGGGGATGCCGGGGAAAACCACGCGCGGAAAGCCGTTAGGTTGCATTTCAACCACGCGGAACAATGCGCCATTGCCAAGGCGGCCAAATGCCTCTCCCAGACGGGAAACCGGGGCAGCACCAGTCAGTTGCAACGCCGCGCCGCGGGCAATCAGCATCATGCCCAGCGTGGCCACGAAGGGCGGAATACGCATTTTCGTAATGACAAATCCGTTAAACGCACCACACGCGGCCCCCGTCATCACACCCGCGCACATTGCAGGCACGACCGGCACACCAAACTTGACCGCCAATCCCGATATAACGCCAGACAATGCCAGCACCGACCCCACAGACAGATCAATCCCGCCCGTAATGATAACCAGCGTCAGACCAATCCCCAGAAGGCCGATAACCGATGTCTGCAACAATATTGTCAGACCATTATTCACCGAAAAGAAGGACGCACTGGCCATCGAGAACCCGACCACCAACAGCACCAGCGTCAGCAACGCCGACGCACGGTGCATCCGGTCACGCGCGATTATCAACTTCCAGTCGCCCGCGTCCAGCCACGGCTTGCTCGCATCCGACATCGCTCCCCCTCGATGGATTGCATTAAATTATTAAATACCATGAACAACACACTTGCGCGTGTCAAATGTTTTTAATAATTTGGAACAAATACAGAATTACAGCAGGAAACAACATCATGGCCCGCAGGGATACACGCTACCGCGAAGCCTACAACCGGCTGCTTGACTTTTGCGCCACCCACCCCGCCGGCACTGAAATGCCGGCAGAAACCACCCTAAGCGAATTGACAGGCGTTAGCCGAACGGTTGTCAGGCGCTGTCTGTCGCGCCTGTCCGAACTGGGTGTAATTGCGTGGAATGGTCGTGAAAAGCACTTGCTGCGCAGCCCTGTTCAGGACGACAGAATTGCCCTGCCCGATAGCGCCGATGGCCGCGAGCATCTTGAACAGCGCTTTCTGGACTGGATTTTGCGGTTCGACGTACCTGCCGGAACACCGCTGTCCATCGCGGAACTGGCGCGCAATTTCGAGGTTGCACAGCACGAATTGAAAGAATTTCTGGCGGGCCTTAGCCGGTTTGGACTGGTGGCGCGTCGCCCCAAGGGCGGCTGGATGCTGCGCGGTTTTACCAAGGATTTTGCGGTCGAACTGTCGGATTTCCGTCTGGTGCTGGAACTGGATGCCGTGGCAAAAGCCGTTGAGGCCCCGGTGGACCACCCGATATGGCAGCGTCTGGCCGAACTGCGTGTCGCGCATATGGACCTGAGCGCCAATATTGAAACCGATTTTCACGAGTTTTCGAAACTGGACGAAGCCTTTCACGAAGCGATCAATTCTGTGGTGCGCAATCGTTTCATTGCCGAGTTCCAGAAAGTCATTTCCTTGATTTTCCACTACCATTACATGTGGGACAAAACGCATGAAAAAGTACGTAACCTTGCCGCCATAAACGAGCATCTGGCCATTATTGATGCGATAGAAGCACGCGATGTGCAGCGCGCGACAGATGCCGCGCGCCGCCATCTAAGGACGTCGAAATCAACATTGCTGTCATCGCTACGGCATCATGACCTTGGCTAGTATCGCCTGTGCCTGCGGGGTCAGGTCCTGTTCAAGCGCGTCCAGGTTCCGGCGCAATGTCGCGGGCTTGGCGGTGCCCAGCAGGACCGAACTTGCCGCCGGATGTCTGCGCGCAAAATGCAGCGCCAGTGTCGCCAGCGGAACACCTGCCTGCGCGGCGATATCCTGCAACACGGCCACACGGTCCAGAACGTCCTGCGGGGCCGGGCCATAATCATATGTTGCGCCTTCAACCGGCCCTGTCGCCAGAATACCGGAATTGAATATCCCGCCCAGAACAAGGCTGGTTTCCGCCTCGCGGCAGCGCGGCACCAGTTGGTCCTCGGCGCTGCGATCCAGTAACGTTAACCTGCCCGCCAGAAGGATTGCATCAATCGGGCCATGATCCATGACCTGAAGGCAAATTTCGCATTCATTAACCCCCAGCCCGAACGCATCAATACGCCCCGCTTCTTTCAGCCGGACAAGGCGTTCATACCCCGACCCAAGGAACGCTTCCATATGTGCGGCATTTCCCGCGCCATGCGTGTAGGTTCCCAGATCGTGCACATAAACAATATCAATGCGGCCAACACCCAGACGCTTCAGGCTTTGCTCAAGGCTTTGTTCAATCCCGTCGCCGGAATAGTCATAGCGCACATCGTTTTGCGCCGGATTGACATACCCGTCAGCGGCCGCAATGGGTGCGCTTGCAGGGGACAGAACACGCCCCACTTTTGTGGACAGCGCAAACCCTGACCGCCCCGCCAGAAACTGCCCAAGGCGCTGTTCGGACAGACCACGCCCGTAATGCGGGGCCGTATCGAAGTAGCGGATACCTGCATCCCACGCTTCGCCAAGAACCGCCTGCGCGGTGTCTTCGGAAATTTCGCGATACAGATTGCCGATGCTTGCACAGCCAAATGATATATCGGTCACTTTGGCGGCTGTTCGCCCGATCCTTGTGGTCTTCATGACATTTTCCCTTTTAATTCAGCGTCAATGCGCGGCTTTGGCCAGAAACATATCTGCATGCGCTTGCAGGAACCTGCTGGTTCCGAATTGAACAATTAGCGTGCGTGACATGGCAATATGCTCTTTTTCTTGTTTATTATTATTTTGAACACATGCGCGCATGAAGTGCAACCATGCGATTTTCACCGCAAAGGGGGCAGTCCCGCCACATCCCGCGCGGCGGCTATTGCGGCATAGCTATTGGGTGTGACCCTGATTTCTTTTAATATCAGCGCGGGTCTGTTTGAATGGCAGGCCCGATCTGCCAGCCCGCCACCATGCTGAGTTCGGCCAGAAGTTCGGCCCTGTTCAGGGGCTTGGCCAGAAAGCCCTGAAACCCCCGCGCCATATAATCAGCCTTTCGGCCGCTCATGACGTTTGCGGTCAGCGCAATCACTGGAATGTCTGCCATCGGCCCGCCAAAATCACGCAGCGCCTTTAGCGTTTGCGGCCCGTCCATGACCGGCATCTGCATATCAAGAAGCACGACATCAACTTTAGTTCGTGACAGGATTTCAAGCGCGGCAACGCCATTCTCGGCCTCCAGACAACGTGGCCCAAGTGGCTTCAGCAGTCCCAAAACGACGTGGCGGTTGATACGGCTGGTCATCAACCACAAGGATGGTGCGCCCTTCCAGCTGCCGTTCTTGCGCCGCAAATTGCGGTTGCGACACCCTTGGTTTCGGCGTGGCTTCGGTGACCGCTTCGGCAGCAAAGGTAAGAACGAAAGTCGCCCCTTCGCCGGGAACAGATGTCAGCGTAATGTCACCGCCCATCAGGCGCGCCAGCTTGCGTGAAATGGCCAACCCCAACCCCGTGCCGCCAAAGCGGCGCGCCGTCGTCGCATCCGCTTGTTCAAAGGGCTTGAACAAACGCTGCTGCACGACAGGGTCGATACCCATACCGCTGTCTGTAACAGTTACCGAGATTGCCCAGCCAGACCCTGCCGCCTTTGCACTGACCAAGACAGTGATGTGACCATCTGATGTGAACTTGACGGCATTCGACACCAGATTGGCCAGACACTGCCGGACCCTGACAGAATCAAACACGGCCTGATCGGGCACGGTCGCATCGATGCAAACCTGCGACTCTGTCCCGTTTTGAACAGCACGCGCACGAAACAGTTCAACAATATCGCGGATAGGCTTCGCAACAGGTTGCGCAATAGGGTCCAATGAAATTTCGCCAACCTCGATCTTTGCCAGATCAAGGACATCGGCGATGATCCCCATCAACAATTCACCAGACTCGTCAATCATAGTCAGCGCTGTGCGCTGCTCTGGTGTCAGATCAGTGGTTTCAAGCACTTGCGCCATGCCCAGGACCCCGTTCAGCGGGGTGCGTATTTCATGGCTCATATTTGCAAGAAATTCGGTTTTTGACCGATTGGCCACATCCGCAGCCACCAACGCGCGGCGCAACTCGGCCTTGACGGCCAGGATGCGTTCGACAAGGGAATACCCGAACAGCACCGCAGGGGTCGCCACAAACACGGCAACAAGCGCCGCTGCAAGTGTGGCCACGCCAATCATGCCAGATGTCACTTCCCATGGCAGCCAACTGGCAAACATATACCACAGAAGGGTCGTCAGGGCCGCGCTTGCAGCAACGATGCCCAATATCAGACCGGAATTGAAGTACCACGGATTGCTTTGTTCGGCATACTCAAGCACGCCTTCGAAAAGCAAGGCCACGCGCCGTCGAAATCTATTAGAGTTCCGCATATTTGGCCCACGCAGCACGGTTAAAATAACATTGGTGCTTTGCCAATGATGACAAGAACAACCCGAATAACACTGTTCAAATGGCGCACCACCTGACAGCACGATTGCCTATTCTTGCCTGCGGATCAAACCATTTCATACCGAAAGCGGCGCATATGCGCGCCAAATCACCGGAGTGTATGCAGATATTGCATAACCCACGCGCGGGTTAGTCCACAAATGCCTTTTCTACCACATATTCAGCAGGCGAACTGTTGGCACCTTCCGTCAGGCCGGCATTTTCCAGCACCTTTTTGATGTCCAGATTAAACGCCAGCGACCCGCACACCATGGCACGGTCGGTGGCAGGGTCCAGCGGGGCAATGCCCAGATCCGCAAACACCTTGCCTGATGACAGGTTATCGGTGACGCGGCCCGTATACTGCCCGTCTTCGCGGGTTGTCGCGGGGTAATACAGCAGCTTGTCGCCCACCAACTCGCCAATCAGCGGGTCATCGGGCAAGGCTTTGATCAGGTCGCGCCCATAGGTCAGTTCGGCCTGCTCGCGGCAGGTATGCATGACAACCACCTGCTCATATTTTTCCCATGTTTCAGGATCGCGCAGCAAGGATGCAAAAGGGGCAATGCCGGTGCCGGTGGCCAGCATCCAAAGCCGCTTGCCCGGAAGCAATGCATCCAGCACCAAAGTGCCCACAGGTTTGGGGCGCAGGATGATCTGGTCGCCGGGCTGGATATGCTGCAAGCGCGATGTCAGCGGACCATCGGGAACCTTGATTGAATAAAACTCCAGTTCCTCATCCCAGGATGGCGACGCAATGGAATAAGCCCGCAGCAATGGCTTGCCGTTGTCACCCAACAATCCGATCATCACAAATTCGCCCGACCGGAACCGCAGGCTAAGCGGGCGGGTGCACCGGAAGGCAAACAGCCGGTCCGTGTAATGCGTCACCGACGTGACGGTCTGCGCATCTGGCAAGGTCGGGGTTGCTTTGGTTGCGGGTGCGATTTGGTCCATCCGGCACTCTTTCCTGTTTGCGGGCGGGGCGTGTCCTGCCTCGCATAATCATTGATCCCAGTTTACACCTTGATGCCAGTCAACATCAATCGGTGCATATTGCCGCAGCACATAACCTGTTGCAGAAGATATTTCCATTTCATAGGATCAGAAAATAAAAATTCGGGAAACTGTCCCACCGGACCCGTGATTGAGGAGAAAACAGACCAATGCCAAACAGTCTGGACGATCTGGACAGGCGCATTCTGCGTGAACTTCAGGACGATGCAAGCCAGTCGCTTGATGAAATTGCGCGCAAAGTCGGGTCCAGCAAGACACCGGTATGGAATCGGGTGCGCAAGCTGCGCGCGGCCGGTGTCATCACGCGCCAGACCGTGCTTCTGGACCCCGAAGCACTGGGGCTGGAGGCCTGTTTCTTTGTTCTGGTGCGCACCGCAGCCCATGAAGCCGATTGGCAGCAACGGTTCCTGCACGCCGTTCGCGCGCGCCCCGAAGTGATGGAGGCCCACCGCCTTGCAGGCGATATTGACTATATCCTGAAAGTGCGCGTCCCCAATGCCCGCGCCTATGACAGGTTCTATCAGGCCCTTATATCACAGGTTAGCATCCACAAGGTCACGTCTTTATTGTCGATGGAAGAAATCAAGGCGACGACAATTCTGCCGCTGGGGGATGATGGCGCGTGATCGCGCGCGTCCCATAGTGCCGGACTGGAAAAGGTGAAACATGCTAAGATTAATGCAATCCGTTGTTGTATCGGTCGTTCTGGCGTCGGCGGCGCCGCTGTCAGCGCAGGAATACCCGCAATTGTTCAACGTGATCGATGTGGCGTCAGACGATGTTCTGAACATCCGTCAGGAACCGTCGGCCAGCAGCGATGTTATCGGCACTTTTGCACCCGATGCGACCGGGGTGGAAGTGATCATGTTGAACAACACCCTTCGTTGGGGGTTGGTGAACCATAATGAAGGCACCGGCTGGGTGTTCATGCGGTATATGCAGGGACAGGGTCAGCCGATTGATCATTACAACATGCCGGTCGGGCTGTCGTGTTTCGGAACCGAACCATTCTGGTCGCTGTATAGTGAAGATGGCATCTGGCACTATGACAGCCTGAACGACCCGCCTGCGGAACTGGAGATTGACATCGCGCAAGACAGCGGGATCGCGCAGGATTTCCGCAGAATGGTGCGTCTGACGGGGCCGGATGGTCCCGCGACAGCGTTTATCTACCCGGCGGCGTGCAACGATGGCATGAGTGATCTTGCCTTTGGCCTGTCAATTTCACTGATGACAGGCCCTTCCGCGCCAATGCTGAACGGATGTTGCAGCCTTAGCGCGAAATGAGCATGCCGCCCTTGGCCAACCATCACAATGGCGTGCCGGTATAGCCTTCGGCAAACAACTTGCGTGCGGACGGGTCGGTGGCCAGCATCTCAAGCTCGACCCGCTGCATCTGGCGGTCATAGTCGGAATGCTCGGGAAAGCTGTGCATCATGGTGGTGACAGACCATGAAAACCGCATGGCCTTCCAGATACGTGCCAATGCTTTTTGTGAATAGCCGTCCAGCCCGCTTGGATCGTTGTCATTGTAATGGGCAAGCAGCCCTTGCGACAGATAATGAACATCCGACGTGGCAAGGTTCAGGCCCTTGGCCCCTGTCGGGGGCACAATATGCGCCGCATCCCCGCACAGGAACAACGCCCCCCAACGCAGCGGTTCGGACACGAAACTGCGCAACGGCGCGATAGATTTCTCGATCGACGGACCTGTGACCAGATCAGCGGCGACATCTTGCGGCAGGCGCGCTTTCAATTCGGCCCAGAACGCATTGTCGGACCAGTCTTCGACCTTGTCGGTCAGGGGAACCTGAATGTAGTAACGCGACAGCATCTCGTTGCGCATGGACGCCAGCGCAAACCCGCGCGGATGGTTGGCGTAGATCAGTTCATCGCGCACAGGCGGCGTCTCAGACAACACGCCCAGCCAGCCGAACGGATACACTTTTTCATATTCGCGGCGCACATCATCAGGGATCGTGCGGCGGCTGACACCGTGAAACCCGTCGCAACCGGCAATGAAATCACACTCCAGCCGGTGCGATGTGCCATCTTTGTCCCATGTCACATAGGGCGCGGCCCCCTTTACGTCATGCAAAACCACATTCTCGACACCGTGAATATGGGCCGCGCCCAGCGCGTCCTGCGCCTCGTACAGGTCGCGTGTTACTTCGGTCTGTCCATAGACCATGACCTTGTGACCACAGGCTTCCTGAAAATCCACGCGGATCATCTGCTGGTCACTGCTTAGATAACAGCCATGATGTGCGAACCCTTCGCGGTCCATCCGTTCGCCAGCGCCTGCCTGATGCAACAGATCGACAGTGGACCGTTCCAGAACGCCCGCACGAATACGCGACAACACATGCTCGCGGCTTTGGCGTTCCAGCACAACAGTCCCAATTCCCGCCTTGTTCAGCAGTTGCGACAGCAACAACCCCGACGGCCCACCCCCGATGATGGCAACCTGCGTGCGCATGAAACATCCTTCCCATAATTTCTTTATCTGATGCTCATATTATACGCGGGCGTCACAACAGGAATGGATTAGTCAGGCCATTTATGGTATTATTACGCCATGCAACCCCAAATACATCCGACACAGGACATACCCGCCTGGCACTTGTATGGCGAACGCGCACCATTCCCTGATCTGGTGCATATGGAACGCATAATTGACCGTGCCGCCGGGCTTGACTGGCAGATAAGGCCGCATCGGCACACACATCTGTTGCAGATTTTTCTGTTGCTATCCGGCCAGATCACCTTTCATGCCGAAGGGCTACAGCGCAGCCTTGCCCCCCCCGTTGCACTATGCCTGCCGCCGACTGCGGTTCACGGGTTCGACTTTTCGGCGGGAACAGAAGGGTGGGTGCTTAGTCTGCCTGTGCAGAACTTTCCCGAATTTCTGGCCGATGGGGCGGAACTGGCATTCATTTTACAAGCGCCTGCGGCATTCACCCCTGGCACAGCGGTTCATGACAGTTTTATGCGGCTGTTTGATGTCTGGTCGGGCAACGGCCGTTTTCGCAATACAGAGTTGCGCTGCGTGTTGGGGCAGATTCTGTGCACGTTGTTCAGGGACCAAGGCATACCGCCCGCCGCTGATCTGAAGCGCAGCGACCCCAGAATTACCAAATTCCAGTCATTGATTGGCGCGCATGCCAGCGCGCATTGGGCAGTGTCGCGCTATGCACACGAACTGGGTATGTCGACACGCAATCTGGGCCGGTTGTGCAAACAGCACACAGGGCTGTCCCCGCAGGCCATGATCGAGGCCCATCTGATGCGTGAAGCCGCCCGCCTTCTGGCCTATACCCGGATGAGCGCGCAAAGCATTGCCCACAG
This sequence comes from Paracoccaceae bacterium, assembly GCA_020832445.1. Taxonomy (GTDB): domain Bacteria; phylum Pseudomonadota; class Alphaproteobacteria; order Rhodobacterales; family Rhodobacteraceae; genus Roseinatronobacter. The sequence goes on from JAFIEO010000085.1 coordinate 64,797, forward strand.
GTTGGGATATGATGACCCCAGCTATTTCAACCGGCGCTTCCGGGCCTTTGCGAACATGTCGCCGGGCGCATACCGGCGCAGGCTGGAGCAATAGAAAGATCACGCCACGCTGGGATGCACAGAGGCGTTTGGGCCTGAAGCTGCCCTTTGCATTGGGATGAAGCCCGCGCCGTCGGTGGGCCGGGGATTGCCGATCCAACGCTTGAGACGCGCAGTTTATGTCGGCTGCATACTCCTGAGATCAAAGGCTTGGCTTACCATCAGAATAATTGGCAGGCCGCGGGACGGCCCACCGATAGCGCGGCGGCCTTCGGCCTTTGCTCCGCGCCTTGGGGCAGTCCAATGATCGCAAAAGGCCACACACCTACCGGCGTTGGGCCAAGATACGGGTGCGCATGACTTCGGACGCGGCAAGCTGGGATTGCGCGGATAATGTCGCAGTCCAGTCGGTCACCCCCCGGGAGGCATCGAGCAGGTCCAGCGCCTGCGGCAGTGAAATCCCGTCTTCACGCGCGCGCGCAAGTGCGGCCTTGACCACGTCCTGCGCTTCGGGGCGCGGCATATATGCGGCCAATGCGAAACTTGCGGCCTCTGCCAATGCGGCCCCATTTCCGGCGTCCAGTTGCGCAGCCATGCGCGCAGGATCAGCCGTCACACTTTGGATCAGGCCCAGCGCGTGGCGCAGCGCGGCGGCAGTTGCGCTGCTCATTTGCGGCAAGGCCAGCCATTCCAGCGCCCATGCGGCCCCGTCACGTTCTTCCAGCGGGCTGGCCGCGCGGGCAAGGGCGGGCTGCAAACAGGCGGTCCAGTCGGCCAGCGTGATAACAGCCTCGGCGGCGACAGGGTTTGATTTCTGGGGCATCGTGGACGACCCGCCCCCTTGTCCGGCGCGGGCCTCGGATATTTCGGACCGGCCCATAATGACCAGATCACGCGCCGCTTTCGCCAGTGCGGCCGACACCGCAGCCAACCAGCCGCCAAGTGCAACAATGGCCGAACGGTCGGTATGCCAGCAAGGGCCATCCGCCAGATCCAACTGCTGCGCCAGGGCGGCAGACAGCGCCGCCGCATGCCCCCCGACGGAACTGGCAGACCCGGACGCGCCACCAAATTGCACGCGCAACAAACGTGCACGCAAGTCAGGCAATGCCTGTTCCAACGCGATCAACGGCTGCGCCCATGTGGCGATGCGCAAACCAAAACTGATGGGCGTGGCCACCTGACTGCGCGTGCGCCCCGCCATCAGCGTTTGCGCATGTCCATCACTTGCCGATTGCAGCGCGTCCAGCACCTGCGCAACCCGCGCGGCCAGCATATCCAGCATATCGCGCCATTGCAGGGCATGCGCGCAATCGACAATATCCTGACTGGTCGCGCCCCAATGCACGAACTGGCCATCCTGTCCCAGTTCGGCCTGCAAACGCTTGACCAATGCCGGCACCGGAACACCGGCAGCGGCAGTTCCCGCACCCAGATTCTGCGGGTCGATCTGGGTTTGCGACAACACACACGATATGCGGTCGGCGCTGTCCTGCGGGATAAGCCCCACCTTGCCGCAAGCGCGGGCCAAGGCCCCCTCGACCGTGATCATATGCGCCACAAAACGGGTTTCAGACAGGATTTCAGCCGCGTCTGCGTCCCCCAGCAATGGCCCTAACAGCGCGCTGTCAAACGGACTGGGCGTCATGTGCGCGAAGGCAGGTTCAGAATGTCGCGCGCCTGTTGCCATGTCGCAACCGGGCGATCATATTTCGTGCACAGTTCCGCCACACGCGCCACCAATGCGGCATTGGAGGGCGCCAGCCGGTCACGGTCCAGCCGCACATTGTCTTCCAGCCCGGTGCGGGTATGCCCGCCGCGCGCGATGGCCCATTCATTCACCACAATCTGGTTCGGGCCAATGCCCGCCGCACACCATAACGCATCAGGGGCAAAGCGTTTCAGCGTTTCGATATAGATGTCCAGAATACGCTCATCCGCGATCATGGCGTTTTTCACACCCATGACGAATTGCACATAAAGCGGCTGTTTCAAACGCCCGTCGCCCGCCATCTTGGCGGCCTGAATGATATGCGACAAATCGAATGCCTCTATCTCGGGCATGACATCGTATTTCAGCATCTCGGATGCCAGCCAGTCCACCAGATCAGGCGGGTTTTCATACACGCGTGTCGGAAAATTATTCGACCCCACCGACAGCGACGCCATGTCGGGGCGCAAGGGCAACATGCCACCGCGCGCCTGACCCGCCCCCGAACGCCCGCCGGTGGATAGCTGGATGATCATGCCGGGGCAGTGTTTCTCCAGCCCCTCTTTCAGGCGCGCGAATTTATCGGGATCCGAAGACGGGGTTTCATCATCATTACGCACATGGCAATGCGCAATGCTGGCGCCCGCCTCGAACGCTTCTTGCGTGCTTTCAATCTGTTCGGCAATGGTCACCGGCACGGCGGGGTTATTCGCCTTGGTCGGCACCGAACCGGTGATGGCCACAGCGATGATGCAAGGATTGGTCATGACGGTTAAGTCCTTTATTCGCGCGCGTTGATGTCACGCACCTTGCCCTGTGGCTGCTGCCGCAGGGCAAGGCGCAGGTCTGCTTACATGTCCAGAAACACGGTTTCGCCATCGCCTTGCAAGCGAATATCAAACCTGTATTGCCCCGGGCCGGTCTTTTTGGCGATCAGCGTGTCCACACGCGGGCGCTGCTCAATACGCGCCAGAATGGGGTCTGTGCTGTTATCCTCATCCTCAAAGTAGATGCGGGTTTGCAGGCCGATATTGATGCCGCGCGCCACGATCCACAGGGCGATATGCGGCGCTTGCAGGGTGCCGTCGCTGGTGGCAACACGCCCCGGTTTGACGGTGCGCAGACGAAATTCGCCGCTTTCCGCATCGGCCGCGAACCGGCAAAACCCCGAAACCTTGGGGTCGGCGCCGTCCTGCCCTGCAAATTTGCCCTGTGCATCCGGCTGCCAGCTTTCGATCAGCGCATCGCGCATGGCCCAGCCCGTTCCATCATAGACAGAGCCTGTAATCTCGATCACATCGCCTTGCGCACCTTCTGCAATCGGGCTTGTGCCGAATTCATCGTCAAAGGTTTCTGCGTTGCCCGCATAGGTCGGCATCATACCGATATGCACATAGGGTCCGGCGGTCTGCGACGGGGTTTCTTGCAGCATGTCAAGTTTCTGAACCATGATCACATCCCTTCCGGTTTGTTTTCGAACATGCTTTGGCGGCGGCCCCGCAGCACGATGTCGAACTTGTAGGCCAGATAATCCAGCGGTTTCGACGCCGCCATATCCAGCGGGGCCACCAAGCGATCCAGTTGTGCACGGTCCTTGATGGTTGCCGCGATCGGGCACATCGGGATTAGCGGGTCGCCCTCAAAGTACATCTGGGTGATCAGGCGCTGGCCAAAGCTGTGGCCAAATACCGAAATATGGATATGCATGGGCCGCCAGTCATTGCCGCGGTTCGGCCAGGGATAGGCGCCTGGGCGAATGGTCAGGAACTGGTAGCGCCCCTGCGCGTCCGTCAGCGTGCGGCCACATCCGCCGAAATTGGGGTCAAGCGGGGCCAGATAGCCATCTTTCTTATGGCGGTAACGCCCGCCCGCATTGGCCTGCCAGATTTCAACAAGCGTGTCGGGCACAGCGCGGCCATGTTCATCCAGCACGCGCCCATGCATCAAAATACGTTCGCCCACTGCGGGGGCCGCGCCGCGCGTCCAGTTCAGGATCAGGTTGTTGTCCAACGCACCAAAACGGGCATGTCCGAAACGTGGTCCGGTTTCTTCGGACGGGGTTGAATCCATCGACAGAAGCGGCAGGTTCGGGGACCGTGTCACGCTGGTTTTATAGCCCGGGTCATAGGGGTCGGGGTGTATCGCGCGGTTGCGCGGAATCAATGGTCCATCAAGCATTGTCTGCCGCCTCCATCTCGGCAAAGGTGGCTTTCGCCAGTTTTATCGCGTGATTTGCACGCGGAACGCCCGCATAGATCGCAACATGCTGGAACGCTTCCATGACATCGCGCGCGCTTGCGCCGGTTTGCGCGGTTGCGCGGATATGCATGGGAATTTCTTCGAAATTGCCCGTCGCGGCCAGCAAGGCCAATGTCAGCATCGACCGTTCACGGCGGCTTATCGCATCGGATGCCCAGACGGTGCCCCACGCGCTTTCGGTGATCAATGTCTGAAACGGTGTGTCCAGATCACTGCGGGCCGCTTCCGCACGGTCGACATGGGCATCCCCCAAAACACTGCGCCGCACCGACATTCCGGTGTCATAACGGTTGGTCATGCTGTCTCCTTCAGGAAAGTTGCGATCAGCGCGGCCACCCGCGCAGGGTTTTCCACACAAGGCAGGTGCCCTGCCCCGTCAATCAGATGAAACGGTGCACCCATCAAATCAGCAGTGGCCCGCACCAGTTCCGGCGGCGTTGCGCCATCCTCGCTGCCGGCCATGGCGATTGCGGGCAGATCCAGCGCGCGGGTCGCTTCCGTCAGGTCCGCGCCCGCAATTGCCGCGCAGCAGCCTGCATACCCGTCGCGCGTTGTGCGGCACAGCATGTTGCGCCACACCGCCAGCTGGTCCGCATGATCGCGGTGAAAGGCGGGCGCAAACCAGCGCGCCAGAACCCCGTCGGCAAGCGGCGCAATGCCGTTATCCTGCACGGCCTTGATGCGATCAGTCCACATCTGTTCAGGACCAATGCGCGCAGCCGTATCCATCAGCACAATGCCACGCACCAGATCGGGGCGCGCATGGGCCAGCCCTTGGGCAATCATACCGCCAATGGACAATCCGACGATGACCGCTTTCGTGACCTGCAATTCATCCAGAACCGCCGCCAAATCCGCCACCAATGTATCCATCGTATAAGGGGCGGGCGGTGCATCCGACAGGCCATGCCCGCGCTTGTCATACCGGATCAGCCGCAGACCGTCCGGCAGCAATGGCAAAACCGCATCCCACACACGCAAGTCGGTTCCCAATGAATTGGCAAACACCACAGGAACCCCGCCCTGCGGACCTTCATCGCGGATATGCAGCACTATGTTATCGTGAATGACTGTTTTCATACGCGCATTTTACACATCCAGCTGCGGGATAAAATTATATTCTACGCATCATGACATAACCTATAGGTTATGCATAAGTGCAATTCACGCGACTTATCACAAAGAAACCTGTCATTTGCAGATTCTTCTTGCGAATGACTTTCATTTACATATATTGACCGCATCACCGAAACCTACAGGAGTCACAATGCACCGCCCCATTACATTTACCACTGCACTTGCACTGGGACTGGGCCTTGCGCCCAATGCCATGGCAGATGAGGCACCGCTGAAAGTTCTGGCAACAATCGGCATGATCGCAGATGTGGCACGCAATGTTGCAGACCCTTGTGTTGATATATCCACACTGATCGGCACCGGCACCGACCCACATGACTATTCCGCCACACCGCGCGATGTGCAGGCCCTTGCAGGTGCGGAACTGATCTTTTATGTCGATCCCGCGCTGGAAGAACGGCTTGCGGGTGTCTTGCAGGATTTCTCGGATCGCACACCGACTGTCGGGCTGATTGCGGCAACTTTCGATGATGCCGATCTGCTGGCAGACCCGGATGCCCCCGGAACGCTTGACCCCCATCTGTGGATGGATGTCAGCCGCTGGGCCAGAATTGCACCTGTCATCGCCGATGCCATCACCGATTTGCGGCCTGCCTGTGCGCACACCATCCAGACCAGTCTTGACGACTATCTGGTGCAGCTGGATGCCCTGCATACCTGGGTGGGCGACACCATTGCGACCATTCCACAAGATCAGCGCATGCTGATAACCGCGCATGATGCCTTCGCCTATTATTCTGCCGCATATGGCATCGAAGCGTCAGAAGCGATCGAAGGCATAAGCACCACATCAGAGGCCAGCATTCGCGACATCCGCGATGTTGCGGCCTTCGTCGTGGACAATAACGTGCCCGCAGTTTTTGTGGAAACCACGTTGAACCCGCGCACAATTGATGCGTTGATTGCCGAAGTGCAATCCTTGGGGCATGATGTCACCCTTGGGGGTGAATTATATTCCGATGCAATGGGCGATGACGGCACCGCGAACGGCACCTATATCGGGATGATCCGCCATAACACGGCAACCATCGCGCAGGCACTTGGCGGCACGGTGCCCCCGCTGCCAGACGCGCTGCACGCATGGGCCGAAACATGGGATATGGCACACTGATCCTGGTGTGCTATCTGCAATCCAGCCGCAGTCCACACCGGACTGCGGCCTTGCGCCCAAGAAAGACAAGCAATGCGCGACGACAGCCTGCACGAGCCTCAATTCGCCCTTCATGTCGAGGATCTGACCGTAACCTATGGCGCAGACCCTGCGCTTTGGGACATTGATCTGGACATTCCGCCGGGGGTGATGGCGGCCATTGTCGGGCCAAACGGATCTGGCAAATCAACGCTGTTGAAAACCGCGCTGGGGCTGGTGCGGCCAGTCGCGGGGCATGTCCGCTTTCTGGGCCGTCCGGTGCGCCAGATGCGCGGCCAGATCGGCTATGTCCCCCAACGCCACAGCGTTGACTGGGATTTCCCGACAACGGCGCGCGATGTGGTCGAAATGGGCCTTTATGGCAAAATCGGCTGGTTCCGCCGTCCGAATGCGGCAGATCGCGCGCGCGCACTGGATGCGCTGCGCGAACTTGGCATGCAGGACTATGCCGACCGCCAGATCAGCCAGCTTTCGGGCGGGCAACAGCAGCGTGTGTTCATTGCCCGCGCGCTGGTGCAGGATGCCCCGATCCTGATCCTTGATGAACCCATGGCCGGTGTGGACGCCGCAACCGAAGCCGTGATCATCGACCTGTTGCACCGCCTGCGCGCACAGGGGCGCACCATCATCGTGGTCCATCATGATCTGACAACTGTGCAAAGCTATTTCGACTGGCTGGTGATGATGAATGTGCGCATCATCGCGCAGGGACCGGTTGCCGAAACCTATACGCCCGAAAACCTGCGCGCCACCTACGGGCGGCAACTGGCCATGATTGCATCGGGTGCGGCCACAGAGACGGGTGCAGATACGGGCACAGATACGGGCACGGGCACACAGAAATGACCGCGCTTTTGTCCAGCAATATTGTGCAGACCGTGCTGTTTGGCGCAGCCTTGCTGGGCGCCATCAGCGGCATGTTGGGGGCCTTTGCCGTGCTGCGCCAGCAAAGCCTGCTGGGGGACGCACTTAGCCACGCCGCCCTGCCCGGCGTGTGCCTTGGGTTTCTTGTGGCGGGCGGGCGCGATCTGGGCAGTGTGCTGGCGGGTGCGTTTTTCACCGGCGCGCTGGCAGCATTGATCATGCAACTGATTGTGCGGCGCACCACCCTGAAAACCGACGCAGCGCTGGGAATCGTGCTGAGTGTGTTTTTCGCCGTTGGCGTTGTGGCATTGACCTATATTCAGGGCCAAGGCGGGGCGGCATCTGCGGGGTTGATGACCTTTCTGTTCGGGCAGGCCGCCGCAATCCTGCGCAGTGATCTTTGGATCATGGGCGCAGGCGGGCTGGCGGCGCTGGCACTGGTGCTGGCCCTGTGGAAGGAATTCAAGCTGGTCAGTTTTGATGCGGATTTCGCGCGCGCCCAAGGGCTGCCGGTGACATGGATCGAAGGCGCGCTGACCGTGATGGTGGCCTTTGCCATCGTCATCGGCCTGCAACTGGTGGGCGTTGTGCTGATGGTTGCCCTGTTGATTGCCCCTGCGGCGGCTGCGCGGCAATGGACCCGCGCGCTGGGTTCCATGGTGGTACTGTCTGCCGCATTTGGGGCGACAGCGGGCGCATTGGGCGCGCTGATCAGCGCGTCTGCGCGCGGGCTTGCAACAGGGCCGGTTGTTGTGCTGATTGCGACTGCTTTTGTGTTGATCTCGATGTTGGTGGCACCACGGCGCGGGCTGATCTGGCAGGCACTGGCCGCGCGCGCCATGCGCGCACGCATCAGCGAAGGGCGCGTTCTGACAGCCCTGCAAGACCTGGCAAAAGCGCATGACGACACCGCTTACAAGGCAGAACGCGGCATGTTGAACACAGCACTGGGCGCAGCCCCCCACGCCATGCGGATACAGGCCCTTGAACGGCGCGGCCTGATCCAGCAAGTCACCCACCCGCCCGAAACAACCCCGCATTGGGAACTGACCAAGGCCGGACATGCCGAAGCGCGCGCCTTGTCAGGCACGCGGACAGATGCAGGCAAGGACACCCCATGATTGACGCCTATTTTGCATCAATCCCGGCCATGATCATGACCACCGGCATTCTGGTTGGCGCATCGGGCGCGTTGCTGGGCAGTTTTCTTGTGCTGCGCGGCAATTCCATGCTGACCGATGCCATAAGCCATTCGATTGTATTGGGGATCATCGTGGTCTGGCTGTTGACCGGCCACCTGACCGGCCCCTTCCAGATACTGGGCGCAGCGGTCACAGGTTTGCTGACGGTGGCTCTGTCCGAAGCGCTTGCAAAATCAGGGCTGGTCAAGATGGATGCCGCAATCGGGCTGATCTTTCCGGCATTATTTGCGGCTGGGGTCATCCTGATTTCACTGAATGCGCGCAATGTGCATATTGATGTGGACACGGTGCTTCTGGGCGAAATCGGGTTTGTGTGGCTGCATACACTGACACTGGGGGGCGTGCGTATTCCGGTGGCTGTGGCCACGTTAAGTGTCGTTTTCGCGGTCAATCTGGCCTTTGTTCTGGCCTTCTGGAAGGAACTGAAACTGACCACATTCGATGCCGGTCTGGCGGCGGCGCTGGGGCTGTTTCCGGGGGTGTTGCATTATGCGATCCTGACCCTGACCAGCGTGACTGCCGTTGCGGCATTTGACGCGGTGGGCGCTATTTTGTTCATCGCATTTGTGATTGTCCCGCCTGCAACGGCCTATCTACTGACACGCCGGCTGTGGCTTATGGTCGTGCTGGCGGTCACAGTTTCGGTCTTGTCCTGCGTCACCGGATATCTGCTGGCGGTTTACTGGAACGTGTCGATCGGGGGCATGATGGCCGCGATGACGGGGGTTTGGTTCGCGCTGGCCTTGTTGCTGGCACCGGGCCGCGGGCTGGTATCGCAGGCGCTGCGCCAAGGTTCGGAACGGCTGGACCATGACTGCCGGACATTGGTTGCCCATCTGTACACCCATCAAGACAGCCCTGACATGCCGGAAGAAAACACCCGCCGTGCCTTGACCGACCACCTGCGCTGGTCTGAACACCGCGCACGCGCCACGATACTGCGCGCACTGGACCGCGACCTGATAGAGCGCCGCAACGGTTTGCTGGCATTGCGCCCCAAAGGTCAGGCCGTGGCCGAAGGAATATTTGCGCGCCACCACAAATCCCATACCGCCTGAAGCACCAATACATATCGGCCTTGACTATCCCGACTTTTTTGATAGGTTTTAGGTAACACCAAGCCAACCATCAGGTCAGCCCGGTTCAAACGCAATTCCGGCACATGCAGCCGGACTGTTTCGGGCGCTGAACATGACCTTGACCACATCGCAAATGCCCCGGACCATGCCCCCCCGAACCGACCGGTATCGTGGAACCTGTGACCACCAGTGCCGTGCAGACGTGCTGGAGTTGTTTTGCGATGAACCTTGCACCTGCTTGCCCGAACATTCCGCGTTGACAGACTGGCTGTTATTTCAAAGCACCGTATCTGTGAACACTCCATGACCGAAAAGCAGATGCGCACCGAAATGGACATGGACACCCGATGCGACACGCAATTCAGCGGCGCCGCACCTGATCCTGAATTGCCTTGTCACGACGCAGCCACCCTGACAAACGGGGGGGCAACCGCGCATATCGCCCTTGACGGGCAGGTATATACACTGCGCATAACCCGAACACGAAAACTTATCTTGACCAAATAGCCCAGCCAGTTGCCCCGCCGCAGGGGCCAGTCAGGACCACAACAATGAGCAAGATCCCCTCGCCCTGCATTGACGTGTGCAAATTCAAACGCGAAGGTCACTGCATCGGATGTTCGATGACCAAGCCGCAGAAATCCATGTTCAAGAAGCTGAAAAAAGAAACGCACCAGAGGGCCTTTCTGGACCTTCTGATGCATCAGCAAAACGATCTTGGTAAATACCGGCACTGGCCAGACGCCTATCGCAAGCGCTGCGAAAAGAAAGGCGTTAAAGCACCGCTTTAGCAGATATCAACCCAAGTGCGCGCGCAGCAACCATGCAAATTTTTCATGAACCTGCCCGCGCCCGATGGCCAGATCCTGCGTCAGCAGGTCGCCATGTTCTTCGGCAACGGCAGCGGCACCCGCAAGCGTTGCAGCCAGCGTATCCTGCGCCTTTGCCATGGTTTCGATCATCACCTCGGCACTGGCATGGCCGTCATGTTCGGCAATCTTGGAGCGCTTGAGCATACCTGAAAGCTGCCCTTCGGCATGTCCACCAAGCGCTTTCACGCGTTCGGCCAGATCGTCCTGCGCAACGAAATGTTCCTCGTAGATTTTCTGGAACATGTCATGCAGCGGCCCAAAGGCCATGCCGGTGACATTCCAGTGAAAATTCTGCGCAAGCATGGTGGTGACGGCGGTTTCCGCCACGCATTGGTTCAGCGCTTCGCAAATGGCTTCTTGTGCGCTGGGGGTCAGTTGTTGTGCTGTCTGGGTCATAAGGAACCCTCCTGTCATTCAACGAATCATGGATTATGCAACACGGGACTGGCTTGCGACACTGCTGGCTACCCGCTTACAGTCAAGATAAGCGAGGCGCGCGCGCGTTTCAAGCCCTTTTAGAAAGATTCTAAAACTTACGGATTCAATCGGGTTTCAGGCGGCTTACGCGTTGCATCATCTGTGCGGTCAGCCACCCGACATGACGGCGCAAATGCAAAGGCAGGCGCGCACGCAGCAAAAATGCCGTGCTGGCGCGATCATCACGCGAAATCGCATCCATCAGGGCCAATAGCCAGTTTTCATCGAACGAACATTCAGTCGCGCCCAAGCGGTGGATAACCGGCCCGTGCGCAAGACCTTGCGCCAGAACGCGCAACAACGCATCGGCATAGGGCTGCGCGCCTTCATGCGGGGCGTTTTGCAGCACCGCGCAGGCCTCGAACGGTTCCAGACGGGCCTTGGCGCGACATTGCCGCATCAGGACGCGCAACATCGACAACGCAGCTATATGGCTTTCGTTCCGGCCACACGGCTGTGATGCATTCGGTGCAAGTATCTGCTTTTGCAAACCCATCTAGACGCCCCCTTCATACCCGACTGATATAGTATGGAATAAGGCATCTGACCAGAGGGTTTGTGCATATCCCCCCGCACAAACAGTTAATCAGGCACGTTTGCCAAGCTGCGCCACCCCCAAAACAGACAAAACTTTGGCTTCAATATCGGGCGCGTTCATTGCTGCGGCGGCATACATGTCATGCGGGCTGGCCTGATCAATGAACGTGTCAGGCAGCACCATGGACCGGTATTTCAAACCGGTATCGAACACGCCTTCATCCGCCAGAAGTTGCGCCACATGACTGCCAAAGCCACCGATGGCCCCTTCTTCAATGGTGATCAGCGCTTCATGATTGGCCGCAAGTTGCAAAATAAGGTCACGGTCCAGCGGCTTGGCAAAACGTGCATCTGCAACCGTGGGCGTAATTCCCCTGGCCGCCAGCGACTCGCACGCCAGCAACACTTCGCCAAGGCGTGTGCCAAAGGACAGGATGGCCACACGCGATCCTTCGCGGATCATCCGGCCCTTGCCTATTTCAAGCACCTGCCCGCGTTCGGGCATATCCACGCCAGTCCCTTCGCCACGCGGAAAGCGAAACGCAATAGGGCCGTCATCATGGGAAACGGCGGTGGCGACCATATGTACCAGTTCCGCCTCATCTGCGGCGGCCATTACCACCATGCCCGGCAGATTGGCCAGAAAGGCCACGTCAAAACTGCCCGCATGGGTCGCGCCATCCGCCCCCACCAGCCCAGCGCGGTCAATCGCAAACCGAACCGGCAGGCGCTGGATCGCCACATCATGGACAACCTGATCATACCCGCGTTGCAGGAATGTCGAATACATCGCACAAAAGGGCTTCAATCCCCCTGCCGCCAGCCCAGCACAAAAGGTAACGCCGTGCTGCTCGGCAATGGCCACATCGAACATGCGCTTCGGGAACTGGCGCGCAAACAGGTCCAGCCCCGTTCCGTCAGGCATTGCAGCGGTGACCGCGACAACCTTGTCGTCGCGTCGGGCCTCGGCGATCAGTGCCTCGGCAAAAACCTTGGTGTAGCTTGGCGCATTCGACGGGGCCTTGTGCTGCTTGCCCGACACCATGTCGAACCTGGCGCGCGCATGCCCGCGATCTGCCGCCCCTTCGGCCGGGGCATAGCCCTTGCCTTTTTTGGTCAGGACATGAATCAGCATGGGTTCATCCGCGCGGTCGCGCAACGTACGCAGCACCCATAACAACTGGTCCAGATCATGCCCGTCAATCGGACCAAGGTAGTTAAAGCCCAACTCCTCGAACAAGGTGCCGCCGACGGTCGCGTGTTTCAGCAAGTCCTTGGCGCGGCGCGCCCCTTCCTGAAGCGGCCCGGGCAGCAGGCTGAAGGCACCTTTCATGGCATGCTTGATGTCCTGCACCGGCTTTTCGGCATAAAGCCGCGACAGATAGCTGGACATCGCACCCGTAGGGGGGGCAATCGACATTTCATTGTCGTTCAGAATGACAAACATGCGCCGCCCCAGATGGCCTGCATTGTTCAGCGCCTCATAGGCCATGCCCGCACTGATGGCCCCGTCACCGATAACCGCAATAGCATCGCCAAGCGCAGGATCGGGTGCGCCGCCCAACTCGCGCGCCATGGTAAAGCCAAGTGCCGCTGAAATGCTGGTCGAACTATGCGCGGCCCCGAACGGGTCATAGGGCGATTCCGATCGTTTGGTGAACCCCGACAGCCCGTCTTTCTGACGAAGCGAGCGCATCCGGTCGCGCCGCCCTGTCAGGATTTTATGCGGATAGGATTGATGCGACACATCCCAGATCAACCGGTCACGCGGCGTATCAAATACCGCATGCAACGCCACCGTCAGTTCCACCACCCCAAGACCGGCCCCCAGATGCCCGCCGGTTTCCGACACAACAGCAATGGTTTCCGCGCGCAACTCATCCGCAAGCTGGCGCAATTCACGGTCGCTTAGCCGCTTCAAGTCAGCGGGCGAGGTTACTTTATCCAGTAGCGGTGTCTGCGGCATGGCGGTTCCTTTCCCCTGCGCGGCGCATTCCCTTTGGCACGGCCTTCAGGTTTGCCGTGCGATAACGAATTGCGCGGCTTGCCGCAACACATCAGCCTGCACACCGTATGGGTCAAGGGCTGCCTGCGCCTGCGCGACAAGATCACGCGCACGCGCCTTTGCCCCGTCCAGCCCCAACAACGACACAAAAGTGGCCTTGCCTGCCGCTTCATCCTTTTGCAGGCGCTTGCCCGCAAGGGCGGGATCACCCTCAACATCCAGAATGTCATCAGCAATCTGGAAGGCCAGCCCCAATGCATGGGCATAGGCCGCAAGCGCGCCGGTATCGGCCCCCGCCATGCGCGGCCCCGCACATGCGGACCATGCGATAAGCGCGCCGGTCTTGCACGCTTGCAATTGCGTGATCTGTGCCAACGTCAGGGGTGCGGGTGACGTTTCCGCGGCAATATCCAGCGCCTGCCCCAGCACCATGCCCGCCGCCCCCGATGCCTGCGCGAGAGTGGCCAGCAAGGCCAGCCGCGCTTGCGGGGTCGGCGCGGCATCATCGCGGGCCAGCAGGCCAAAGGCCAGCGCCTGCAACGCATCGCCCACCAGAATAGCGGTCGCTTCGTCCCATTTCACATGCACTGTGGGCTGACCACGGCGCAGGCTGTCATCATCCATCGCGGGCAGATCATCATGCACCAGTGAATAGGCATGCACGGCCTCTATTGCGGCGGCGGGCTGCACGGCCAGTTCCCGCCCCACCCCGTGCAGACGCGCCCCCTCCAGCACCAGAAACCCGCGCAGCTTCTTTCCACCACGCGCGGCATAAGCCATGGCATCGCGCACTGTGCTGGCAGGTTGGGCGGCTATTTCGGCCTGCAATCGTGCCTCGGTCACACTGGCGGCATCGGCCAGCCGAACGGCAAAGCCGGTCATGCGGAAAACGGCTCCGTGCCTTCGGGGGTGCCGTTTTCGGACAGGCGGATCGCTTCAACCCGCATCTGCGCCGCGTTCAGCCGTTCTTCGCATTGTTTTTTCAGCTTTGCGCCGGTTTCATAAAGCGTGATCGACTGCTCCAGCGGGACATCGCCGCGTTCCAGCCGCGTGACAATATCTTCCAGCGCGCGCAGGGCTTCTTCGAAGCTCATTTCGGAAACGGGTTTATCTGTCATGCCTGCTGCTCCATCAAGACTGCCACATGCGCTGCCACTGACGCGGAAAGCGCGGGCAGATCATAGCCCCCTTCCAGCACCGACACCACCCGCCCGTCACAATGCCGCGCCGCAATATCGCATAGCGCCCCCGTCACCCAGGCGAAATCCTGTTCCGACAGTTCAAGCTGCGCCAGCGGGTCGTCGCGATGGGCATCAAACCCCGCCGAGATCAGCACCAGTTCGGGGGCGAAACGGTCAAGCTGCGGCAACACAATATCTTCATAGACACGCCGGAATGATGCACCACCCGTACCCGGTGCCAGCGGCACATTCATGACATTGCCATGCGCGCCGCGTTCATCCGCGCCCCCCGTGCCGGGCCAAAGCGGCATCTGGTGGCTGGAAATGAACAACGCGCGGGACTCGTCCCATAACAGATCTTGCGTGCCATTGCCGTGATGCACATCGAAATCCACAACCGCCACGCGCGACAGGCCGTGCTGTTCCATGGCGTGACGCGCCGCAATCGCAATACTCCCGAACAGGCAAAACCCCATCGGTGTGGCCGTTTCAGCATGGTGGCCGGGCGGGCGCATACCGACAAAGGCATTGCGCACATCGCCGCGCAAAACCATATCTACGCCCAGACAGGCCCCGCCCGCCGCGCGCAAAGCTGCATTCAGTGACCCGTTTGATACATGCGTATCTGCATCCAGCTGGTATATGCCAGCGGCTGGAATCGCGCGGCGGATACGGTCCAGATAGGGTTCAGGATGGCAGCGCAGCAATTGCGCATCACTGGCCAAAGGGGCGTCATGTCGCATCAGGGCTGCGAATTCAGCGCCGTCAAGCGCTGCCTCGATGGCGGCCATCCGTGCCGCCTGTTCAGGGTGACCAGCGGGTGTCTGGTGCAGTTGTGCATCGGGGTGGGTGATATATGCTGTCGTCATGGCCGAACGCTAGACGATTGCCCGCCACGGGGAAAGAGTGATTTTGCACGCGCACAGCGCTTGTTCACAGACCGTGTCAGTGGCACTGTAGCGGTTAGCGCCCACATTTAGAATACAAGAAGGCCCGCAACAGGCATGACCCAATCGCCCGCAATTCTGACACCGCCGCCGCTTGAGCACCGCTTTTTCACCGATCCCGAACACGCGGTCGCCCACCTTGAAGCCCTGTATTGCGAAGCACTGGATTTTCTGGTGCAAGGGTTCAACCATATCGCCAGCGGCAATGTGGCCGCGCACCGATACCGCGCCTTCTATCCCGAAATCAGGCTTGTCACCACGCGCTTTGACCGCATCGATTCCCGATTAAGTTTCGGCCATGTCGCGGAACCCGGCATATATGCCACCACGGTGACCCGCCCTGACCTGTTCCGCCACTACCTGAAACAGCAAATCGGGTTGCTGATGCGCAATCACAATGTGCCCGTCAGCATTGGCCCGTCGGACACGCCGATACCGCTGCATTTTGCCATGGCGGGGCGCGGGGATATCGTGCTGCCGGAAAACGGCGAAATGACACTTTCGCTGCGCGATATATTTGACGTGCCCGACCTGTCGACCACCAATGATGATATTGTGAACGGGGACCGTGTGGCCAATACCGACGGGTCACGCCCGCTGGCCATGTTCACAGCGCAGCGGGTGGATTATTCGCTGGCACGCCTTGCGCATTATACGGCCACAGCGCCCGAACACTTCCAGAACCACATCCTGTTTACCAACTACCAGTTCTATGTCGATGAATTCGAGGCATTTGCCCGCGCGCAACTGCGCGACCCCGACAGCGGCTACACCTCCTTCATCGCGCCCGGCAATGTCGAAGTCACAGACCCGGATGTGGACATCCCCACACTGGCACGCCTGCCCCAAATGCCCACATACCACCTGAAGCGCAAACATGGCGCGGGGATCACGCTGGTCAATATCGGGGTTGGCCCGTCCAATGCCAAAACCGCCACCGACCATATTGCCGTGCTGCGCCCGCATGCGTGGCTGATGGTGGGCCATTGCGCGGGCTTGCGCAACAGTCAGGCGCTGGGGGATTTCGTTCTGGCGCATGCCTATCTGCGCGAAGACAATGTGCTTGATGCAGATTTGCCCGTCTGGGTGCCCATTCCCGCGCTGGCCGAAATCCAGATCGCATTGCAAGACGCCGTGGCCGAGATTACGCAACTGGAAGGCTACGCGCTTAAGCAGATCATGCGCACGGGCACAGTCGCGACAATCGACAACCGCAACTGGGAATTGCGCGACCAGTCCGGGCCGGTGCAACGCCTGTCGCAATCGCGCGCCATCGGGCTGGATATGGAAAGCGCCACAATCGCCGCCAACGGCTTCCGCTTTCGTGTGCCCTATGGCACATTATTGTGTGTATCGGACAAGCCACTGCATGGGGAACTGAAACTGCCGGGCATGGCGTCCGACTTCTACAAGACCCAGGTGTCCCGTCATTTGCGCATTGGTATTCGCGCAATGGAGTCGCTGCGCGACATGCCGCTGGAGCGGATTCACAGTCGCAAACTGCGCAGTTTCAACGAAACTGCCTTTCTCTAGTGGGATTAATTGGCATTTTCCTTGCAAAATGCACTTTTTTCTTGCCTCGGGGTGATTGTCAGCGGACATAAACTAGGGCTAGATGCGCAGCGAAAATATCAAGTGTAAGGGCCATTCGCGCCACGCACTCAATATCAGGAGAGTAAGATGACGACCAAACCGATGACCAAGACCCAGCTTGTCGCAGCACTTGCAGAAGAAATGGGTGCTGACAAGAAAACTGCATCCGCAGCAATCGATGCTGTATCGGCAGTTGTCCTGCGTGAGGTCGCAGCGGGCGGTGCAGTTACACTGCCCGGAATCGGCAAAATCATGTGCCGCGCTCGCCCCGAACGTCAGGTGCGCAACCCCGCCACCGGCGAAACCATGACCAAGCCTGCCGACAAGGCCGTGAAGGTCACTGTGGCAAAAGCCCTGAAGGACGCGGTCAACGACTAAGGACCAGCGCCGACTATCGCGTATCCGGGCAGGCGCTGTGCAGTGTCGCGCCCGGATATGCCAAGATGCCGACACAGCCGCATAAACACTGCCACGCTGCGACGGCGACCCAGACCAATCATTATATTCTGTCCACGCTCAGGACCGGCTTAGACGGCCCTTGCGCCCGCCGCGCCGTTTGCTGATCAGCGCCTGACGCCCCGGCAGGTCTGCCATGACAGACTGACGCGCCTGCGGCGTCATCCGCGACCATTGCGAAATTTCGTCTATTGACCGCAAGCACCCCGTGCACAGCCGCGATTCAGGGTGGATGACGCAGACATTGATGCACGGGCTTTCAATTTCATCTCGTTTCCATACTGCGTCACTCATGTGAATATGCCCTTGGCGAAATCAGCGTTCTGCGCAAGATAATCCCGCGGCAGGCGCGGACCAGTGCCAAAACACGCACCCCTATACGGCCCGCCGCAACACGGCCAGCCTGTCCAGCGCGCCTTGCAAGATGACACCGGCCGCCACATGGTCGATCACCTCTGCGCGCCTGCGCCGCGATGTGTCGGCTTCCAGCAGGGCGCGTTCGGCAGCAACCGTGGACAACCGTTCATCCCAAAAGCCGATCGGCAAGTCCGTCAGCGCCGACAGGTTGCGCGCAAACGCGCGGGTGGACTGGCAGCGCGGCCCCTCGGACCCGTCCATGTTGCGCGGCAGGCCCAGCACCAGCCCACCCAGATCGCGCCCCGCCACAATATCCAGCAATGCCTGCGCATCCAGCCCGAACTTGCGCCGCCTTATGGTCTGCAACGGGCTGGCCACCGACAACATGCGGTCCGACACGGCAACCCCGATGGTCTTTTCACCAAGGTCCAGCCCCGCAAGCGCCTGCCGCACCGGCAACGCAGCCACAAACGCATCAAATTCCGAAAACACGGCCATCAGGGCGCCCCATCCAAAGGACCGCCCGCAGACAGGCCCACATCTTCGGCCACACTATTGATCAGCGCCAGATCTTCGGCGCGCGCGGCGAACACAGTGCGCGCTTCTTGCAAAATCGCGGTTGCCTGTTCGCGCTGGTCCAGCACGCTCAGCGCGCGCACCAGTTGCGCCCAGTCTTCTGCCGTGCCGCCGTCATTGGCCAGCCGCGCCGACAGCGACGCCACCATATCCTCGATCATTGCGGCGCGGTCCTCGCCACTCATTTCCATGGCGGCATCAATATCGGCCGCACTTGGCGCGCGCCCGCCCGCCGATGCAGGTGCAGGGCGCGGCGGCAACTGATAGCGCGGCTCGCCCGAAATCTGCGCCAGTTCCGGCAGGGCTGCGCGAATCTCCGGCATCCAGGGCGCATCGCCCGCGCTTTGGTCATGCAGCCTGCGCCACACGCGGAATGTCAGGTCGGGCCGCCCTGTCTGCGCATACATCCTCCCCGTATAATATAGCGCCACCCCGTTGGCAGGATCGCGCCGCAATATCTGCTCGATCACCTCCTCGGCCTCGGGCGACACCATGCCGCCTGCCGCCAGCACCAGCAAATCCAGCAAGAACGCATACTCCTGCACATCCACGTCATCGCCGCGCAACGCGACCACACGCGCCTGCGCCACCGCTGCCGCCGGAAAATTGCCCAGCCGCGATTCGTTTTGCGCCAGCAGGATATGCCCGCGCACATCATCGGGGCGGTTGGCCAGTGCCTCGCGCAACTGCGCGACCATCGGTTCCAGCTCTGCGCGGTCCTCGAATTCCGGCGCATCAGGGCGCGCGGCGGCAAAATCGGCCTCCAGCTGCGCCTGACGGGGGCGGTCTGCGCGCGCGGCATCGGCATCGGCATGGCGCGCGGCCAGCGGCATGTCGGGGTATCCCACAGCGCCGAACTGCACATAGACCGCAGCCGCACCCGCCAGCAGCACGCCGATCACGCCCACCATCACACCGCGCGCACGCGGTGATGACGGCACGCCTGCGCCGCGCTCCCCCTTGTCCAGATCAAGAATGCGGCGCTGGATTTCCAGACGCAGGCGGTCTGCCTCTGCCTGCTCCAATGTGCCGCGCGACAGGTCGCGGTCCACTTCGCGCAACTGGTCGCGGTAAACCCGCATCGCGCGTTCCACCCCGTCCGCCGCGCCGCCGGTGCGCGCCCGCGACACCGCGCGCAACAACACAACGACCACCATGACCGCGATGACGACAAATCCTGCTATCTGGCCGACGAATGCCATAAGGCCCCCTATACTATATAACTGCGTATCCGCGCGCCCCCCTGACATAACGACTACCTGCCACCGGAAAAAGGGCTAAACCTGCGCCACAGGGACGCGCCCCCGCAATGTCCCCCTTCAATTCCGGCCTGTCACGGCAATCACGGCACAGGACCACAAATCCCCCGGCGCGATTCGCCCGTTCAGCCCCGCCGTGCCGCCAGAAAAAGCCCACACGCCGCAGCGCCGCCTGCCTTGCCGCATTTTATAACAATTTTACAAATACTTACCCCCCGCCCACAACGCCCGAAGCAGCAGGCCAGCGTTTCGCCACACCCCCAAGGCGTGGCAAAACTGCACCATTTTTGCGGGCTGATCAGGGCGGCATTCGCTTTGGCTTGAATTACAGGGGCAAAAGTCAGAAACAGGCTCAGACCTTGCCTGAGTGGTAAGGCGAGGAACACCTTAGACAACGAGGGAAAAACAAATGAAAAAGCTTCTTCTTGCTTCGACCGCACTGGTCATGACAGCAGGCGCAGCCGCTGCACAGGTCAACATGTCGGGTTCGGCTCGCATGGGTATCGCATACGACAACCGCGCTGGTGACAACAACGCTGCCGCTAACAGCGCAAAACTGCAGTTCACAAGCCGTATCCGCGTCAACTTCACCATGTCCGGTGAAACCGACACGGGTCTGGCATTCGGCGCAAGCATCCGCGGTGATCAGTTCGGTGCTGGCAATGCTGGCAACACCACCATGACCGGCGGTTCCGTATTCATCGATGGTGAATTTGGTCGCCTGACATTTGGTGACGTTGCAGGTGCTGCACGCGCAACCGTTGGTGACGTTGATGGCGTTGGCCTGACAGGCGTTGGCGATCTGAACGAAGCGACCTACCTGGATCGCGTGTTCTCGGCCGGTGGCGCAACCGGAATTAACCGTCGCACCTCGGTTCTGTATGCTTACAGCATCGACGCCTTCACATTCCGCGCATCGGTTGGTCAACAGCGCCGCCAAGACAATTCGGGTTTTGACGTTGTGAACAATGTTGCAGTTAGCCGCCCTGCGACAGAAAACTTCAAAGACTCGCTTTACGCATTGGGTGTCAGCTACTCCATGGATGGCCTGAAACTGTCGGCTGGTTATGAAGCAGGCAAAGCAAGCTACAACGATCTGGCAGATCCGTCCAACAACACCAAGCTGAGCGCAAGCCACATCGTCATCGGTGCTGAATACGAGATGGAAGGCTTCACCATCAAGGCAGTTGCTGGCCGTGTTGGTGGCGATCTGGGCACCATTCTTGGTGGTCTGACCAACCTGTCGCGCAGCCATTACGGTCTGTCGGTTTCGGGTGAATTCGACGCAACCACGGTTACCGCGTTTGCTCGTCGCACCATCCAGTCCTCCACCAACTACGGTATTGGCGCAAGCTACGACTTGGGCGGCGGCGCAACTCTGGTGGGTGGTATTTCCCGTCAAGGCGCGACCAAAGCACCTGTTGCACCTTCCGGCTTCACTGCACCAAACAACGTGGACTTCGCTGCTTTTGGTCCTAACCTCGGCGCTGCACCTTCGCGCACACGCGCTGACTTCGGCCTGAACTTCAGCTTCTGATCCTTATCGATCATTGGTTATCTGGAAAGAGCGGGCATTTGCCCGCTCTTTTCTTTTCTCACGCTTTTCTGTTCAAATTCCCCCGCCCCCTCTGCTATACTGCGCGCAATCATAACCGCAAAAGGTAGGGCAGCATGATAGGGCAAGAACAGGCAGTTCCCCCCACAAAACGCAGCAAACACCCCGCGCTGATGGCCGCAATCCTCGGCGCGTTCATATTGACAGGGTGCGAAACCACATCCGCCGTGTTTGACGGGGTCGGCGGGGTTTTCATGGGCGCAGGCCATGATGTGCGCCGCCTTGGCAACCGCTGAATGCGGGCCGCCCCCCTCATAACACTGGCGCTGGCCATCACCACACTGGCCACGCCCGCCCCTACCCAGACCCGCGACTGGCGCGAAAACCCCGGCCTGCAAATTTCCGGCGATGCGCGCATGGGCATTGTCTGGACCGACCGCCCCACGCGCAGCGACGACACCGTAAGCCGCGCGCGATTCGTCAGCCGCGCAAGGGTCAGGTTCCAGTTTTCCGCCGAAACCGATGGCGGCACGCGGTTTGGTGTCGGATTTGACGCAGAAAAGCCCATGAACCGCCCGCGCGGGCAGCATGTTTTCATTGGCAATTAACCAAGGCGCACCCATGTCCCTGACTGACATCACCACCCGCATTGCCCGCGCAACCAAAGCCCATGGGCGGGCCGACGGTTCCGTTCGGCTGATTGCCGTGTCCAAAGAACAACCCCATGACCGCGTTTTGCCCGTGCTGCGCGCCGGTCACCGATTGTTCGGTGAAAACCGTGTGCAGGAAGCGGCGGACAAATGGCCCGACTGGCGCGCGGAATTCGGCCCGCTGGATGTGCATCTGCTGGGCCCGCTGCAAAGCAACAAGGCCCGCGCGGCGATGGAATTGTTTCAGGCCATCCATTCACTGGACCGCCCCAAACTGGCCCGCAGCCTTGCGCGGCTGGCGCAGGAACTGGGCCATTGCCCCGACCTGTTCGTGCAGGTCAACACCGGCGCAGAACCGCAAAAGGCCGGCATCCTGCCCGATGATGCCGACAGCTTCATCGCGGATTGCCGCGCGCTGGACCTGCCTGTGCAGGGGCTGATGTGCATCCCCCCCGTGGATGACGACCCCACCCCCCATTTTGACGCGCTGGCACAGATGGCCGCGCGCAACGGGCTGGACGCCCTGTCCATGGGCATGAGCGACGATTTCGAAGTTGCAATTGCGCATGGCGCAACCCATGTGCGCGTCGGCTCTGCCATATTCGGCGCGCGCCGCTAGCGCATATCACGTTCATTCGCATTCACGAGACATGCTCTAACTTATTGGTTGCGCATGTTAGAGAAGCTCAAAACCGGTTCCCACTTTTGCGCAACATTCTCTATACTGTGCCTGCGTTCATTTCCCTTCTCGCACGCCAACCTAGCCTTTGATAACGCGTGTGTTTCCACGCTTTTGCAGCGCACTCGGTTCAGGGCGGCACTTGTGTGCCAGTGTCGCCGGTGTCATGCAATAACCGTGCAGTTGCGCCCCTGATCCTTGGCCAGATACAGCGCCTGATCGGCCGCTTTCAAAACATCCTCAACACTGCGGCCATGGGTGGGGAACATCGCCACCCCCGCCGAAACCGTCACTTCCGGCAGTTCCACCCCCGCATTCGCCAGCCGCAGCGCCTGAAGGGCTGCGCGTATCCCGTCGGCCAGCGACGTTGCATCCGCGGCCTGCATATCGGGGCACAGGATCACAAATTCCTCCCCCCCAAGGCGGCAGGGGTGTATCTTGTCACTGGCCGCCCGCGTCAATATGCCCCCCACTTCGCGCAGCACCAGATCACCCGCATCATGCCCGAACCGGTCATTGAAGGCCTTGAAATGGTCGACATCCAGCATGATCAGCGCAATCTCGCGCCCGTCGCGTTCGGCCATGGCGAAATCACGCAGGGCGCGATCCATGAACCACCGCCGGTTCCACAGCCCCGTCAGCGCATCGCGCATGGATTTGTCGTGCAGTTCCTGCCGCAGCCGGACATTGGCGATCGCAAGACTGATCTGCTCGGCGCAGATCAGCGACACATCCCAGCGGTTGCGCAGAACATCATCGCGCATGTGGCGCATTAGCCCGTGTTCTTCAAACCCGTCAAAGATGATGTGCAGCAGGCCGATGGTTTCGCCATGCGCAATAATCGGCAGGCAGAAATAGGGCGTGTCCGGTTTGGCCACATGATCGCATGTGAACTGAATGGGTTTCAGCCCGTAGGCATAGGCCCGCCCCCGCCGCAAGGCCCAGCAATCATCCGGCAGGATATGGGGCGGAAAATCGGGGATGGTGCCCCAGCTTGTTGCCAGATCCAGCGTGCTGCGCGACGCACCATAGATATACAGCGCCCCGTCCGCTTCGGGGATCAGGGTATGCATCGCGCGTTGCACCACCATCAGCAATTCATCAAAGGATTTCGCCGAGTAAAGCCACTCACTCGTCAAGGCCAGAAGCTGGCGTTCGGACTGGCGCAATTCTTCAGCCTGGCGCATTTCATCATTCTGGTGTTCAAGTTTCTTGCGTTCCGTGATGTCACGCATATGAGAGATAAAATGCGTATGCACACCTGCGGCGTCAAAAACCGGTGTTACTTTTAACACCACCCAGAAAAGGCGGCCATCGCGGGCATATAGCTGCAATTCCGTCTGAATTTCGCGCCGCTGCGTGCAGGCGTCATTTATCTTTTCCAGGCAGTGGCGGTCGGTTTCCGCACCGCGCAACACATCAACAACCATTTTGTCGCGTACCGCATCAATTCCGTATCCGGTCTGCGCCGTGAAGGCCGGATTAACCCATAGCGCCAATCGATCCGGGCCACTGATGATCACCCCGTCGGGGGCATGCTGGGCAACCATTTCCGCATAGGCGCGTTCAGATGAAGCGGCGCTTGCCTTGTCGGAATAATCTTTTGCACACATTGACCCACACCCACACCAATCCCTGCGGTGATGCGCCCGAATATCCGCGATGCACCACAATCACATCACAGAGTGTCGCAATCTGTTTAAAAGATCATTACCATCCCGACAGAAGCTGGCACATATAGCAAACTTCGACAATGCCGGCTGGTCCGGCATCCGGTGACAAGACGCGACACCAGAAAGGTTAAGAAGATGACTGACACAACCACAGAACTTGAACACATGCTGCGCGACCCGTCGCTGCTGGAAACGCGCGCCTTTGTGGGCGGCGAATGGATTGAGGCAGATGATGGCGCGCGTTTCGATGTGCGCAACCCTGCACGCGGCACTGTCATTGCCAAGGTCGCTGATCTGGGGCACGCAGAGGCCGCGCGCGCCATTGCCGCCGCTGAAAACGCACGCCATGCATGGGCCGCACGCACCGGCAAGGACCGCGCAGGCGTGCTGCGCAAATGGTTCGATCTGATGATGGAAAACCAAGAAGATCTGGCGGTGATCCTGACTGCCGAAATGGGCAAACCGCTGGCCGAGGCACGCGGCGAAATCGCCTATGGTGCCAGTTTCATAGAATGGTTTGGCGAGGAGGCCAAGCGCGTCTATGGCGAAACGATTCCCGGCCACCAGCCCGACAAACGCATCACGGTGCTGCGCCAGCCCATCGGCGTTGCAGCATCCATCACGCCATGGAATTTTCCCAACGCGATGATTGCGCGCAAGGTGGCGCCCGCATTGGCGGTGGGCTGCGGCTTCGTTGCGCGCCCGGCCACGGAAACGCCGCTTTCGGCGCTGGCTATGGCAGTGCTGGCGGAACGCGCGGGCGTGCCCAAAGGGTTGCTGTCGGTCATCCCGTCCAGCCGCGCATCTGATATTGGCAAGGAATTCTGCGAAAACCCGATCGTGCGCAAACTGACCTTCACAGGCTCCACCGAAGTCGGGCGCATCCTGCTGCGGCAAGCCGCCGATCAGGTGATGAAATGTTCGATGGAACTGGGCGGCAATGCACCCTTCATTGTGTTTGATGATGCCGATCTGGACAAGGCGGTTGAGGGGGCGATGACATCCAAGTTCCGCAATAACGGCCAGACCTGTGTGTGCGCAAACCGTATCTATGTGCAAGCAGGCGTTTATGATGCCTTCGCCAAAAAGCTGGCGGACGCCGTGTCACAACTGAAAGTCGGCGATGGCATGGACGACGGCGTGTCCGCTGGTCCGTTGATCAACGCCGCCGCGGTCGAGAAGGTGGAAGACCATATCCGCGATGTGACAGACAATGGCGGCACCATCGTAACCGGCGGGCAGCGCCATGAATTGGGTGGCACCTTTTTCCAGCCGACTGTTGTGACCGGCGTGACCCAGTCCATGAAGGTGGCGCAGGAAGAAACCTTTGGCCCACTTGCGCCCCTGTTCAAGTTCGACACCGAGGAAGAGGCCATTACCCTTGCCAATGACACAATATTCGGGCTGGCCTGCTACTTCTATGCCCGTGACATCGGGCGCATCACACGGGTGCAGGAATCGCTGGAATACGGGATTGTGGGCGTCAATACCGGCATCATCTCGACCGAGCTTGCGCCGTTTGGCGGGGTCAAGCAATCCGGTCTGGGGCGTGAAGGGTCGCGTCACGGGACCGATGACTTCCTTGAAATGAAGTATATCTGCCTGAGCATCTGATAGAAAAGTCATTTTCTCCGGACAGCGAAACGCGCTGTCCGGGTTTGACAAGGGGCCAGCTTGGCCGTAAATCAGCCAAGTCAGCGGCTTCGCTGACGCAACCAATCGGGACCAAAATGGACGGCAGTTCTAGGCGGGCGCAGATCATGCGCCCGAAACAAAAAACCAGTCTTCGGGCTGACGTATTACCGCGCATGGCGCGGGCTGCCATCCGGGACTGACCCGGCCCGCCGCCCCTGCCGTGCCAGGCACGCAAGGGGGTCAAACATGACACTTCAAACACCACTTTCGGAATATCGCTTTGATCCAGATGCCGAGAATGCGGGTATCGATGCAGCACTGATCGCGATTGAAATCACCCGCCTTCTGAAAGAAAGCCGAACCGAAGAAATACGCCAATTCCTTGAAACACTGGAACTGGCCGATGTGGCCGCCTTGATCGAGGAACTGGACGAAGCCAGCGATCTGGCAGTCCTGCACCTGTTGCCCCTGCATGATCAGGCCGAACTTATCGGGTATCTGCGCCCGTCATCGCAGGTCAGCGTTGCAACGCGCATTCGCAAAAGCGATTTTGTGGCGCTTATGACCGCCATGAGCCATGACGAACGCGCGGATTTGTTCAAGCAACTGGACGAAGAAGCGCAAGAAGCCATCCTGCCTGCCCTGTCCAAGGCCGAACGCGAGGATTTGCGGCGCCTGGCATCTTACGAAGAATGGACCGTGGGGTCGGTCATGACATCAGACTACGCGGTCGTGACCCCCGAAATGACATCCAGTCAAGCCATCGAGGCCCTGCGCACACAAGCCATTGACGCCGAAACGATCTATTACGCCTATATCATTGGTGCTGCGCGCGAATTGCTGGGGGTTGTCAGCCTGCGCGACATCCTGACCGCGCGTCCCCGTCAACGTGTATCCGAAATCATGGATACCGAACCTGTTTTCATACGCGCAGATGAAGAACAGGAAGAAGCCGCCCGCCTGATTGCACGCTATGACCTGCTGGCACTGCCGGTTCTGGATGAAAACGACCGGCTGGTCGGCATTGTGACCGCCGATGACGCGATGGACGTGTCCGAAGAAGAAGTCACCGAAGACTTCTACAAAGGCTCTATCGTGCAGCCGCTGGATATATCGGTCGCAGACGCCACGATTGCCACGCTATACCGTGCGCGTATTTTCTGGCTGGTGCTGCTGGTCTTTGGCAATATCTTTTCCGGCGCGGGCATCGCGTATTTCGAGGATACGATCGCCGCGCATCTGTCGCTGCTGTTCTTCCTGCCGCTGCTGATTGCATCGGGGGGTAATGCAGGCACGCAATCGGCCACGCTGATGGTGCGCGCACTGGCCACAGGCGATGTGCGCCCTGCCGATTTCGGGCGTTTGCTGGCACGCGAAACACTTATCGCGCTGGGGCTTGGCCTGACTATGGCGCTGGCCGTGTCGTTGATCGGCGTATGGCGGGGTGGCCCTGAAATCGCGCTGGTGGTGGCATCCGCCATGGTGACAATCGTGCTGATGGGGGCCTTGATCGGAATGTGCCTGCCCTTCATCTTTGCCAAGATCAACCGCGACCCTGCCGCAGCATCCGGCCCGCTGGTGACATCAATTGCCGATGTTCTGGGGGTCTTGATATATTTCACCATCGCGGCGCAATTGCTGGAACTATAATGCCAGACCACGCGCGCGGGCCTGCCTTGCATTCGCGCGCGTGGCACACTATCCCCACACGCAACGCATAACGGCGCAAAAGGGCATGTCATGGACGCAATCGCAACGCTTCGCGGCAAATATCTGGAACAGATCGGCGCAGCCCCTGATGCGGACGCGCTGGAATCTGTACGTCTGGCCGCCTTGGGCAAAAAGGGCGAGATCAGCCTGAAAATGCGCGAACTGGGCCAGATGAGCGCCGAGGAACGCCAGACCGCAGGCCCCGCGCTGAACGCGCTGAAATCCGAAGTGGACGCGGCACTGAAAGCGCGCAAATCCGCGCTGGAAGATGCAGCCCTTGATGCGCGCCTGAAATCGGAATGGCTGGATGTCACGCTGCCCGGTCGCCCGCGCCCGATGGGCACCATCCATCCCATCAGTCAGGTCATGGATGAATTGACGGCAATTTTTGCCGATATGGGCTTTGCCGTGGCCGAAGGGCCGCAAATCGAATCCGACTGGTATAATTTCGACGCGCTGAACATTGCGCCCGAACATCCCTCCCGTCAGGAAATGGACACCTTCTATATGCACCGAGCAGCCGGTGACGAGCGCCCGCCCCATGTGTTGCGCACCCATACCAGCCCTGTGCAAATCCGCGCGATGCAAAATCAGGGCGCACCCATCCGCATCATCGCACCGGGCCGTGTGTACCGTATGGATATGGACCAGACCCACACGCCGATGTTCCATCAGGTCGAAGGGCTGGCCATTGACCGCGACATTTCCATGGCGCAACTGAAATGGACACTGGAAGAATTCTGCCGCGCCTTTTTCGAGGTGGATGAAGTGGAACTGCGGTTCCGCGCGTCGCATTTCCCTTTCACGGAACCCTCTGCCGAAGTGGACATTCGCTGTTCATGGGAAGGGGGCCAGCTTAAGATTGGTGAAGGCAAGGACTGGCTGGAAATCCTTGGCTCTGGCATGGTGCATCCGAAGGTGTTGCAGGCGGGCGGGATTGACCCGAATGAATGGCAGGGCTTTGCCTTTGGTATGGGAATCGACCGGATTGCCATGCTGAAATACGGCATCCCCGATCTGCGCGCGTTTTTTGAATCCGACCTGCGCTGGCTGCGCCACTACGGATTTGCATCCCTTGACCAACCGTCGCTTGCGGCGGGTCTGTCGCGGGTCTGATGATAAATGCTGATTGAGAGTCTTTGTAACCCTGAATGGTTTTTTCCAGTAGCCTGTGTGGGTTTTGTCGTCTTATTCATAAGTCAATTGTTTCACTTGTCTTCACTAGATAAATATTTTGAAAATCCTGAAATTAGGCCGATACAGACATACGGGGAGACGTTTAAAAAGCCCGTCCAGTCCATCCCAGAGAAAATAAATGTTTTGAGCTTTCTTAAGTTGAGGCTCCGAGCATATGCTAAGCTCTCGGAATGTGATGCCAACGATTGTGGTGAAGCGATCCCAGAAGATCATATCCTCCTCGGAAAAAATGCGCATCGAATATTGCTTGGAACTTTGAAGAAGATCGAAGCAAAAAATGCTGCGCTGATTTCTCTTGCGGCTATACTCGTGGGGGTAGGAGCAATACTTGCTTCACTCGAAGATCACCAAAAACTCCCAGCGATGCATCTCGCTTTCGTTTTTTTGGGTCTGCTAACCATTGTTCCAATGTATCAATTGTTCAGAGGTATCAAGCAAGTTGATCAATATGATTTCTATTTCGAAATATGCTTTGATGACTCGAATATGGCGAAAGCAATGAAGGCGCTACAGTTGGGGTTGATGCACGATCTCTTAACGAAAGAGCGTGCTTTTCGTTTTGCTAAGTTTTGGGTTGGATTGATCTCCTTCATTTTATTGATGATAGTGATTTTCCAGTTCTCTCTACCAGCTCTTTGCGCTTATTAGTACGAGAGCGATATGCAGTGGCAAGGAGACCTAACTTTAAAGTATGTCAGCATATCTGCAAAGTTGCTAAAACTTGACGCAACTTCGTCGTCATGAGTTAACCGCAACATGGCCCGCAAACCTGCAAAAAAGAAATCCGCCAAGGCACGCCCGCGCAATGCCGCGAATGGTGCGCTTATGGGCATGGCCCATATGTTGCGCCGTGCGCGCTGGTGGCTGCTGCGCGGGCTGGCGATTGTGTTTGTTCTGTCGGTGGTGTGGGTGCTGCTTTATCGTGTCATCCCCCCGCCCGGTGGCATCTACATCGCTCAAGAGCACCGCCGCATTGGCGAAATCCAGCGCCAATGGGTGCCGATGGACCGTATCGCGCCGGTCATGGTACGGTCGGTCATCGCGGCAGAAGATGCGAATTTCTGCCTGCATTGGGGCTTCGACATGGCCGAAATCCGCAAGGTCATTGCAGCAGGCAGCACGCGCGGGGCATCGACCCTGTCGCAACAAACCGCCAAGAATGTGTTTTTATGGCATGGCCGCGACTGGTCGCGCAAAGCGCTGGAATCGGGATTTACCCTGCTGATCGAGGTGCTTTGGCCGAAATCACGCATTCTTGAAATCTACCTGAACGTCGCCGAATTCGACGAGGGGGTTTTCGGTGTAGAAGCCGCAGCGCAGCACTATTTCCGTGTCTCTGCCGCCAATCTGACCCCGACACAGGCCGCCCGCCTTGCCGCCGTGCTGCCTGCGCCCAAAAGCCGCAATGCCGCCAATCCCAGCGATTTCTTGCGCAGGCGCACCGCGTCCATCATGGACGGGGCGGCAACCATTGCGCAGGATGGCCGTGCAGATTGTATAAGCGGTTGAACTTCTGCCGCCCGCGCGGCTACAGAAGGGCAAACCCCGACAGAAGGCATATTTAATGGCACGCCTGTATCACGTCCCGCTTTCCCCATTTTGTCGCAAATTGCGCCTGACGCTTGCCGAAAAACGCATAGAGGTGGAACTGATAGAAGAACGCTACTGGGAACCCAGCGCCGAATTCATGCGCCGAAACCCCGCAGGCAAGGTGCCTGTCCTGCGCTATGAAGGCAAGCTGCTGACCGAAAGCCAGGCCATTTGCGAATATATCGAAGATCTGGTGCCACAGCCCCCCCTGATGCCCAAATCCCCCGAGGCGCGCTATGAAGTGCGCCGCCTGTGCACATGGTTCGACGACAAATTCCACGCCGAGGTGACGGCGAACCTGCTTTATGAACGCGTGAACAAGAAGATCATGAAACGCGGCTATCCAGATTCGCAGGCCATCAAGACCGGATCGGCCAAGATCAAGTTTCATCTCGATTACATGGACTGGCTGCTTGGGCAGCGCCGCTGGCTGGCGGGCAACGACATGTCGCTGGCCGATTTCACGGCTGCGGCGCATTTGTCCTGTCTGGATTACATCAGTGATGTGGACTGGCAGCGCTCGGCGCTGGTGCATGAATGGTATGCGAAACTGAAATCGCGCCCCGCCTTCCGCACGCTGCTGGCCGACCAGTTGCCCGGCTTTCCGCCGCCTGCACATTACGCAGATCTGGATTTCTAGGGCAATCTGGCCCATGTGGGGCATATGTCCGATAATCTGAAATCCGAAATCCAGCAAATGGCACGGGACACAGGCTTTTCTGCCTGTGCCATCACAACGCCTGCCGCCATCCCCACAGCCCCCGCGCGGCTGGCGGATTTCGTGGATCAGGGGCGCCATGGCCAGATGGGCTGGATGGCCGAGCGGATGGAATGGCGCGGCAACCCGTCGGCATTATGGCCTGCGGCACGGTCTGTCATCATGCTGGCAGAAACCTATACACCCGATTACAACCCGCTTGATCTGCTGGAATTGCGCGATCGTGGCGTGATTTCTGCCTATGCGCTGGGGCGCGACTATCATGATGTCGTCAAGAAACGCCTGAAACGGCTGGGCCGCTGGCTGATTGACCATGCAGGCGGTGAAATCAAGGTCTTTGTGGACACGGCCCCTGTTATGGAAAAGCCGCTGGCCGCCGCCGCCGGATTGGGCTGGCAGGGCAAGCATACGAACCTTCTGTCGCGCGAGTTGGGCAACTGGTTTTTCCTAGGGTCCATATTCACCACACTGGATTTACCCCCTGATACGCCCGCGCAGGAAAATTGCGGATCATGCCGCGCCTGTCTGGATATTTGCCCTACAGACGCCTTTCCCGCGCCCTTTCAACTGGATGCGCGGCGCTGTATTTCCTACCTGACGATTGAACACCACGGCCCTGTCCCGCTGGAACTGCGCGCGAAACTGGGCAACCGGATTTATGGCTGCGATGATTGCCTTGCGGTGTGCCCATGGAACAAATTCGCGCAATCCGCATCAGAGGTGAAATACGCCGCCCGCGATGGCCTTGTCGCGCCGGATCTGGCCACGCTGGCAGGTCTGGATGATGCAGCGTTCCGGGCCATGTTTTCAGGCTCTCCCGTCAAACGGATCGGGCGCAACCGGTTCGTGCGTAATGTGCTTTATGCCATCGGCAATTCGGGCATGCTGCACTTTCTGCCCATCGCGCAGGCGCTGTGCGATGACCCTGACACCACAGTTGCAGATGCCGCACGCTGGGCAGTGGCGCAATTGCGCGAAACATCTGCGGCGGGGACGGGCGCGTGATGCGCGCCCACGATTCTGTCCCCCCTCGATGGGGGGCAGGATCGTGCCCCCCGAACAATCAGGTTCCCCAATCCGCACCTTGCATTTCTCGCAGGCGGCTGGCGGTGCGTTCAAATTCGAATGATCCTGTTCCTTCGCGGTATAGCTGCTCGGGCGTGGCCGCGGCAGATGCAATCAGCCGCACACCCGCCTCATAAAGCGTATCAATCAGGGTAACAAAACGCTTGGCTTCATTGTAATTCGCCGCCGACAGATACGGGATATCATCCAGCATCAGCACCCGCAATGCACCCGCAATGGCCAGATAGTCCGCCGCCCCCAAGGGCTGGCCGCATAACTCCCAAAAACTCGCGCGGCCGACGCCATTATGCGCATGCGGGATCACCACCTCGCGCCCCTTGACCACCAATGTCATCGGCTGGCCCGCATCATGCCCCGTCAACTCGTCCCAGATCTGCGCCATCTGTGCACGCGCCTGCGCATCGACGGGGCTGAAATAGACCTGTGCGCCTGCCAACCTGTGCTGGCGGTAATCGGTTTCCGATTCCAGTTCATACACGGTCATGCGTGTCTTGATCATCTCGATAAAGGGGACAAACAGCGCGCGGTTCAATCCGTCCTTATACAGATCATCCGGCACCCTGTTTGATGTCGTGACAATCACCACGCCCGCCGCCATCAGCCGCTCGAACAGGCGGCCCACAATCATGGCGTCCGTAATGTCGGTGATCTGCATTTCGTCAAATGCCAGCAAACGCACATCACTGGCGACCTTGTCAGCCACAGGGGCCAGCGCATCACTTGCGCCTGTTTTTCGTGCAGCGTGCATCCCTTCGTGGATTTCCTGCATGAAGGCGTGAAAATGCACCCGCCGTTTCGGCACATCGCCTGCATGCTCGACAAACAGATCCATCAGCATGGATTTGCCACGCCCCACCCCGCCCCACAGATACAGGCCCGGGGGCTGCTCTCGGTTGCGCCGCCCCAACAGCCCCAGCAAGCCGGGCTTTGGTGCAGGTTTGGAAAGGTATTCTTGCACAGGGCCAAAACAGCGCATTGCGCCGCGCTGTGCCGCGTCGGGGCGCAAGGCACCCTCCTCAACCATACGGTCGTAAACTGCGATCAGGCTATCACTCATGCAAAGCTGCATAGCGAATGCCGCAGGCGGGGAAAAGCCCCGCCTGCACGCTTGCAACGCGCCCGCGCCCTCGGTAGGTGTTATGTATGTGATTTTTGCCTGGGGGATTTCATGACCGACGATCCAAAGACGCGTGTTTCAACCGACTGGCTTGCCGCGCATCTGAATGACCCTGATCTGCGCATTCTGGATGCAAGCTGGTATATGCCTGCGCAAAACCGCGATGCCCGCGCCGAATATGATGCAGGCCATATCCCAGGTGCGCGCTTTTTTGACATCGACGACATCAGCGACCACCGGTCCGCGCTGCCGCATATGGCCCCACCGGTTGAAAAATTTATGTCGCGCCTGCGGGCCATGGGCGTTGGCGATGGACATCAGGTGGTGATCTATGACGGTGCAGGGCTGTTTTCGGCCGCGCGGGTCTGGTGGCTGTTTCGCCTTATGGGCAAGACGGACGTGGCCATTCTGGATGGCGGGTTTCCGAAATGGCAGGCCGAGGGCCGCGAGGTCGAGGACCTGCCCCCCCTGCTGCGTGAACGCCACATGACCGTCCAGCGGCAGGCCCATCTGGTCAAGGATGTGTCGCAGGTGGCGGCAGCCGTGAAACTGGGCGACTGGCAGATCGTCG
Source organism: Paracoccaceae bacterium (assembly GCA_020832445.1). Classification (GTDB taxonomy): domain Bacteria; phylum Pseudomonadota; class Alphaproteobacteria; order Rhodobacterales; family Rhodobacteraceae; genus Roseinatronobacter. The sequence continues at coordinate 98,679 of JAFIEO010000085.1, forward strand.
ATGCACGTTCGCCCGAACGCTTCAGGGGCGACGCGCCCGAACCGCGCGAAGGGCTGCGCGCGGGCCATATGCCCGGCGCGCTGAACCTGCCGTTTTCCACCCTTCTGAAACCCGATGGCACGCTGAAAAGTGGTGATGCCCTGCGCGCGGCCTTCACGGATGCGGGCGTTGATCTGGACCGCCCTGTCATCACCACCTGCGGGTCGGGCATAACAGCGGCTGTGCTTAGTCTGGGGCTGGAAATACTGGGTCATCGCAATCATGCGCTTTATGACGGATCATGGACCGAATGGGGCATGTTCCCCGATCTGAAGGTCGAAACAGGATGAGCACCAGAACCTACCGCGCGGGCGAGACCGTCCCCTACACTGTCACCTTTCTGGAAATGACCGAACGCCCCGGCTATAGCTGGCCGCATACCCCTAACGGGATGGCGGGGGCGCTTCTGAAGGCCGAACATCCGCCGGTGTGGTATTTTCGCGCGCTTTATGGTGCTGTCGGGCGGGATTATGCATGGACAGACATTAAAACCCGCGAAGACACCCAGATTGCGGATTGGCTGAATTCCCCGGATGTCGCGCTGTATTCGCTGATCGACAAGGGCTGGCCGCAGGGCTTTTTTCTGCTGGACTGGCGCGAGGGGAATGCCTGCGAGTTATGCTATTTCGGACTTGTTCCCGAAAGTGTGGGCCGCGGTCTGGGGGCGTGGATGCTGCGCACCGCCATTCTGACCGCATGGGACCGCGAGGGCGTTGAAAAACTTACCGTCAACACCTGCACGCTGGACCATCCCCGCGCGTTGATCCAGTATCAGAAATACGGCTTTACCCCAATCCGACAAGAAGACCGCAGCCGTGTTCTGGTGCGCGACTGGTCCCCTGTCACCAGCTAAGGTGCCCTTGATGTTCGAAACCCTGCCCCAGCCCAAACTTGACGGCATCATCGCCCTGATGCAGGATTTCGCGGATGATCCCCGTATGGGCAAGATTGATCTGGGCGTCGGCGTTTACCGCGATGAAGCGGGCCGCACCCCTGTCATGCAGGCCGTAAAACAGGCCGAAGCGCACATCGTCGCAACGCAGGAAAGCAAGACATATCTGTCACTGGCTGGTGACGTGGCCTTTCTTGATGCCATGGAAGGGTTGCTGTTGGGCGGGGCCGTGCCTAACGCACGCGTGGCCGCCGTCGGCACGCCGGGCGGCACAACGGCGGTGCGCCAGATTGCAGAACTGATACGCCGCGCACATGCCAATGCGACCATCTGGATAAGCGCGCAGACATGGCCGAACCATGCCCCCCTGATTGCCGCAGCGGGCATGAAATCACGCCCGTACCGGTATCAGGACGCTACCACCGGCATGCTGGACCGTGACGGCATGTTCGCGGATATTGCGCAGGCGGCGGCGGGTGATGTGGTTCTGCTGCACGGCTGCTGTCACAATCCGACCGGCATAGACCTGAGCGTGCAGGACTGGGCAGACATCGGCGCAGCGCTGGAGCGCACAGGTGCTGTGCCGTTTGTCGATATGGCCTATCAGGGCTTTGGCGAAGGGCTGAACGCCGATGCGGGCGGGTTGCGGCATCTGGCAGCGCGCTTGCCTGAAGTGCTGGTTGCCGCCAGTTGTTCCAAAAATTTCGGCCTGTATCGTGAACGCGTGGGCCTGGCGATGGCGATCGTGCCGGAACCGGACAAGGCAAAGCTGGCAGGCGCGCTGGCCGGTCTGAACCGCCAGAATTTCGCCTTTCCGCCCGACCATGGCGGGCGCGTTGTCAGCACCATTCTGAACGACGTAACACTGAAACATGTCTGGCAGACCGAATTGGAGGAGATGCGCACGCGCGTATCCGGCAACCGCCGTGCCCTTGCCGCAGCGCTGCGCGATGAAACCGGGTCTGACCGCTTTGACGTGATCGCGCAGCAACAAGGCATGTTTTCCCTGCTGCCCGTAACACCCGAACAGGTGGAGTGTCTGCGCGCCGATCATGGCATCTATATGCTGTGGGACGGGCGCACCAATATGGCAGGGCTGAACAGCCAGACAGTGCCGGTTCTGGCACAAGCCATCGCGCAGGTCACAGCATGATCACAGTTCAATACCCAACCGGCTGATCATACGATCGCGTTCCGCCAAAGCGGCCTTGGCCGCTTTGGGGTCAATGGCCGCGCAACTGTTGATCAGGCATTCTGCGGCCAGCACGAAAGTTGACAGCGAATTCGACAGAAAACTGGTTTCATGCGGGACCAGCAACGCCGCCTTGGACGCCATTATCAAGGGCGAATCTGCACGGTCGGTGATGGCTACGACTGATACGGGCTTGTCGACTGCCGCACGCGCCACTTCCACGACCTGCCGCGAATAGGGTGCGCAACTGGAAATGACCAGCACGTCCTGCGGGCCCATGGATGCAATGCCTTCGGCCACGCCCAACGCATTTGAATCCAGCAGATGCACATCCGACCGGATCATGCGCAACCCGTAGACCAGAAAACTGGCAAAGGCATGAAACTGCCGGATTCCATACACCATGACACGCGGCGCGCCCGCGATCAGTTCGGTGGCATGGCAAAACTGGCTTTGGTCGCACATATCCAGAAACCGGTCGATATTGGCCTGACTTTCACGGCACAGCGCGGCCACCCCGTTCGGGCCGGACCCATCCCCGCCACGCAACGCTGTTTCCGCCTGTCGGCTGTAAAACGACCCCGGCGCCGACATTGATGCATTCAGCAACACCTGCTGAAACGCCCCGAACCCCGAATACCCCAGATTGCGCGCAAGCCGCGTCAGCGTTGACGGATTTACCCCCAACCTGTCGGCCAGTGACGTGATCGACAACAGCGCCGGATCACCTTGCAAGTCCAGAATACGCGCCAGCGCTTCGCGCGCCTTAGGGCCAAGCGTTATGTTGCCTTCGCCCTTGGCGATGCTCAGAACCAGCTCGCGCAGCGCCGCCACCGTTTGCGGGGGCTTATCTGGCAGGCGTTCCACGGGCATGGACTGGCTGTGTTGATCGTTGGTCATAGATTTCCCAGCTTAGACCATCCTTTTCAACCCGAATGACAGCTGTGGCAAGGGTGTTTTCGTGATCAGGGTCATCAGGCTGGCAGCGATGGATCGGCAACCCCTGCCCGCCTGCATCACGCAATATAGCCAAAGCATCGCGGATGCCGCCCTCAATCAGATCCGTGGCGCGCTTCTGTCTGTCCGCGGATGATTGCGTAACGCTCTGGCCGTGCGGCAGGTCCAGATAAAGCGCGTGATTGGCATGTGCAGACGGCGTATCGATCTGGCGGCACACCGCAGCGCCGCCGCCGAATTCTATGCTATGGATCACCCCGTCACCAACCTGCGCCAAGGTAAAGTGAAACCCGCCGCACTGGTTTTCACGCGACAGCATATCAAGTGCATCCCCAACGCTGCCGCATGCCAGCACCGCACGCCCCACAACCATACGCGGAATTTGCGGGGATACATCGCGCAAGCGCAGATTATTGACCGCCTGCACCAGTCCTGCGCCCGTCATCGCAAACGTATGGCCGGGAATGGACCCGGGATAGCATACAGCGGTAAATTCCGGCGTATCCAGCGGTGCGGCATCAATCATAAAGGCATGCCCGCGAAATTCCGGCAGGCCATCTTCATTATGGGCAATCACCGGCACATCACCGGGAAACTGAACCGTGGTGCAGCCATCGGGCACATTGGACATCAGATCGCCGCGACAATTCCACGCCATCACCTGCCTGAACGGTAGCCCCAATCCGTCGGCAAGCCCCTGTAATTCCTGATATATCCATGGGAAAATGGCCTTGGTGCGTGTCGCCATGCGCGCGACTGCGGCATCATGGGCAGGGTCGGTGACCGCCGCCCAGTAATCCAGCGGGCACAGCACATCATGCACGGCCGCGCGGCCGGCACGCCCCAGCGCAAGGCCCATGTCATGCGGGGAACCCGCAATACGCACCGCGCGCAATTCGGACGATGCAGTTTCAGACATGCTGTAGAAAATCCTTCATCCGGTCATTGGGGGGCGTGTCGATCACCTCTCTCGGGTGGCCATCCACGGCGATCTTGCCGTGCTCCATGAAAATCAGGCGCGTGCCGACCTGTTTGGCAAAGCCCATTTCATGCGTGACAACCACCATGGTCATGCCTTCGGCAGCAAGGGTGCGCATGACATTCAGCACCTCTTGCTTCAGTTCGGGGTCCAGCGCGGATGTCGGTTCATCAAACAACATGACCTTGGGCTTAATCGCCAAGGCGCGCGCAATGGCCACGCGCTGTTGTTGCCCGCCCGACAGTTCGGAAGGTTCGTGATCTGCCTTCTCGGCCAGCCCCACCTTGGCCAGCAATTCGCGGGCCAGATCACGGGCTTCCTTGCGGCTAAGGCCGCGCACTTCCTGCGGACCGAAAGCAACGTTTTGCAAGGCGGTCATTTGCGGGAACAGGTTGAACTGCTGAAACACCATGCCGGCTTCCTGCCGGATTTCACGCAAGACCTTGTTGCCACCCAGCACACTCATACCGTTGATAATCAGATCACCGCCGGTGATTTGTTCCCACCCGTTGATGCAGCGCAGCAGCGTTGATTTACCGGACCCCGACGGGCCGATCAGCACAACCACTTCGCCCTTATGGATGTCCAGATCAACCTCATCCAGAACCTTCAGCGGGCCGAAATGCTTGGAGACATTGCGAAATTGAATGATTGCGTCGGTCATAGGATCCTCATGCGCTTTTCGATCATCCGCAGCATCAGCGACAGCACGCCGGTCATGATCAGATACATCACGGCAACAGCGGTCCAGTTTTCAACCGCGCGGAAATTCGCAGCCATGATTTCCTGCCCTGTGCGTGTCAACTCGCCCACGCCAATGACGATGAACAAGGATGTATCCTTAAGGCTGACGATGAACTGGTTGCCCAAAGGCGGGATCAGGCGGCGGAATGCCAGCGGCCCGACGATATAGCGAATAACCTTCCAGCGCGGCAGGCCAATGGCCAGCCCTGCTTCGGTCAGGCCCTTGGATATGGACAGCACCGCCCCGCGCACGATTTCAGCAATATATGCCCCTGCATTGATGACAATCGCCAGAACCGCAGTGGTCATCGGATCAATCCGGATAGAGGCCAGAACCGGCAGCGCGAAATACAAAAACATCACCTGCACAACAATGGGTGTGCCACGGATGACTTCGATATAGACAAATGCAATCGCATTAATCACAGTATTGCCATAGGCGCGCATCAGCCCCGCAATGGCACCAAGGACGACACCGCCCAGCAGGCCGACAACGGTAATATGCACCGTGACCTGCGCGCCCTTCATAAGTTGCGGGATAAAATCCCATATAATAAGCCAGTTCACTTCCATAATCCGCCCCCGATTGGTTGGCCCGTCATTTGTGGCGGGGCCTGCGCAGGTCACGCCCCGCCAACGTCATGATGCGTGTGAAATCAGTTGGCCGGTGGCGTGGTGCCAAACCATTTCATGTAGATTTCATCATAGCGGCCATCTTCGCGCATATTGGCCAGCACCTGATTGACCGGTTCCACCAGATCGGAACCTTTGGGAAAACCGATACCATATTGATGGGCCATCATCTGTTCGCCCACGGCCTTGACCTGCCCGTCGCCTGCAGTGGCGATGTAATACAGCACGTTGGGGGTGTCATGCATGGCAGCATCCACACGGCCGGTGCGCAGTTCCAGATAGGCGTTGTCGATATTTGGGAACAGGCGCAATTCGGTGTCGGTGAAATTTTCACGCGCGTAGTCAGCCGCAGATGTACCTGTGCGCACGGCCAGCGTTTTGCCTGCCAGATCAGCCGAGCTTTCGATATCGCTGTCTGCTGGCACCATGATCAGGAAACCGCTGTCATAATACCCGTCCGAGAAGTCGATAACCTCTGCGCGATCCTCGCGGATGGTGATACCCGCCAGCGCCACGTCAACCTGTCCGGTCTGAAGGCCGGGAATGATGCCGTTGAAATCCATCGGGCGCAGATCGAATTCCAGTTCAAGTTCCTCCGCGATCATGGTCCACATGTCGATGTCAAAACCGACATACTCGCCGTCTTGCATAAACTCGAACGGAACAAAGGCAGTGTCGGTGGCAACGACAAGCTTGTCAGCCGATGCCGCGCTGGCACCGAAGGCGAAAACCGCAGCGGCGGCCATTTTGAAGATGTTGTTCATGTCATTTCCCTGCAGGTTTATCTGATTTGCAACTTTATCATGCTTTTATCTTTCATGATGCAAATATATTTGCATAAACTCTCTTTTCCATCAAGCATTTTTGCAATTCAGCTTGGAACCGTGCCCTGCGTGCTGCGCACAAATGTCCCCAAAACTATGTTTTAAAATCATTAAACCTGGCGCCCATGTCCTAAGTAAAACAGCAAAACCCCCATTGCGTGGCCGAACACACCCGTGCAGAATCGACCGGCTTGACCCAGATCAAACAGGTTCGGGCAAATATATGGAAAGGTGGCGTAGCAGGGTTTTGATACCCGACCCCATGGGCTGTCGTCGCGCCCCGATCTGCGCGACCGCACAGCCAAGGTTCCAAAACCCACCCTGAAAACAAGAACTGTGACAATGCCCAAATTCAGCTACCCGATCCCGCCCGCATCCGAAATCACCCCGAAAGCCGCCTTTGTGAACAGGCGCGCAGTCGTCGCGGGCTTGACGGCGGGGCTGGCAACCGGGCTTGCCGGTTGGCCAACAATCGGGCGCGCGCAGTCATGGGCGGATTTCACATCCGGCCCCTATTCCACCGATGAAGAGCGGACCACCAAAGAAGTCGCGACAGGGTATTGCAATTTTTTCGAGTTTGGCCCCGCCAAGGACGACCCCGCGCAGAACGCCCATTTGTTGCAGACAGACCCGTGGTCCATCATGATAGACGGGCTGGTCGACCGCCCGGGCCCCATCGACATGGACGACATCTTGCGCCGTTTCGCACTGGAGGAACGCATATACCGGCTACGCTGCGTCGAAGCGTGGTCGATGGTCATCCCGTGGATCGGCTTTCCGCTGGCGGATTTGCTGGCCTATGCCGGGATCGGGTCCGGCGCAAAATATGTGCAGTTCGAATCGTTTGATGACGTTTCCGTTATGCCACAGCGCGCGCGGTCCCTGCTGGACTGGCCCTATACCGAAGCGCTGCGGCTGGACGAGGCAACCCACCCGCTGACATTGCTGGCCGTCGGCATGTATGGTGATGTGATGCCAAACCAGAACGGCGCGCCCATACGGCTGGTGGTGCCGTGGAAATACGGGTTCAAATCCATCAAGTCGATCAAACGCATTTCACTGACAGCCAGTCAGCCAGCACCTACATGGCATGTGAAATCCCCGCGCGAATACGGGTTCTATGCGAATGTGAATCCAGGCGTGCGCCACCCCCGCTGGCATCAGGCCACAGAACGGCGGCTGCATGACGGCACCCGCATCAGAACCGAAATGTTCAACGGATATGGCGATCTGGTTGCCGATATGTATGCGGGCATGGATCTGGAACAGCACTATTGAAACCCGCCGCCCCAATGACATCGCTAATAGGCTGGTTCACATGGCTGGGCTGCGCGGCGCCGGGCGCGTGGCTGTATTGGCAATGGCAAGGCGGAAATCTGGGCGTCGTGCCCGCCGAAGTGCTTTTGCACCAGACGGGCCGGTTTGCACTGTTGATGCTGATGGCGACCCTTGCGCTGGGGTTTGCGCATTTCCTGACAAACTGGCGCGCGCTGTTCGCCGCGCGCCGTCCGCTGGGCGTGTGGACATTTCTGTATGCACTGGCGCATGCCGCCATATGGCTGTTTCTAGATCAGGGCGGATTTATCGAATTTGCCGCAGATGAATTGCGCAAGATGATGCATCTGCAACTTGGGCTGGCGGCCCTGCTCCTTATGTTGCCGCTGGCACTGACATCGGTGGATGCCGCGCCGCGCTTGCTTGGCTTTCCGGTATGGAAGAAACTGCACCTTCTGGTCTGGCCTGCGGCATTCATTGCCATCACGCATGCATGGGTGGTGTCACGCTTTGAAAACCCGTTTGTGATTGCATTGACGGCACTTACCCTGTTCTTCATGGCCAGCCGTATTTATGCGCGCATCCGGCACGGACGCTAGTACTACAGTTGCATATGGGATCGTATTTTCCGATGGGCGATAGCGGCTGAGTTCTGGTGGTGTCGTCGCCAGAGAGACCAAGCCCAGATAAAATTCGCGGTCAGCACGGGGCGCGGTAATAGCCGTGCCAAGAGATATCGGAT
>JAFIEO010000097.1 GCA_020832445.1 Paracoccaceae bacterium
TGTCCATACGAAATTCGATCATCCCGCAAACAAGGGCTGCCTTGCAACTGCCCCGGCTGTCCTGCGATTTGCCTCTCTCTTCCCCCGGGTACTCCGCAGAAGGGAAATGCATGATCAGCGAGCGGGTGGGGATCTGAGCCATATCCGCCATGACCTGAGTCCACAGAATTATCGCGTTATCGGTGACGAGGATTGGATCGATGTTCTGAAGGCCGAAATCGAAGCCGCGAAAAGGGATAACCACATCAACGAAATTGCCGCCCGCGAAGCCAAGGGTCGCTGGAAAGAAGCTGACGATTTGCGCCGTCGTGGGCCCGTTGATCCATGGAAATTCACGTCGGAAGGACCTCTTCGCGAGGGGATTCTGACGGTCAATAAACTCTGGTTTGGCGGCACAGGGCCGCAGGAATGGCACCCTGAACGGGTGAACCAATTCGTCAGTCGGGGCGTGGAGTTCCTGCAGACACATTTCCCTGATGGGCAGTTGCGGGAAGTGACGGTTCATGTGGATGAAGAGGCCGTGCATCTGCACTTCGCCGTCGCTGTGTGGAACGAGAAAGTCAGTAAGAACCGTGGGCGTCAGCGGCTGTTGCAACCCTCATCCAACCCGCTTCTCGCCGATTATGAGCATGCGCAAGACCTTGTTGGAGAGGCCTTCCTTGATATGGGTATCCACCGCGGCGCGCGCCGGGCCGCAGCGGCCCGCGCAGCAAGGGCCGCAGGGCTGGAAGGGCCAAGCCCGCGTGAGCATGTGCCGCCGAGTAAGTGGCGCAGGGAGCAAAGACGCAAGGCGCTGGAGGATCGCGACAGGATCCGGGAGAGAGTGCAGGCAGATGCCGAACAGACGCGGACAGATGCCCGGGTGACCGCACGATCAGCTGTAAAGAAATCGCGAAAGCGTGCCATCGCGGAATCGAAGGCGCGGAAAGAACAGGCCGAGCAGATCATGGTCGAAGCGAACATCGCGCTCAAGCGCGGGTACCTCGCAGAGGCATTCCGGCGCGTTCACATCAGAAGCCTGGCTGAGAAAACCGCTGAACTGGAGCGGCGCCGTTGCCAACAAGCGGCTCGGATCCGGGAGATGGAAGCACGGGCCCTCGCGTTGCATCGCGAGAATGCGCAGGCTGCGGCGCGCGCGGAGGCTGCACGGCAGGCGCAGGCCGATGCTGAAGCTGCGCGCATTGCGGACGAGCGTCGGGCGAAAGAGGCCGCGCGCGCGGCTGAAGCGCATGCGGCGAGGGCCGCCGATGCAAACGCGCGTGTGGATGCGGTCAGGGATGGGCTGGTCGCTCTGACCGCAGGTGTCAAGGCGCGTGCCCTGCGCGAGGGTGACGCTGACGATTTTGAGCGGATGGCCCCGCCCGTCCGCGCTGCATACCCAGAGATCGCCCCGGCCGTGGCCGCGGCGCATACGTTCGTTGATACGATCAATTCAGTCCACAACGATACTGCGGCTGTGGCGCAATCTACGCTCGCGGAGCGGGCCGCAGTCATGGCGGAAATTGAACAGGAGCGCATGGTCGCACGTGCGGATATTGAGGATCAGCGCGCGAAACTTGCGCAGGCCAAGGCTGTCATCACGGAAAAAGAGGTCGAGCTGCAGGGAAAATGGGCCGACGCCGACCGCCTGCTGCGGTTGCTTCAGCCCCTGCTCGAGAAGATGACATCGTGGCTGCGCCGTGCCGGACTGCCGGCCGGCCTGGCCGACGAGGGGAAGGATATCCTGCGCGAGACGCGCGAGGTGATCTCGACGTCGAAACCGGGTGGCGAAGGGCCGGGAACCTGATGCGGTGCCAAGGATCTGGCCCTCGATGTCGGCCAGTACGCCATCGCGCGTGCGTTCCGGTCTGCGTCCTGATAGGTGATCAATATGTTTCGATTGTTTGACATGCTGGGCCGATCGACCGCGATGCGCGTGCTTGACGATGCACTTCGTGCGGCCGGTCTGCATCCGTTGCTTGTGCCGGAACCGGTCAAGTTGACCGTGATCCAGCTTCACAAGACGCATGTCGACCAGAGCGCGGGGTTCACGGATGCGGCGCAACTGCTGGCCTAAGTCAAGCAAAAAGCAGCGGCAAGGCACGGACGTCTAACCGTTGCGATATCAGAAGTTGACGGGTAAGACTATTGAGCGGTGCTGAGGGCCGCTAAGAAAGCCTTGCAAGCATTGATGAGGCAGGGAAGTAGTGACCAAGATTATTTTAGAGAGGCAAAAAGCCGCATCTGCCGATTGGTATGGTGGCCGAGAGCGGGTTCTTACCATAAAAAACATTCGATGCTGTGTATGGATATGGGCGCGCAATGAGCACACTTAAAGCGATGAACCAAGCCGAGCGCGATCTTGAAGAAGGTTTGATCGCCAAGCTGCGCGGTCTCAAATATGAATATCGTTCCGATATCCGCGATCGGGCCACACTGGAACAGAACTTCAGGCGGAAGTTCGAACAATTAAATCGTGTGACGCTCACTGACGCTGAGTTTAAGCGCCTTCTGGAAGAGATTGTTACCCCCGATGTTTTTACGGCAGCTCGTATCCTGAGGGAGCGGAATAATTTTTCCCGCGATGATGGGACGCCTCTCAACTACACGCTCGTGAACATCAAGGACTGGTGCAAAAACTCCTTTGAGGTGGTCAACCAGCTCAGGATTAACACCGACAATAGCCATCATCGGTATGATGTGGTGTTGTTGATCAATGGTGTGCCTGTTGTTCAGATTGAACTCAAAACACTTGGCATCAGTCCCCGCAGGGCTATGGAACAGATCGTTGAATACAAGAACGACCCGGGTAACGGATACACCAAGACGATCCTATGCTTTCTCCAGCTGTTCATTGTCAGCAATCGTGATCGAACTTTCTATTTCGCAAATAACAACGCTCGCCATTTTTCATTCAACTCCGAGGAACGGTTTCTACCCGTTTATGAATTTGCCGATGTAGACAATCGAAAGCTCGTCCACCTGGATAGCTTTGCCGAGACCTTTTTGGTCAAATGCACGCTTGGCCAGACCATCAGCCGGTACATGGTCTTGGTTGCAAGCGAGCAGAAGCTTTTGATGATGCGGCCCTATCAGGTCTATGCCGTCAAAGCGATTGTCGACTCCATCGCCCATGATTGCGGTAATGGCTACATTTGGCACACGACTGGCAGCGGCAAGACCCTGACTTCGTTCAAAGCTTCAACGCTGTTGAAAGATAACCCAGATATTGAAAAATGCCTGTTTGTTGTTGATCGCAAGGATCTGGATCGCCAGACACGAGAAGAGTTCAACAAATTCCAAGAGGGCTGTGTCGAAGAAAACACCAACACAGCATCTCTCGTGCGCCGTCTGTTGTCCGATGACTATACCGACAAGGTCATCGTCTGTACGATCCAGAAGCTCGGGCTTGCGCTTGATGAGAACAGCAAGCGCAACAAGCATCAGAAGAAGGGCGGCAAGAAAAGCTTCAAAGAGCAACTTGAGCCACTTCGTGACAAACGCATCGCCCTGATTTTCGACGAATGCCATCGCTCTCAGTTTGGTGAAAATCACAAAGCAATCAAAGAGTTCTTCCCGCGTGCCCAGCTCTTTGGATTTACGGGAACGCCGATTTTTGACAAGAATGCGGCCCAGCAGAAGATCGAAGATAATCAGGCCAGCATGAGGACAACTGAAGACCTGTTCCAGCAGCGTCTTCACACCTACACGATCACCCATGCTATCGAGGATGGAAACGTCCTTCGGTTTCACGTCGATTACTTCAAGCCGCAGGGAAAAACACTGCCGAAGCCCGGAGAGCCTCTGGCCAAGAAGGCAGTCATCGACGCGATCCTTGCCAAGCATGATCAAGCCACGGGTCAGCGGCGGTTCAACGCCCTGCTGGCCACGTCATCAATCAACGATGCCATCGAGTATCATTCACTGTTCAAGACAATGCAGGCCGAACGGCAGGCAACCGACCCCAGCTTTCAGCCGCTCAACATCGCCTGCGTTTTCTCTCCGCCTGCGGAGGGCAATGCGGACGTCAAGCAGATCCAAGAGGATCTGCCGCAGGAAAAGGAAGATAACGCGGTCGAGCCGGAAAAGAAGAAAGAGGCCCTCAAGGCCATCCTGGCGGATTACAACGCCCAGTACGGCACCAACCACAAGATCGGCGAATTCGACCTGTATTATCAGGACGTGCAAAAACGCATCAAGGATCAGCAATGGCCGGATGCCGATCTGCGCAAGGCCTACCCGAACCAGTTGCACCACAAGATCGACATCACCATCGTCGTCGACATGCTGTTGACGGGCTTTGATTCAAAATTCCTGAACACGCTCTACGTCGACAAGAACCTGAAGCATCACGGCCTGATTCAGGCATTCTCACGCACCAACCGTGTGTTGAACGCGACAAAGCCCTACGGCAATATCCTCGATTTCCGCCAGCAGCAGGCGGCCGTTGATACGGCGATTGCCATGTTCTCGGGCGGCGCATCCGAGGAAAAGGCCCGCGAAATCTGGCTGGTCGACAAGGCCCCCGTGGTCATCAAAAAGCTGGAAACTGCGGTGCAGCAGCTGGATGCTTTCATGAAATCGCAGGGCCTTTCATGTGCCCCCGAAGAGGTGCCGAACCTCAAGGGCGATGCGGCCCGCGCGGCCTTCATCGAACATTTCAAAGAGGTTCAGCGCCTCAAGACGCAGCTTGACCAATATACCGACCTGACCGACGAAAACCGCAACACCATCGAACAGGTGCTGCCACGGGACAACCTGCTTGGCTTCCGTGGGGCCTATCTGGAAACTGCGCAGCGCCTTCGGGCGCAACAGGGCAAGGGGTCGGAGAAAACCACGCCAGAGGCCGACCAGCTGGACTTTGAATTCGTCCTCTTCGCCTCGGCCGTGATCGATTATGATTATATCATGGGCCTTATCGCCCGTTATTCGGATGCCACCCCCGGCAAACAGACCATGAGCCGTGAAGAGTTGATCGGCCTGATCCAGTCCGATGCCAAGTTCATGGACGAGCGCGAGGATATCGCGGCCTATATCAACACCTTGAAGGCGGGCGAGGGCCTCAGCGAGAAGGCGATCCGCGACGGCTACAGCCGTTTCAAGGCAGAGAAGAACGCGGCGGAACTGGCCGGCATCGCGGGCAAGCACGGGCTGGGAACGCAAGCGCTGCAAGGCTTTGTCGACACCATCCTGCAACGCATGATCTTCGACGGCGAGGCGCTGACCGACCTGATGGAGCCCCTGGGTCTGAACTGGAAGGCGCGGCGGGTGAAGGAACTGGACCTTATGGCCGACTTGATGCCGCTTCTGCTGAAGCGCGCCGGTGGCCGCGAGATTTCGGGGCTGAGCGCTTATGAGCAGTAAGGGGAAATCATCTGACGCGCTGATCCCAGAGCGACGCTTTCCGGGGTTCGCGGTACCTTGGGCCTACCAGCCACTGTCGAGCGTTCTCAAAGAACACAAGGTCAAGAATACCGCTGGTCATGAAGTCTTCTCGGTTTCAATGGAGAGCGGGATCGTCAACCAAATTGAGCATTTGGGCCGTAGCTACGCTGCCGCAGACACATCTAACTACAATGTTGGGCATCGCTTTGATGTGGTTTACACAAAAAGTCCGCTGAAGGCTTTTCCCTTTGGGATCGTCAAGCAATGTAAGTTCGATGGGAGAGTTGCGCTATCGCCACTGTATGGGGTGTTCACGCCCCAGAACCGGCATGTGGGCTTGATGATCGAAGCCTATTTCGAAGCGCCCGAGCGCGCGCAGGCGTTCCTTTCACCGCTCTGCCAGAAGGGCGCGAAGAACACCCTTCAGATTACGAATGCAACCTTTCTGTCTGGGCGGATGGTGCTCCCGCAAGAGGAAGACGAACAAAAGAAAATCGCCGACTGTCTGGACTCTGCGGATGCGCTGATCGCGGCGCAGGGGCGGAAGGTAGAGGCGCTGAAGGCCCACAAGAAGGGCCTGATGCAGCAGCTTTTCCCCCAGGAAGGCGAAACCCAACCCCGCCTCCGCTTCCCCGAGTTCGAGGGGGCGGGGGAGTGGGTGGAAAGAAAACTTGGGAGTATCTGCGATATTCAGCGCGGAAAGTTCTCTCATCGTCCGCGCAACGATCCCGCCTTCTTTGGTGGAAAGTACCCTTTCATCCAGACCGGCGATGTTGTGAAGTCTGCTGGTGGAACAGTCGTCGGAAGTCAGTCACTTAATGAACGAGGCTTGTCGGTAAGTAAGCTCTTCCAGCCTACGATTGTACTTATCACTATAGCTGCGAACATCGGAGATACAGGTCTTCTCACGACAGCGGCTTGTTTCACCGACAGCGTTGTAGGTTTGATTCCGAATCGAAAAGTGATCCCAGTTTTCCTTGAACTGATCATGCGAGGGAAAAAAGACTATTTGAACAAAGTCGCCACCACCGGTGCCCAGAAGAATATCAACAACGAGATTCTAAGGGAAGTTGATGTTCTGATTCCCGCGGTCGCGGAACAACAGCGCATCGCCGACTGCCTCACCTCTCTCGACGACCTCATCGCCGCCGAGACCCAAAAGCTCGACACGCTCAAGACCCACAAGAAGGGCCTCATGCAGCAGCTTTTCCCCATGCTCGATGGGGCTGACATATGAACGGCATCCGCAGCTACAAGGACTTGGGCAAGCTTGTGAACCGATTGCGGGATGATCTGAACGATTCCGATCTTGTGTTGCTTTACGCCTATAACCGCACCGGCAAGACGCGTCTGTCGATGGCGTTCAAGGATGCAGGCAAGCGCAAGACCAAGAAGAACCCGACGGGCACGCCCGACACGCTGTATTTCAACGCCTTCACTGAGGATCTGTTCGTCTGGGAGAATGATCTTGCAGGCGACAGCCTGCGTCGCCTGCAACTGAACGAACAGTCCGCGTTTTTCAATGCCATGACGGAACTGGCGCTGGACGAAACCATCGCCCGGTATCTTTCCCGATACGCCGATTTCGAGTTCGACTTCACTTATAAGGACGTTCAGCAGGGCAAAGACACGATTTCCAAGCCTGATTTTGTCAGCTTCCGAAAGGGTGGACAGACCAACATCAAAGTGTCGCGGGGCGAACAGAACATCTTCATCTGGTGCATCTTCATGGCGATCTGTGAACGAATGCTGGACGGGCATGAATCCTATCAGGGGAAGAAATACCTTTATATTGATGACCCAATCTCATCGCTGGACGATAACAATGCTATTTCCGTTGCCTGCGATCTGGCGAAGCTGCTTCGCCGGGCCGTCACCCGGAAGGACGCGAATGGCGCGGCTACACCAATCAAAGTTGTCTTCTCTTCCCATCACGCCTTGTTCTTCAACGTGATGTGCAACGAGATCAACAACAAGATGGATGGTGGGCCGACGGTCAAATCCAAGCGATACTTTCTGCACCGCCCCAGCTATCACGGAACCTACACGCTTCAGGCGACCGAAGACACGCCCTTCTTCCACCACGTTGCGACCCTTGCCGAATTGCAGCGTGCCGCCGACCCGAAGCATGGCAAACTTTATACGTTTCACTTCAATGCCTTGCGCAGCATCATGGAAAAGACAGCCTCGTTCTTTGGGCATTCAAGCTTGGCGTTCTGTCTGAAGGCACTCGACAATGAAGAAGACAGGGCACTGTTCAACCGTGCCCTGAACCTGCTCAGCCACGGTGCCTATGCCATTCATGAACCGACCGAGATGGGCGAGGACAATAAAGAACTGTTCCGGCGCATCCTGGCCGAGTTCATCAATCGATTTGAATTTGCTTTGCCCACTTCTGGTCCCGTGCAGGCGGCGGCAGCAACACCGGCATCAGCACCCCAAGGAACACCCGCACCATGAACGACCAAATCCAAAAGCAACTGGGCAAGACGCTCTGGAACATCGCCGACACGCTGCGCGGTTCCATGAACGCGGATGACTTCCGCGATTACATGCTGTCATTCCTTTTTCTGCGCTACCTCTCAAATAACTACGAGGCGGCGGCGAAGCGCGAACTGGGTTCAGATTATCCTGATCTTCCGGATGTTCTGGAGCGCACCGGAGCCAGCACACCGCTGCAGGCTTGGTACGAGGATAACCCTGACGATGTTACCGAGTTCGAAAAGCAGATGCGCCGTAAGGTGCATTATGTGATCCAACCCCCATACCTGTGGGATAACATCGCCGAGCTGGCCCGGAGGCAAAGCGATGAGTTGCTGCTGACCCTGTATGAAGGCTTCAAGTATATCGAGAACGAGTCTTTCCAGAGCACGTTCGGCGGGTTGTTTTCAGAGATCAACCTATACTCGGAGAAGCTGGGCAAGACGCAGGCAGACAAGAACAAGAAGCTCTGTTCGATCATCGCCGAGGTTGCCAGGGGGCTGGCCGAATTTTCTTCCGAGGTGGATCATCTGGGGGATGCGTATGAATACCTGATTGGCCAGTTCGCTGCTGGGTCTGGCAAGAAGGCGGGGGAGTTTTATACCCCCCAGCAAGTTTCGGATATCCTATCGGCAATCGTGACTTTGGACAGTCAAGAGCCTGCAACCGGCAAAAAAGAACGTCTCGCCAGCGTGCTGGATTTCGCCTGCGGTTCAGGATCGCTGCTGCTCAATGTGCGCAAGCGGATGGGGCCGCACGGCATCGGTAAGATTTTCGGGCAGGAAAGTAACATCACGACTTACAACTTGGCCCGCATGAACATGTTGCTTCATGGGGTGAAGGATACCGAGTTCGAAATATTCCACGGCGACACGCTTTTGAACGAGTGGGACATGCTGCAGGAAATGAACCCCGCCAAAAAGCCCTCGTTCGATGCCATTGTGGCCAATCCGCCCTTCAGTCTCCGCTGGGAGCCGACCGAAGCCCTGGGCGACGATGTGCGGTTCAAGAACCACGGGCTGGCGCCGAAGTCGGCGGCAGATTTTGCATTCCTTTTGCACGGGTTCCACTTTTTGAAGGACGAGGGCGTGATGGCCATCATCCTGCCGCACGGGGTGCTGTTCAGGGGTGGGGCAGAAGAACGCATTCGCACGAAGCTTTTGAAAGACGGTCACATCGACACGGTCATCGGTCTGCCTGCGAACCTGTTCTACTCGACGGGTATCCCCGTCTGCATTCTTGTGCTCAAGAAGTGCAAAAAGCCCGACGATGTGCTTTTTATCAATGCCGCCGAGCATTTCGTGAAGGGCAAGCGCCAGAACCAATTGGGCGACGGTAAGAATAATACGCCGGACCACATCGGCAAGATTGTGTCCACTTATCAGTTTCGCACTGAGGAGGATCGCTATTCCAAGCGTGTCAGCCTGGATCGGATCGCTGAGGAAGGATACAACCTCAACATCTCGCGCTATATCAGTACTGCTGTAGCAGAAGAAGAAATTAAGTTGGAAAAGGCCCAGAGCGATCTTGTCATAATTGATGAGCAAGTTCGCAAGGCTACATCACAGCATAACATGTTTTTGCGAGAGCTTGGGCTTGTTCCGCTTCCTGGTGGCGATTAAACCTATCGTGGTTGGTCAAAGCTCATCACACGAAACAGAACGGCGCAGGCAAGTCACGGCGGTAGCCTGTCCCCGCAACCAAATTACTAAACGATATCAAGCGCATAGCCTGAGGTATGTTTATACCACAGGCCATTTCGCGTTTTACATCAACGCCACATCAACACCATAACAGAAAAACCGCATTCGCGTGCAGCCGCCCGCACTGGCGTGCATTCAGCGGCATTCGCGTGCAATCGACCCCGACAAAATGTCCGTTGACGCCCCCTTTGCGGCTTACCTTATTCGATAAGAGTGGACTGAAGTGTTGCCCTGTAGAGCTGATATTACCGTTAAAGATAAAACTCCTTGAGCGCAGCCCAGTTCGCCGCTATCTTTACCGAAAAGGGTAAGGTGGCGAAGATGGTCGATGATGCCGATAGAAAGTTGCTGGCGGATGTCGGTCACCGGATCCGCGAGACCCGGGCCGCGCAGGGTTTGAGCCTGGAACAGCTGGCGCGGCTGACTGGTATCAGCGCACCTGCCTTGTCCCTGATCGAAACTGGCAAACGCGATCCGCGGCTGACGACGCTCAGGCGGATCGCCGATGCATTGCGCGTGCCACCCGCGACGTTG
>JAFIEO010000004.1 GCA_020832445.1 Paracoccaceae bacterium
TGTCAGGCCGATCCATCGAAAACAGACCAAACCGCCCACATATCTCTTCAAGTTTCCAAAAATTTCAAACAGCACAGAAACAAAAACACACGTAAGAAGCGCCATACATAAGGCGCATCCACATGCATACCTGTCCCTAAACCTCAAACCCAAAACAGCAATAACACTTCCGCATCAAGCCGCCCCAGACAACCAGCAGCTTCCCGCCGCCGGTGAAGCGCTATCTAGGCAATCAAACATTCACACGCAAGAGGGAAATTTAAAAAACCGCAAAAAAATCGACTGGCGCACCGCAAACCCCAATAAATATGAGGGTTGGAATGCGCGCAATAATTCCGGTCTGATGCCTGCACCCGTCCCCGGACGGGTGATCTTGCTTTTGGGCGTCCCCGCAAAGCAAAGCGGCGGCCCGTCCGGGCCGCCGAAAGCATGAAAAACAGCACGATTATTTCCCCTCAGCGCTTTGCGCGCCCGAAATCGGGGGCAGCCGTATCCTGACCCGCTTCGATGATTCCCCTGCGAATCGCACGGGTGCGCGAGAAGTAGTCGTGAAGCAATGCACCATCGCCGGTGCGAATCGCGCGCTGAAGGGCGAACAGCTCTTCTGTGAAGCGGCCCAGCACTTCCAGGGTGGCATCCTTGTTGGTCAGGAATACATCGCGCCACATTGTCGGGTCAGACGCCGCGATGCGCGTGAAATCACGAAACCCGGCTGCGGAATACTTGATCACCTCGCTATCGGTGACACGGCGCAGATCATCGGCAACGCCCACCATTGTGTAGGCGATCAGATGCGGTGTGTGGCTGGTGACGGCCAGCACAAGGTCATGATGCGGCGGGTCCATCAGATCGACATGTGCGCCGATCCCCTGCCAGAAGGCGATCAACCGCTGAAGTTCAGGACTGTCGCCGCCGTCAATCGGGGTCAGGATACACCAGCGATTGTCGAACAATTCCGCAAAGCCCGCACGGGGACCGGAATGTTCGGTCCCTGCCAGCGGATGGCCGGGTATGAAATGGGCATGATCCGGCAGATGGGGGGCGACCGCGTCAATCACCGCCTGCTTGACCGAACCGACATCCGTGACCGTCACCCCGGCATCCAGATGGGGTGCAATTTCGCGGGCAATCTCGGCCATGGCACCAACCGGCACGCACAGCACCACCAGATCCGCGCCACTGACCGCTTCTGCCGCCGTGTCAAAGACGGCATCAACCAGCCCGATTTCAAGCGCAACCTGTCGGGTTTCGGGCGAACGCGCCGTGCCGGCGATATGTTCTGCCAAGCCTGCACGCCGGATGGCATGCGCCATGGATGACGCAATCAACCCCAGACCAATGAATGCGACGCGCTTGTATATTGCGCTCATGCCTGCGGCTCCATGAATTGGGTGATGACATGCAGCACGCGCCGGCACGCGGATTCGTCGCCAATGGTGATGCGCAGGCATTCCGGCAGACCATAGCTGTCAACCTTGCGCACAATCAAACCGCCCGCCAATAATGCCGTGTTGCATGCAGCCGCCTGCGCGGGGTCCTTGAAACGGGCCAGAACGAAATTCGCATGGGACGGATCGGTTGCAACGCCTATGGCGTTCAGACGGTCGGCCAGCCATGTGCGCATCCGCGCATTCTCGGTCAGGCTGCGTGATATATGCGCCTCATCTGCAAGGGCTGCTTCGGCCACGTCCTGCTGGGTGGTCGACAGGTTGAACGGACCACGCACCCGCCCCAGAACATCGATGACATGCTGCGGCCCATAGCCCCAGCCCACACGCAATCCCCCCAGGCCAAACAGCTTGGAGAAGGTGCGCGTCATCACCACATTCTGGCGTTGATCGACAAGGGCCGCGCCGCCATCATAACCTTCGGCATATTCGGCATAGGCACCATCAAGCACCAGCAAAGCCTGCGCTGGCAGCTTTTTCGCAAGGCGTTCAAGTTCCGAAATCGGGATCATTGTCCCGGTGGGGTTATTTGGGTTGGCGATAAATACAAGCTTGGTGCGCTTGGTGCAGGCGGCAAAAAGTGCATCCACATCGGTGGTGCGGTCGCGTTCCGGTGCGACAACCGGTGTTGCCCCCGCCGCCAGCGCAGATATGCGATACATCAAGAACCCGTGCTGGCTATATAGCACTTCGTCACCGGGACCGGCATAGGCCTGACACAGAAAGGAAATCACCTCATCAGATCCGGCCCCGCAAATAATGCGCCCGGCATCCAGACCATAGCGCGCTGCAATCGCTGCGCGCAACGGGCCATGATCGGTGGACGGATAACGATGCAGGTCATGGCCTGCGCGCAAATAAGCCTGCCGCGCCATATCCCCTGCCCCGAACGGGTTCTCGTTTGACGACAATTTTACGGCATCATCACGTCCGATGATCTTGGAGGTCCCGCCCTGATAAAGCGCGATGTCCAGAATACCGGGTTGCGGTTGAATAGCAGTTTTCATGCTGGGTCGTCCTTCGGCAATATTCAGCGCATGTCATAGCGCCCCGCCCCCCCCGAGACCAGTGCAGAAGCACACATGTTCAGCAAGGTGTCGCGGGCGTTGCAGTTGTGCCGCGGCAGATTCACTTCAACTTGTCGGGGTCGTCGTCGTCATGTTCGTCAAACCGGCCCAACTGGCTGGCGCGCGGGAAGGTGCCGGTTTCGGTCCGCGTGCGGGTTTCCAGAACCGGCCGGTTTTCAGACACCTTGGCGGAATCTTCGCGCAGCACAATATATACGCCACTTGCAATGATGACCACGGCGCCCAGCACCGTGAATATGTCCGGCACTTCGCCGAAGAACAATGCGCCGAATAATGCCGCCCAGATGATCTGGGAATACTGCATTGGCGCAACCTGAATTGCAGACGACAATTTATAGGCCCAAATCACACACAGGCTGGCCACAAACGCCATGGCGGCCATCGCAGCCCATGCCCCCAGATCCGCCAACGGCATGGGTTGATAGACAAAGGGCAAGGCAATGCCCATAACCCCCAGATTGGCCATAAGCGGATAGACCAGCAAAACGACATTGCGTTCCTCGCGGCCGATCTTGCGCACAATAATTGCAGAAACAGCCCCCCCGAGTGCCCCGAGCAATGCCGCCAGATGCCCAAGGGATATTCCGTCCCCCTGCCCCGGCCGCAGCACAATCAAGACCCCCAGCAGCCCGACCAGAACCGCACCGCCACGCCGCCAGCCAACCTTTTCGCCCAGCATCGGCACAGCCAGAAGCGTGATCAGCAACGGTGTCGCAAACAAAATGGCGTAAACCAGTGTCATGGGCAGCACTGTGAACGCGTAGAACACACTTACCCCTGTCCACACCGCCGCAGCAGTGCGCAAGGCAACCCAACCCGGACGGCGCGGCAGCAGGTTGCCGTCTGTCTTGTCGCGCATCAGCATCAAAAACGCCAGCGGCAGACTAAGCAAAACACTGAAGAACACGATCTGGACAGGGCTGTAGCTGCCGCCAAGCGATTTCACCAGCACATCATGCGCCGAGAACAGGGCATAAGCGACCAAGGCCAGAACCGGCCCCGCGAAAGGAGAGTTGAACATGCGGCCCATCACTGTTGATCTTTCACTGCCCCGACATGATACCGCTATCATGCCTGCGCATTCACGATCAAGTCAGCTGGCCGCCTGATGCCAATCAATTACCGCCCCATCCGCCTGCATGGCCGGTTGTGCACGGTCAAACCGCAAAAAGGCAATCGCGCGGCCGCCGCTTTGGGTGAAAAGCTGTCCTGCAACCTTCACGCCTGCCATAATTTCGGTGCCCACGGGCGCGGAACCGCTAATGGCCACTGTCACGAAGCCTTTGCGCAAGTCGGTCTTGTGATGCATGCGCGCCGTCACTTCCTGCCCGACATAGCACCCTTTGCGAAAATCGACACCATTCAGGCGCGGCAATCCGGCCTCCAGCACGAAAGTTTCACCGGGGACAAGCTCGATCAGGGATTCGGGCACGCAATGGGCCACGCGCAGGGCATCCCAATCCGTCCCGTCATCCGGCAGGGCCGTCCCGTATAGCCGCCAGCCCAGCGCAGGGTGGCGCGGGTCGGGCACGGCCCCTTCCGGCGCGGTCCCTGTGCCACGACTGACCGGAATATCGACGTGTTCCAGCGTGACAGGGGATCGCAGTTTATACATGCTCAGGCGTTTGAACAGATCATCCGCAAGCGGGGCTGCGACATCAATCAAAATATCATCCCCCCAAGACACAATGAAAAAATCTGCCAGATACTTGCCCTGCGGCGTCAGAAGCGCGGCATATAGCGGTGCCTGCGGCCCAAGCCGCCGGATATCATTGGTGACAAGACCCTGCAAAAACGTTGCAGGGTCTGTGCCGGTCAATTTGATGATTGCGCGTGTCACGACATCCTCCTGCATGATGTGACCGGAAGTATAGTCACAAGCCCATGCCCGGAACAGGGGGGATCAATGCGCTGGCCGAATGAACGTGCCGTTACGCAGGTCGCGGATGGCCTGCTGGATTTCTTCGCGGGTGTTCATGACGATCGGCCCGTGCCATGCAACAGGTTCCTGCAACGGCGCGCCGGACACCAACAAGAAACGCACGCCGTCTTCGCCCGCCTGCACGGTCACTTCTTCGCCCGTGCCAAAGCGGATCAGCGTCCGGTCGCCAGACATGTCGCGAATATTGACTTCTTCGCCCATGACTTCTTTTTCCAGCAGCACGCCTGTGGGCTGGGATGCATCCGCAAACGCGCCAGACCCCGCAAACACATACGCAAACGCCCGACGATACGTGTCAACCTTGAAGGTTTTGCGCACCCCCGGCGGCACGGATATGTCCAGATATTGCGGGTCTGCCGCGATCCCGTCAACGGGGCCTCGCTTGCCCCAGAAATCACCGACAACGACGCGGACGCGTGTTCCGTCATCATCAATCACTTCCGGAATTTCCTTTGCGTTCACATCCTGATAGCGCGGCGCAGTCATTTTCAGACTGCCGGGCAGGTTCGCCCATAGCTGGAAGCCGTGCATCTGCCCCTTGGCGTTCCCGCGCGGCATTTCCTGATGCATGATCCCAGACCCTGCGGTCATCCACTGAACATCGCCTGCGCCAAGTGTGCCGCGGTTGCCCAGGCTGTCGCCATGCTCCACCTCGCCGGTCAGGACATAGGTGATGGTTTCAATGCCACGGTGGGGATGCCATGGAAACCCGCGCAGGTAATGCTCCGGCACGTCGTTGCGAAAATCATCAAACAGCAGGAACGGGTCCAACTCGCTCGGGTCCTGAAAGCCGAAGGCGCGGTGCAGATGAACGCCTGCGCCTTCCATCGTTGGCACGGCCTTGCGGGTTTCAACTGTGGGACGGATAGACATTGCAAACTCCGATCAATGCGTTGCTTTTGGTTAGCTTGAAGATCGGGCTGCGAATGGCCATTTACAACTGCGGTTTTGTGAACCTGTCATGTTCAATTACGCACATCGCCTGCGACCTGCCTGAGTGTTGGCAACCTAGCCCCCACAGATTTATCGCAGCACGGCAGCGCCCAGTGCCGCTGCAACGGCAACAATACCACAAATCACCGCAAAGCGTCGCACGCCCGCAACGGCCATGCCCCCTCCGAACAGCCCTGTTCGTGTCTGGCCATCGCACATGCCCGCGCGCAGATCGCGCGCGAAATCCCCCAGCAGCAAGCCATCCAGAACCGGATCGTCGAACCCCGGCGCTGCATCTTTCGCGCGCGCACCATGGTAGCGGCGCCGTGATCGCATGTCAGGCCAACGCGTCCACACATCGCGCGGAAGATGGACAGGCAGCTGAATAACGGCAGGGTTGGCCGTAATGCCCACCCGCGCCTGCCGCATCGATAAAGGTTCTGTTCGCCGCATCACTTTACACCCCTGAATTACACCGCGACAGGCCACATGAATCGCCCCCGCAGTTCCCAACGGCCATAAGATGACAGATCCACTTTAACAGCGGGTTACCGGCGCGGCCCGCGCCTGCCGCCGGGCACCCTGGAGGTGAATTCGGGCGGGCGGTTTGCGACCCATGCGGCGAACTTTGCCAGTCTGGGATGTGCGCGCAATGCCTCGGTGGTATTGTAGTGTCGCGCAAGGTCGCTTTCAGACAATGTCGCGTGAATTTCACGGTGGCAAATATGGTGCAGCAACACAACCGGCCCGCCCTTGCCCCCGCGCAATTTCGGCACCAGATGATGCTGGCTTTGCGGCACATGCGCAGGGATGGGCCGACCACAGAGTGGACAAACCGGAACCTGTTGCGAATGTAACGCGTCTGTCATCGTGAAAATACCCTGACTTGCCCGATGGACGAACCTTATTTAAGATTGTTTTTCATAAAGCACGCGCCGCACAAACAGTTCAGCACGAAAATCAGATTTAAGGGGACAGCACGACATGACAATCGCCAAGCAACATGACGTAGCGGAAATTGCCGGATTGTTGGAAAGCTGGGACGCGGCCCTGCAAACACGCAATCCGGAAACCGTTGCCGCACTTTACGCAAGCGATGCCATATTATTGCCGACAGTCTCCAACGAAGTGCGCAAGACACCTGCGGCCATCCGCGATTATTTCGACGTATTTTTGCGGTTCAAGTCGCGGGCCAAGGTCGTTGACCAGAACATTCGCCTGTTTGACGATTTGGCCGTAAATTCTGGCGTGTATGAAATCACCCTGACAAAAGATGGCGTCGAATCCAAGGTGATGTGCCGCTACACGTTCATCTATCGTTGGGATGATACGGGGTGGAAAATCATCGAACACCACTCTTCGGCGATGCCGGAATGACACAAATCACCTGTTTTTGCCCCTGCACGGGCGCGGTCTGAAGTTGCTTGCCTTATTCTTGCTACATTCTTTTATTAATTCATACCCTTTGAAATTTGACACGATACCGACCGACCAAGGTGCTTTCTGCACGTGTTTCTGCGTAGAAACCTGAAACGGCAAAGGGGCAAGAATGGGGACAGTTGTTCACCTAAGACAGCGCGAAACCATCGCCGTAGATTCAAATCACATCGCGGCGATGTTCCGGCATATGGGTGCTGCGCAGGCAGAAATGGCCATCATTACCGCGATCGAGGACCTGATGGCCCACCTGCGTCTGGCCGAAGCCGCACTTGCCGATGGCCGCTTTGATCAGGTGCCAGAACATGCGCAGGCCGCCTATGATCAGGCGGAAGGCATAGGGTTGGTTTCGCTGGCATCCGTCCTTGTCCAGCTTGATGCCGCCTGCCAAGCCAAAGACACCACCGCTGCACACGCACTGTGGCATCGCGCCACCCGTGTCGGGGATATGTCGTTTGTAGATCTGTGGGAACTTCCATTGCTGCAAATGTGATGTTTGCAGCCGCATTGCCGCCAAGGCAATCATCCAGCAGTGTTGCCAGACAAAAAGCGCACACCCTTTCGTGTGCACGCGAATCCGGCTTTCCCCTTGCGCAGGAATTGATCTAGTGTCGCACTTGATCCGCAAATGACCGAAAAGCGACCATGACCGAATTCACCGCCCCCCCCACTATGCGCTTTGCTGCCCCGAACGGGCGCACAGTTCCTTTGCATCTTGTTACCAAGGACGAATTGGCAAGCTGGACAGAAATGCAACCCGGGCGCATGCGTGCATGGCTGGATGCAACAGGGTTCAACGCGGCATCCGGCACAACGGCGCTTATCCCCGACCCCGACGGCAAACTTGCTGCGGTGGCCGTGGGCCTTGGGTCTGACACCGACCGCCAGCGCACGCGCTTTTGCCTTGGCGGCGCACGCGCGAAATTGCCTGCCGCGACATTCCATCTGGAGCATCTGTCAGCACAGGCCACGCTTGACGAAGAGCTGCTTGGCTGGTTGCTGGCGGGCTACAGTTTTGACAGGTTCCGCACCCCGTCATCCCGCCCGCTGGCAGAAATGGTTGCACCAGAGGGCATAGATGTCGCGCGGCTGGAGGCCATCGCCGCAGGCGAGGCGCTGACCCGCGATCTTATCACCACGCCAGCGTCCCATATGGGACCGGGGGAACTGGAAGCCGCTTTTGTCGGGCTGGCCAATACTTTCGGGGCCGAACTTTCGACAATTCGCGGCGACGACTTGCTGGAACACAATTTCCCGCTGGTGCATGCTGTCGGGCGCGCATCCGACCGCAGCCCGCGCTTGCTGGACATGCGTTGGGGCACGACCGGCCCGCAACTGACGCTTGTCGGCAAGGGGGTTTGCTTTGACACGGGCGGGCTGAACCTGAAACCCGGCGCGTCCATGGGGTTGATGAAAAAGGACATGGGCGGTGCGGCCACCGTCATGGGCCTTGCGCATATGATCATGGCGCAGGGCTGGCCGGTGCGGTTGCGTGTTATCGTTCCGGCGGTGGAAAATTCGGTGTCCGGCAATGCCATGCGGCCCGGTGATGTTATTGTGTCGCGCAAAGGCCTAAGCGTGGAGATCAACAACACCGACGCCGAAGGGCGGCTGGTGCTGGCAGACGCCCTTGCGCTGGCAGATGAGGAACCACCGGACCTGATGGTGTGCATGGCCACACTGACAGGGGCGGCCCGTGTGGCAGTCGGCCCCGATATTGCGCCCTATTTCACCCGCGACCGCGCGCTAAGCGATGCGATCTTGCAGTCGGGCGATGCTGTGCGCGATCCCGTTTGGCCCCTGCCCCTGCATCCGGGTTATGAAACCAAAATCCAGCCGGGCATTGCCGATCTGGACAATGCGCCTGCGGGCGGCATGGCAGGTGCCATCACTGCGGCCCTGTTCCTGCACAGGTTTGTCGAGCACACACCAAGATTTGTGCATTTCGACATCTATGGCTATCAGCCAAGTGCCGCACCCGCACGCCCCAAAGGTGGCATTGGTCAGGCCGCGCGCGCCTTGTTTGACGCCCTGCCAGCCGCGCTGGACCTGTGAGCGATCCGCGCCTGACACCGTTCAGCGGGCGCGTTGCACTGGATGTCTTGCGCCCCACGCTGGATGCGCCGGAATTCACCGCAGGAACCCCCATGCGGGTGCGCGCGGCGCTGGCAGACCTGTTGCGCCACGCCCACGGGCCACGCGACAGGCAGGTGCTGCGCGGCGCGGCGCTGACCATGATTGAACAGCGCGACGGGTATTGCTTCGTGCAGATGCATGCAGACGGGTATTGTGGCTGGCTGCGCGACGCGGCGCTGACGCCCGACCACGCTGTCACGCACCGCGTTTGCACGCGCGCCACACATCTTTATTCCCGCCCCGACCTGAAAAGCGCGGAAACGGGTCCGCTTTCGCTGAATGCGCAGGTTCTGGTCACCGGCCAAGACGGGCAATTTCTGCGCGCCCAATGCGGGGGCTGGATACCCGCGCAGCATTTATGCGCCCTTGATCGCCCTGCGACCGACCCCGTCAGTGTCGCCGAACTTTTGTTGGGCACGCCCTATCTGTGGGGGGGGAATTCAAGCGCTGGCATAGATTGTTCCGGCCTTGTTCAGGTGGCGCTGCATGCCTGCGGCCTGCCCTGCCCCGCCGACAGCGATATGCAGGCAACTGCCTTTGGCCCCAAGCTGGGCGCGGGTGCCGCGCCGCAACGCGGGGATTTGTTGTTCTGGCGCGGTCATGTGGCGTTTATTGCGGACCCTGACACCATTTTGCACGCCAATGCGCATACCATGTCGGTGGCCTATGAGGATCGCAAATCAGCCATGGGCAGGATTGCCCCTGATGCACCGTTCATCGGGCATTTCCGGCCGCCGCTGACCGCGCCTGCACTTACCTGACGACGCCAGCGCCGCAAATTCGCTATAGCAATTTCTTATACCCCTGAACACGCTTCAAAATTGCACAACACGCGCCCCCGTGGGATCACAGACCCCCAACCCTGATACGGAGGCTGCCATGACTGCGCCCAAAACCGCGCTTGTGATTTCTGCCCATGCTGCTGATTTTGTCTGGCGCTGCGGGGGCGCAATCGCACTGCATGCCGAGATGGGCTATCAGGTCACAGTCGCCTGCCTGTCGTTCGGGGAACGTGGCGAAAGTGCACGGCTTTGGAAGGAAGGCAATTCCCTTCAGCAGGTCAAGGATATCCGTCGCGCCGAGGCAGAAGCCGCAGCCGACGTGCTGGGCGTGCATCATCTTGCATGCTTTGATCTGGGCGATTACCCGCTGCATCTGGACCAAAGCGATAAGATGAAACTGGTTGATCTGATCCGCAAGGTGCAGCCCGCCTTCATGCTGTGCCACAGCCAGTATGACCCCTATAACACCGACCACATGTATACCACCCAGATCGCCCTTGAATGCCGCATGATCGCGCAGGCATGGGGCCACAATCCGGGCGGGAAGGTTCTGGGCGCGCCCCAGCTATACCTGTTCGAGCCGCACCAGACCGAACAGATGGGCTGGAAGCCGGACACGTTTCTGGACATCACGCCCGTCTGGGACAAGAAGCGCGCGGCGATGGAGCATATGAACGGGCAGGTCCATCTGTGGGACTATTACACCCGCGTAGCCCAACAGCGCGCCAACCATTTCAAACGCAATTCGGGGGGCATGTCAGGCGGGCGCGATTGCAAATATGCCGAAGGGTTCCAGTCCATATTCCCCCGCACCGTAGATGAACTTTGAAAGCGGAGGGACGCATGGCCATATCCACGACCCAAAGTTTCGATATTGCCCATCTGGGCCATGTCGAAATGCTGACCGACAGATTTGACGAAAGCCTTGATTTCTTTACCCGCATCTACGGGCTGAAACTGTCAGGACAGGATGAAAACAGCGCCTATCTGCGGGCATGGGAAGATTATGAATATGCCAGCCTGAAGCTGACACGCGCGGCCACCACCGGCGTGGGCCATATCGCGTATCGCGCCAGCAGCCCCGACGCGTTGGGACGGCGTGTGGCGATTATAAAAGCGTCTGGCTACAAGGTGCATGGCTGGAATGACGGCGACAAAAGCCACGGGCGTGCCTTCCGCTTTGAAGACCCGTTCGGCCATGTGTTCGAGATATATTACGACACCCGCCGCGCCGAACCTGACGCGGCCGACAAACCCGCGCTGAAGAACATGGCCAGTGCATTCACAGGTGCTGCGCCGCGCCGGATTGACCACCTGAACCTTCTGGCCGCCGATGTCACCGAATTCCGGCGTTTCATGGAAACCTGTCTGGGCAGCAGGGTGACGGAATACATCCAGCTGGACAATGGCCGGATCGGGGGGTGCTGGTTCACCATCAACAACAAAACCTATGATCTGGCCTGCACGGAAGAGCATGGCGGCGGGCCATATTTCGAAGGGGGCGGGCGGCTGCATCATGTCACCTATGCCACCGACCAGCGCGAGGATATCTTGCGCGCGGCCGATATATTCCTGCAAAACGGCGTGCATATCGAAACCGGCCCGCACAAACACGCCATTCAGGGCACGTTTTTCCTGTATGTCTGGGAACCCGCTGGCAACCGCGTGGAACTGGCCAATGCAGGCGCGCGCCTGATCCTTGCGCCCGATTGGGAACCCGTGTGCTGGACCGAAGCCGACCGCAAGAAGGGGCAGGCCTGGGGGCTGAAAACCATTGATACATTCCACACCCATGGCACCCCGCCTGTGCCACAGAAAGGCTGATCCATGTCCGTTGTCGTCCAGAATATTCCACGCGCGGACAGTGCCGTTATCGACACGCTTGGCCGCGCAGGCGTGGCCACCGTGCACGAAGCGCAGGGGCGCACAGGGTGCCTTGCATCCTATATGCGGCCCATCTGGCGCGGTGCGCGCATTGCGGGGTCTGCCGTGACCATCAGCGCACCCCCCGGTGACAACTGGATGCTGCATGTCGCCATTGAACAATTACAGCCCGGTGACATTCTGGTTCTTTCCCCCACCAGCCCCTGCGACAACGGCTATTTCGGCGATCTGCTGGCCACCAGCGCCTTGGCGCGCGGCTGTCGCGGGTTGATCATCGACGCAGGCGTGCGCGATGTGGCCGATTTGCAGGACATGGGCTTTCCCGTGTGGTCCAAGGCCATTTCAGCGCAAGGCACCGTCAAGGAAACACTAGGGTCGGTGAATGTGCCCATTGTCTGCGCAGGGCAGATCATACAGGCGGGTGATGTGATTGTTGCCGATGATGACGGCGTGGTCGTCGTGCCCCACGCGCAGGCCGCCGAAGTGGCCGCCAAGGCAACCACACGGCTGGACGCGGAAGAGGCCAAGCGCAAAAGGCTGGCGGCGGGCGAACTGGGGCTGGATATTTACGACATGCGCGCAAGACTGGCTGAGAAGGGCCTGAAATACATCTGATGCGAGCAAGGGGGGGCTGTCTGCCCCCGTCCTTGGCGATGCGCCCATAGAGTATTTTCAGCAAGATGAAGGGGCCGTTCATGTCTGAGATCGACGACCAGGGAATTCCCTGCCTGTGGATGCGGGGGGGCACATCAAAAGGGGCGTATTTTCTGGCAACGGACCTGCCGGCAGACAGCGCCGCACGCGATGCGCTGTTGCTGCGCGTCATGGGCAGCCCCGATCCGCGCCAGATTGACGGTATCGGCGGGGGGGACCCGCTGGTGTCGAAAGTGGCAATCCTGTCGCCGCCAAGTCGCGATGATGCTGATGTAGATTATCTGTTCTTGCAGGTTTTCGTCGATCAGGCGCTGGTGTCAGATGCCCAAGGATGCGGCAATATTCTGGCAGGCGTCGGGCCTGCCGCCATTGAACGCGGACTGGTTCGCGCGCAGAGCCGCGAAACGCCCGTGCGCATTCACATGCGCAACACCGGCGAGGTGGCTTTGGCGCGCGTGTGCACACCGCAGGGCAAGGTCATCTATGCGGGGGAAACGGCCATAGACGGGGTGCCGGGCCATCATGCCGCCCTGCCCTTGCTGTTTGAAAACATTGCGGGGTCGATGTGCGGGCGGCTGCTGCCCACGGGCAATGCAATGGATGTGGTGGACGGTGTGCAGGTCACATGCATCGACAATGGCATGCCGGTTGTGGTGCTGCGCGCCGCCGATTTCGGGATCACCGGACAGGAAAGCCGCGACGATCTGGACGCGAATGCCAGCCTGAAATCGCGGCTGGAGGGGATTCGGCTGGCCGTTGGCCCGATGATGAACCTTGGCGATGTGCGCGACAAATCCGTGCCCAAGATGACGCTGGTGTCCGCCCCCGCCGCAGGTGGGGCGATTTCCACCCGCAGTTTCATCCCGCATCGGTGCCACGCGACAATCGGTGTTTTTGCCGCTGTCTCTGTGGCCACGGCCTGCACCATACCCGGAAGCGTGGCCCATCCGCTGGCGCGCAGGCCAGACGATGGCCGATACAGCATTGAACACCCGACAGGGGCCGCAGATGTTTTGATCGAAACAGATGCCAACGGCGCAGTGACGCGCGCGGGCGTCATGCGCACGGCCCGAAAGCTGTTTGACGGTCTGGTTTTCCCCGCGCCAATACCCGAACATACCGACCGTTAAAGAAAAGGGGCAGCGCTGCCCCTCTCTTAGGTCAGTTTCAACAGCCGTGCCGCGTTTTCCTTCAGGATCAACGGGCGCACTTCGTCGCGGATGTTGAGTTCCGCAAAGTCCTTCAGCCACCGGTCCGGCGTGATCGCGGGCCAGTCCGACCCGAACAGCATTTTGCGTTTCAAAAGCGTGTTGGCGTAATGGATGAAGATCGGCGGGAAATATTTCGGCGCCCAGCCCGACATGTCGATATAGACGTTGGGCTTGTGCTGCGCGACGGAAAGCCCCTCTTCCGTCCAGGGAAAGGACGGGTGCGCCAGAACGATCTGTGTATCGGGAAAATCCACTGCCACATCATCGATATGCATGGGGTTTGAATATTTCAGCCGCATGCCCATGCCGCCGCGCATGCCGGACCCGACGCCTGTTTGCCCCGTATGGAACAACATGACCGCGCCTTCTTCGGCAATGGCTTCATACAAGGGATAGGCCATGCGGTCATTCGGGAAGAAGCCCTGCATGGTCGGGTGGAATTTGAACCCCTTGACCCCGAATTCGCGCACAAGGCGGCGCGCTTCGCGCGCGCCCAGCTTGCCCTTGGCCGGATCAATGGACGCGAAGGGGATCAGAATGTCGGAGTTTTCCGCACAATGTTGCGCGATTTCTTCGTTGGTATGCCGGTAAAAGCCGGTTTCGCGTTCGGCATCGACCCCGAAAATCACGGCGGCAATCTTGCGCTCGCGGTAATAGGCGGCGGTTTGCGGCACGGTTGGCAACATACCGTCCACACCTGCGGGGTTCTTGAAATACGCAGCCATCCCTTGCTGGAATTCATTATAGCCGTCATCGCGGTGGCAGTTGCAGGGTTCTTCTGCATGGGTGTGAAAGTCGATTGCGACAATCTCGTCAAGGTTCATGGGCTGATCCTTTGCAGGCAATTTGAAGGGTGGAGGCACGCGCGGGGGCGTTACTGCGCGTCAGGGGCTTTCAGGCGGGCAGTGCGCTTTTCCAGAAAATCGCGCAGGCGTTGCTTTGCTTCGGGTGTTTCCGATGTCAGCGCAGACACAATCGATTCGGTGAACAAGCCATCCTCGACCGACATTTCGGCAATACGCGGCAGGGCATTCAGCACCGCATAATTCGACAATGGCGCGTTAGATGCAGCCGCACGCGCAAGGTCCATGGCCGTATCCAGCGCGCGCCCCTTGGGCACGACATAAGACACCCCGCCCCATTGTTCCATCTGCGCGGGGGACACCGTGCGCCCTGTCAGCATCATGTCGGTCATGCGCGCAGCCCCGATCAGGCGGCCCACACGCACAGAACCGCCACCGCCCACGAAAATGCCACGCTGGCCTTCGGGCAGGCCAAAGAACGTGCTTTCATCGGCCACACGAATATGGGTTGCGGCGGCCAGTTCAAACCCGCCACCTACAACCGCGCCATGCAGCGCACTGATGAACGGGATTTCCCCGCGTTCAAATTCCGTAAACACCGTATGCCAGCGCCGCGACCCCTGAATCGCCTCGAACAAGGGCTTTTCCTTGTGTTCGGCCAGATCAAGCCCTGCACAGAAATGGTCGCCTGCACCGTGAATGACCGCCGCGCGGGCTTCTGCTCTGGCACGGGTTGCGGCAACGTGCAGTGCCTCGACCAGCCGGTCGGAAATGGCATTGCGCTTTTCAGGGCGGTTCAGCCCAATGACGGCAATGTCGCCCTGAAGCTCATATGTCACAAGCGTTTGCGTGGTGCCGTCCATCGTTCTCTCCTGTCTGGTCAGTTCTCATATTGCAGAAATACGTCACATAGTAAACAGTATTGTAAGGTAACTATCAACCTGCTAATCGTTACCTGTCCACGAACGCATTGCCCATTCTGAAATTGCCGGAAGATGACATGCAAACACCTTCAGACCAGAACCCGGTCCACGATGACGCCACAGAGCGCAGCATAGAATCGCTTTTCGGATACAACCTCAAGCGCGCCTATATGATTTTCCGCGATGATTTTCGCCTTGGCGTCGAAAGCGCCGGCATGTCGCCGCGTGCGATGTCGGTGCTGGCCCTTATCGTGGAATGCCCGCATATCACCCAAAGTGACGTGGCACGGCGCCTGGGCATAGAACGTTCCGGCATTGTCGCAATCATTGACGATCTGGAAGGCAACGGTCTGGTCCGGCGCGAAGCTGTGCCGGGGGACCGGCGATCACAGGCGCTGCTGCCCACACCGCAGGGCTATGACCAATTCGACCTTGTGATGTCGCAAGCGCAGGCGCGCGAGCAGCACCTGCTCTCGGCCCTGCCCCCGCAGGAGCAGGCACAGCTGTTGCAGCTTCTGCGCAAGCTGCGCACCACACATGAAGGCGACATAAATGACTGACACAGCAGCAAGGACCGCACAGCGCGCAATCCATTCCAGCGTTCCCACACCACCATTCGGAGAACCCAATCCATGACCGTCCAGCCCCCCGCCAAGGCCCGCTTCTGGTCGCCCGAGTTTGAATATGAACACCGCCCCGATGGCACAATCCTGATGCGCCAGACAGACCCCCTGCCGGACCATTTACCCTTGGTCGCCGATTATCTGGACAAATGGGCCGATGCGACACCGGACGCCACATGGATGGCACGCCGCGACGGGGGCGGGGACTGGCGGCGCATCAGCTATGCGCAGGCGCGCGACATGGCACGCCACATCGGATCGGCCTTGCTGGGTCTGGGGCTGGGGCCAGACCGGCCCCTGCTGGTGCTGTCCGAAAACAGTCTGGAACACGCGCTGCTGGGCATTGCCTGCACCTATGCGGGCATTCCTTATGCGCCCGTGTCGCCGGCCTATTCGCTGGTGTCCAAGGACCATGGAAAGCTGCGCGACATTGCCACGCTGCTGCAACCGGGTGCGGTATTTGCCGATGACGGCGCGGCATTCGCGCCCGCGCTTGCGGCAATCGCGGCCACGGGCCGGACGGTTATCACCCTGCGCGACGGCGGTGCAGATGCGGTCGCGTTTGATACGTTGCTGACAGCCGATCCGGCCGCGGCAGATACCGCGCGCGCCGCACTTACCCCTGAAACTGTGGTCAAATATCTGTTTACATCGGGGTCCACCGGCAGCCCGAAGGCCGTGATCAACACCAACCGCATGATTTGCGCCATGGCCGCCATGATGCGCGATTGCTACCGCTTTGTGACATGGGAACCGCCCGTTGTGCTGGACTGGGCACCGTGGAACCACACCGCCGCAGGAAACAAGGTTAATTATCTGGTCCTGACCAATGGCGGCAGCTACTATATTGACGACGGGCGCCCCGTTCCCGGCAAATTCGACGAAACCCTGCGCAACCTGCAAGACGTGTCCTGCACATGGTATTTCAACGTGCCCGTCGGCTATGACATGTTGATTGATGCGCTGGAACAGGACGATGCGCTGGCGCAGAAATTCTATGCGAAACTGGGCATGTTGTTCTATGCAGGCGCAGGTATGGCGCAACATACATGGGACCGCCTGTCCGCGCTGGGACGCAAGGTGACGGGGCGCGATGTGCTGCTGGCCACGGGGCTGGGAGCAACCGAAACCGCCCCCTTCGCGCTGGCCTGCACCCATGTTCAGGACAAGGCGGGCAATCTGGGCGTGCCGTCGCGCGGACTGACGCTGAAACTGGTGCCATCGGGCGACAAGCTGGAAGCGCGCCTGAAAGGCCCAACCATCACACCGGGGTATTTTGGCGACCCTGCCCGCACTGCCGAGGCGTTCGACGACGAAGGGTTCTACTGTCTGGGCGATGCGCTGCGCCCGGCCGATCCGCAGGATCTGGCCAAGGGCTTCTATTTCGACGGGCGCGTGGCGGAAAACTTCAAGCTGTCGACAGGTACATGGGTGTCTGTGGGGGCCGTGCGCGCGGCACTGGTCGATGCGATGGGCGGGCTGATTCGCGATGCAGTGATCGTTGGCGAAAACCAGCCCGAACTGGGCGCACTGCTGCTGCTGTCAAGCAACGCCAAATCAATGCCGGATGACGACCTGACCGCGATACTGCAAGACCGGTTGGCAAAGGCTGCGAAACTGGCCACCGGTTCCGCCAGCCGCGTGCGCAGGGCCTTGGTGGTGGATACAACCCCCAGTTTCGACAAGGGCGAAGTCACTGAAAAAGGCAGCCTGAACCAACGCGCAATGCGCGACAGCCACGCCCAGAGCATTGCCGACCTGTTCGGCGATCATGATAAAATCATCACGGCATGAACGCGCGCCAAATCATACAAAAAGCACCATAAGAAACTGTTTGATTTGGAACAGTTAATCGCATAACATTTCTTTAAGAGGGGGAATTTGTCATGCCGGAACACTCACAAGGGGCGACAGCGCAGCTCAATGATTCTCCGCCAGTGACGGACCCTGAAGACGGGTTGAACTTCGGGGGGCTGCGACACAACACCGGTTTCCTGCTGCGCATGGCGTGGCTGCAAGTGCGTGAAACACTGGACCAAAGCGAAGGCGCGATCTGCCTGAGTGCGGCTGAATTCACGATACTTCAGGTCATAGCCCAAACCCCTGGCGTACGACAGGGCCAGCTTGCCCGTGCGCTGTATATCAAGGCCGCGGCAATGACGCGCCTGATACGCGGGTTCGAAGATCGCGGGCTTGTCATACGCACAATTCCCCCGAAAAACCGGCGCACGGTCATGCTGTCAATCCGGCCTGCGGGACTGGCAGCATTGGAAAAGGCCCGCGTAACCTACAGCGCGAATTCCCCTTATGAAAGTGGGGGGCTGACCAAAGCGGAACAGCAGGATCTGAACCGTTTGCTACGGAAATATTGCGGAATTGCCCCAACGGAGCAGACTTGAGCAGACCAACCGCGCCAAGCCTGAGGGACAATATTTTAGATCAACACCTGGGAGGATAAAGATCATGAAACTGACAAGAACACTGATGATGGGCGCAGCTTTTGCCGTTGCCGCAACAAGTGGTGCGCAAGCACAGAACCTGCGCGGTGCCGCAGGCGCATCGCAAGCGCACCCCTCGACATATATGTATGAAAAATTCGCCACCTATCTTGAAGAAGAAAGCGGCGGCAGCATGAGCCTGACACTGATCGGCCCCGAAGTGGTGTCGCTGACGCAGGTTCCCGATGCACTGCAATCAGAACTGATCAATGTCGGCAACCTGTTGCCACTGTTCTTTCCGGCAGCTTTCCCGCGCACCAATGTTGCAGGCGACATGGCGCTGATCGGGCGTGTTTCGCACGCAATGGCGCTGGCAATGACGGAATTCGTGGTGAATTGTGAACCCTGCCAGCAGGAATTCAGCAACGAAGGCATGGTGTTTCTGGGTGCAGGCGCGTCCGACCCCTATGTTCTGATCACGACATCGCCCGTGCGCACCGCTGAAGACCTGCAAGGCCTGCGCCTGCGGTCTGGCGGCGCGCCCTTCTCGCGTTGGGCAGAGCATTTCGGCGCAACGCCGGTAAACATGCCAGTAGGGGAGCAGTTCGAAGGCATGAACCAGGGCACGATTGACGGCTCCATGGCGTCGATCGTCGACATGCTGTCCTTCCGCCTGGTCGATGTGGCACGCTATACAACCAGCGTTCCGCTGGGGACATATCATGTGACATCGAACTTCACCTTGAACCAGTCCACATGGTCCACCATGAACGAGGAAGACCGCGCAACCTTCGTGCGTGCAGCCAACCGCGCCAACCCGACCCTGACAGATCGCTGGGGGTTCCAGCTGCCCGAAGCCGCCCGCAATGCCGTTGCAGATGCAGGGATCGAAGTTATCACACCCGATGACTCCCTGCTGGAAGCCTCAAACGCATTTTCGGCAGCCGACGCCGAAGCGCGCATCAGCGCCGACCCGCTGGCCGCAGATTTCGCGGAACTCGTCGAAAAATGGACCGCAATCGTCGAGGAACTTGGCGATGATCCCGAAGCACTGGCCGCGCGTGCGATGGATGAAATCTGGGCCAATGTCGATCTGTCCACCTACGGTTTGTGATAATCGCTTATAATACCTTCCCCTTCGGCCAAATGCGGTCGAAGGGGCTTTCGGGGTGCCTGATATGATTTTTCTGATCAAACTGGCCGTGGGCCTGTGTCGGGGCATGTCCTTGATAGGGGCAGCCGCTGTGGTGCTGATGATGGTGCATGTCAGTGTTGATGTCGTGCTGCTGAACGTGTTTCGCCTGTCCATGAACACCACACCTGAAATCGTGGCACGCTACTATATGGTTGCCGTGGCCTTTCTGCCGCTGGGCTGGCTGACCTTGCGCAACCAGATGATCGCGGTCGAATTGCTGGAATTTGCAATGTCGCGCCCCGTGCGGATGGTGTCTGATTTCGTGATCTATATTATCGCCGCAGGCGTCTATGCCGTCATGACCTATGCCAACTGGATCAAAGCGCTGCGCGAAGCGAATTCAGGTTCATATGTCGAACTGGTGCGGTTTCAGATGCCGGTCTGGCATTCCTATTTCATTGTGCCTGCGGGCTTTGCCCTTGCGACACTGGCCTGTGTGCTGATGGCGCTGGCAATCTTGTCGGTCAGCATCCGCCACACCCTGCGCACCACCACAGAAAGCGATGAAGCATGAGCGTCGAAATCGGTCTTTGGGGCGTTGCCATCCTGATGGGGTTGCTGGTGCTGCGCCTGCCTGTTGCGCTGGCACTGATCATCGTGTCCTTCGGCGGCATCTGGGCCATGATCGGCTGGAACCCCGCCATGGGCATCTTGTCGAACACGCCCTATTCCTTTGCCGCCAAATGGACCATGAGTGCGGTGCCCATGTTCCTGCTGATGGGGTTCATCGCCTATCATACCGGCCTGACCGGCGGGTTGTTCGAGGCCGCCAAGGCCCTGCTTGCCAGATTACCCGGCGGGCTGGCCATCTCGTCGGTTTTCGCCTGTTCGGGCTTTGCCGCCGTGTCGGGGTCATCGCTGGCCTGCGCGGCTGCGATGGGGCGCATTGCCATTCCCGAAATGGTCAGGGCGGGCTACCGCCCGTCCATCGCATCGGGCTGCATTGCCGCCGGCGGCACAATCGGCGCGCTTATCCCGCCCTCGATCCTGATGATCATCTATGGCGTGATCGCCGAAACCTCGATCATCGAAGTGTTTCTTGGCGGTATCGCCATCGGGCTGCTGACCGCGATTTCCTATTGCGTGGTGGTGCTGGTCATTGCCTGGCTGCGCCCCGACATCATCCCGCGGCAGGCACATGTGGAACGCGCGGATCTGTGGCGCTCGCTGGCGCAGGTTGCACCGATCCTGGCCTTGATCGGGCTGATTTTCGGCGGGCTGTTCTCGGGCCTTTTCACGGCCACACAGGCAGGCGCGGTAGGCGCGCTGGGAACCATCATCCTTGCCGCATCCATGGGGCGGCTGACACGCAAGGCATTCACGGATTCCGTCACTGAAACGGTCATCACCACCAGTTCGCTGCTGATCATCGGCATTGGTGCCACCATGTTCACCCGCTTTCTGGGCCTGTCGGGCGTGTCGAACCTGATTTCATCCTTTGTGGCAGGGTCGGGCATGACCTATGTGACGGTCCTGCTGGTGATCATCATCATCTACCTGATCCTTGGCACCTTCATGGAACCCTTCGGGGCAATGCTGGTCACCCTGCCCATTTTCCTGCCCCTGATTGACGCCCAAGGGCTTAGCCTTGTGTGGTTCGGGGTTCTGGTCGTCAAGCTGCTGGAGGTCGGCATGATAACGCCCCCTGTGGGGATGAACGTGTTTGTCATCAAGAACGTGGCCAGCAAATATGTCACCGTGACCGAGGTGTTTCGCGGCGTGCTGCCCTTTATACTGGCAGATTTCGTGGTCATCGCACTGATTGTGGCCTTTCCGGCGCTCGTGCTGTTCCTGCCCGATCTGATGTCAGGCAATGCGGCGCGCTGATGCGTCTCGCAAAATATGCACCCCTCGGAACACTGCTCTTTCATTCTGGTCCAAATATCCCCTGAGCAGGGTTTCTCAAGGGGGCGGGATGCCCCCTTGAGGCGGGGGGGTTTGGGGGGGGGGGGGGCCCCCCCCCCCCCCAGAAAAAAACAAAAAACCACCCGCGCCCCCCCCCCCACCCCCCCCGCCTCAAGGGGGCATCCCGC
>JAFIEO010000009.1 GCA_020832445.1 Paracoccaceae bacterium
GTTTCAAGCTCTTGCTCTTCTGATTCATTTTTGGGTTTCCGCTTTGGATAATCATGATGCCTCTGCTCTTAACCGCAGAAGGACATCCCCCATGAACTCCCCCTCCAACTCTCCGCTCGGCGGCCGAGCCGACGCCGACGACCGCGCTCTTGTCCACGCCTATTTCGCGGACAATCCAAGGCTTTCCAAGGGCGCGCTGAGCGCCGCCCGGCATTTCCTGAAGTGGACGCGCGCCCGGAATATCCCGATCAGAGATCTCGACGCGTCGGTTGTTGGTCGGTTTTTGCGCCATCGCTGCCGCTGCGGTCGCTACAGCCCTACCCAGTTGAAGTGCCCCGCGTATGCGGCCGACACGCGCCGGTTTCTTCGATATCTGGAAGTTTCCGGGGTGGTCATGATTGCCGATGATGTCGCCCGACTCGGGCAATACCTGCAGGCCTATGCCGGGAAGCTTAGCGCCGCCCGCTACAGCGAGGTGACGTTTTCGATACGACTGAGCCAGGCCCGCCATTTCGCGGAGTGGGCGCTGCAGATGCGTGTTCCGGCCCACGGGATCGACGATGCCATTATCGACCAGTTCGCACATCATGATTGCCGATGCGGGATCAAGACCAAGAGGGGCAAACGGGTATCAGGCTCAGGCACAAAGGACCGCCGCCGTGGCGCTCGCGCATTTGTCCGGTTCCTGCGGGATCAGGGCTTGATCCCGCCTGAAGCGCCTGCCTGCATTACCGCCTGCGATCCGCGCCTGACCGAGTTTTCAGAGTGGCTGCGCCGCGAACGTGGGGGAACGGCCGAGACCGTGCGGCGCTATCTGACCGAAGCCAGTCGCTGGTTAGATCGCCTTGGCGTAACCCCGAAGGATTACAACGCGGCGGGAATCCGATCGATCGTTCTGGATCAGGGCGAAGAGCGATCCCGATCATCAGTTCGCATGACAGTAACTGTGCTGCGTACCTTCCTGCGCTTCACGATCATTCAAGGCGAGTGCGCCCCGTCGCTCCTCCACGCAGTACCACCCGCCGTAAGGCGCAAGCTTTCAACGGTCCCACGCACGATTCCAATTGCGACGGTTGAAGAGATCATCGCCTCCTGTCGCACCGATACGCCGGTCGAGATACGGGACCACGCCATTCTCCTCCTCCTCGCCCGGCTGGCCCTGCGCGCGGGCGATATCTGGCAGCTGCGCCTGCCGGACATCGACTGGCGCACGAGCCGGTTGCGATTGCATGGCAAGGGCAGGCGGGGTGTTTTGATGCCCCTGCCGCAGGATGCAGGCGATGCGCTGCTGGCCTATATCGAGGATGCGCGTCCGGTGGTCACCACTGACAGGGTCTTTCTCCGAACCCAAGCCCCTTTCACCCCGCTGCGATCCGCCGCCGAGATCGCCGGGATCGTTTCCCGTGTCCTGAACCGGGGTGGATTTACCGGTTTGCCGACCGGCTCGCATGTATTCCGCCATTCACTGGCGTCGGCCTGGTTGCGCGGCGGTGCGGATCTCGACCAGATCGGTGTCGCGCTGCGCCACACCTCGCGCGATACGACAGCGATCTATGCCAAAGTCGATGTCGAGATGCTGGCAGACGTGGCTCAGCCGTGGCCGGGGTGCGCGTCATGATGCATCACCATGTTGAACGATTTGTCCAACTGAACCGTGCCCTCGGAATGAAGTTTGCCGCGCAGGAGACTTCCTTGCGCGCCTTCGCGGATTTTGCCGCGGAGCGTTCCATCACCTATGTGACGGCGGCGCTGGTATTGGAATGGGCCGGCGGCGCCGCGACGCCTTATGCCGCGCAGGATCGGTTTGATCGCGCTCGTGCCCTGGCCGTGTTCCTGCATGCTGAAGATGCGCGGCACGAGATACCGGCGATCAGACTGCTGAGCCGTTCACGACGACGGCGACCCGCTCCGCATATTCTGACGCAGGACCAGATCAGACGTATTATGCAGGAAGCGCTTCTGGTGCCCGGCCTGACGCCAATCAGCCCGCTGACCTACCATAACCTGTTCGGGCTGCTTGCCTCGACAGGTCTGCGGATTTCGGAAGCTTTATCCCTCCAGCGCGATGATCTGACGGACGACGGCCTCATGATCCGCAAAGGCAAGTTCGGCAAAAGCCGCCTCGTCCCCATACATGCCTCAACCCGCGCAGCGCTGGAACGGTATCTCGAAGCCCGCAACAGCATGCGCAATGCGAGTAATGACATCTTCGTTCTGGGTCATGGTCGCGCCCCGACAGCGACCAGAGTTTATATTGTATTCGTTCGAATCGTGCGGAAGCTCGGCTATCGCAACCCGACAGGTCCTGGCCCCCGTTTGCACGATCTGCGCCATACATTCGCGGTGCGATCTCTGGAAGCCTGCGGAAACGACCCGCAGGCCGTCTTGCGGCACATGAAGGCCCTGAGCACCTATCTCGGCCATGTCGATATCGCCAACACCTATTGGTACCTTGAGGCCACGCCGGTCCTGCTGAAGATGATTGCCTCGTCCGCCGAAGAGAACTGGATCGGAGGTGCGGCATGACCCCACTCGCTCCCGACCTTTCAGCCTTCCTGCAAACCCATCTTCCG
This sequence comes from Paracoccaceae bacterium, assembly GCA_020832445.1. Taxonomy (GTDB): domain Bacteria; phylum Pseudomonadota; class Alphaproteobacteria; order Rhodobacterales; family Rhodobacteraceae; genus Roseinatronobacter. The sequence goes on from JAFIEO010000009.1 coordinate 2,574, forward strand.
AACGAATGCGGGGCAAGTCGGCATACCATCGCGGCCTATGCCCATGCGTTCACACTTCTGCTGCGGTTTGCTGCCGGGCGGCTCAAACGGTTCCCCTCGGAACTCTTCATCGAAGACCTCGACATTCAGACGATCAGGGCGTTCCTCGAACATATTGAAGAAGGGCGCGCCAATTCTGTTCGTTCCCGCAATGCGCGACTGGCGGCGATCAAATCGTTTTTCCGTTTCGTCGAACATCGCCATCCGGCCTGCCTTGAACAGGCGATGATGATCCGGGCCATGCCGACCAAGCGAACAGACGCCAAGCTGATCGATTATCTCACCAAGGAAGAAGTCCGTGCCTTGCTGGCCGCGCCGAACCGCTACACGCCCGGCGGATTGCGGGACCGCGCCATGCTGCATCTGGCCTATGCCGCGGGGTTGAGGGCATCCGAACTACTCGCGGTGCGGATGGACGATTTTCCCGACGGGTCGTTTTCCAGTGTGCGAATTCTGGGCAAGGGGCGGCGCGAGCGTATCCTTCCGCTCTGGAAAGAGACCCAAGCGGCCATCCGTGCTTGGCTCGCCGTCCGGCCAGGCAATGCCGGGCCGGAGCTGTTCCTGAACCGTGATGGCCGTCATATGACGCGAGACGGATTCGCCTACAGGCTCAGGCAGCATGTGACGACTGCCGAACGCTCGACCCCGTCGATCGCCACAAAGCACGTGACCCCGCATGTGCTGCGACACAGCTGCGCGATGCACACGCTTCAGGCCACCGGCGATATCCGCAAGGTCGCGCTGTGGCTCGGCCATGCCAGCATCCAGACGACTGAGATGTATCTGCGCGCGGATCCGACCGAGAAGCTCGCGCTTCTGGATGCGCATCATGCCCCGCTGATCAAACCCGGCAAGTTCCGGGAACCCTCGGACAAACTGATGCAGATTTTGGCCATTGCCACACAGCGTTCCTGACCGACGGGGAAAAATTGGCGTCCCGCTTTCGGCGGGGCGTTATTCCATTACATAGCCGAGCGCCCGATAGCCTGTTCGCCGTTTGGCCGCCATTCTGGCGAGGACCGGGACCGAACTGTCGACATAGTCGACCACCAAAACGTCATTCTTGTCGTTGTGCCGCCGATGCAACCTGCCCACATATTGAGCCAGCGTGCCTTTCCAGGCGATTGGCATCGTCAGGAACAGGGTATCGAGCCGGGCGTCATCGAAGCCCTCACCGATATAGCGCCCTGTCGCGAGTATCAGCCGTTCCTTATCATCAGCGACATTCAACGCCGCCTGCGCGGCCTTCCGGTCCTTGGCAGACATGCCGCCACGGAGCACCACGATATTCTGGGCGAACCTGGAGAACCGCTGTTGAAGGTATGCGAGATGATCTTTCCGCTCGGTCAGCACGATCGGCGAGCGTTTGGCCTCCAGTGATTTCAGCACGTCGTCAAAGATCAGATCGTTTCGGGCCTCGTCCTCCGCCAGAGCGGCATAGATCGCAGGCATTGACGGGCGTTCGGCCATTGCGAGGGCCTCTGGCAATCGGAACCGCGTGTGACGTTCTCGCGCCCGATGGTGAATGCCGCTTTCGGCGGCCTGTGATTTGGCGCTCACCTGATGGCGCACTGGGCCGCATTGCATGAAGATGATCGGGTGATGCCCGTCCTTTCGGGCGACGGTTGCCGACAGTCCGGTGACATAGCGCGCCTTTGATCTGCGGGCGACAAGCTCAAAGCTTGCAGCAGACAGGTGATGGCACTCATCGACGACAAGATGGCCGTAATCGGCAACGATATCGTCAACTTCGCCCTTCCGAACCAGACTTTGGATCAGCGCCACGTCGATCACACCGGTGGGTTTGCGCTTTCCGGCACCGATGGTGCCAATCTGCTTCGGGTCAATCTGCAGAAACGACCCAAGCCGTTCGAGCCACTGGCTCAGCAACTCCCGTCGGTGGACTAGAACCAGCGTATTGCGTGCACGGCGCGCGATCAGCGCCGAGGCCACGACCGTCTTGCCGAATGCGGTGGTGGCCGCAAGCACGCCGGTATCGTGTTCGGCCAGCGCGTCAAACGCTCGCGATTGCTGTTGGCGAAGCTCGCCACGGAAGCGAACCGTCTCCGGCAAGCGGACTCCGTTTTCGCGTAAATCGTCCAGATCGGCTGTCACGCCGTGATCGGACAGAAACCCGATCGCTTCGTCGAAGCAGCCGCGCGGCAAGGCGACGTGTCGGGGATGCAGTTCGGCACAGGACACAATTCGCGGCTTTCCGAATGTTGGCAGCCGCATCGCCTGCGCACGATAGAATTCGGGATTCTGGAACGCAGCCAACCGAACCAGTTGCGCTATCATGACCGAAGGCATATCCGAACGGTCGATATAGATCTGGTCTGCGACCGTCACCTTGATGGTCGATGGAACGGGCACATCGAGGCGTCCCGGTGTGCTGCGGCGTGACGGAGACATCTTCCAGGGTTCATCCGCCTGTTCGTCATCCACCGGCATACGCACACCCAGCACCCGCCCAGAAAGCTCCGCGGCTTCGACAAGGTCGGTTACCGCCGCCGCCGACAATCTTGGCAAGGAGGACAAATAGGCCCACTGATCAGCAAATGGCCGCATGCCCGCGTCCACAAAGACGCTGTTGCCCGCCTTGCGCGCGGTGTTCTGGAGCGGCAGTGCGATCAGATTGCCGAAGCCGCCGAGCGGCATGATATCCTGATTTGGAAATAGCCGGTCATAGGAAGCGAAGCCGATTTCCGGCCGCCGTTCCATTGTTTCGGTGATCAGAACTGATCCAAGCTGGCGTGCCAGACGGGCAGAGACCGGTTCGGCGAAGAAGATCCAGATATGACCGCCGTTCCCAGACCTCGATCGTTCCAGCGCTGCAGGGACTCCCTTTGCCCGACAGGTTTCAAGCAGCGCATTGGCGTCTTCCGTCCAGAACGCCTTGTCAAAATCCGCCGCCAGGAACCAGCATGTATCACCGGGCAGCAGCGGATAGACGCCGGCAACAAAATCACCGCTTCGGCCATTATCACCTCGCAGGTGTTTTTCCATTACGCTTTCGTCCGGCGAGATGAACTTCTGATGGGGGCATTCGCCGCATTTGACCTTCGGCTTGCCGCATATGCCCTTCACCCACTCGTTGGCACAAGCAGGCGAATATCCTGAGCGACCGGTCTTCCTGTTTTCCCATCGCACTGGAAATACGTCGGGCCGGCCGGCGAACAATCGTCGAAACAGATCAACCTTATCATGCGACGGCGAGGCATTCGTGACGGGGGCGTTCTCGAAGGAGGGCTGCTTCAAAGTTGGCGCGGGCTTTGCAGCGAGACGAGCCTCAAGTGCCTCCATCTCGTGCTGAAGCTCACGCCGCTCGGCGTCCAGATCGGCCATGCGTGCTCGGACCCGCGCCAAGTCCGCTTCGATGTCGCCCTTGTCTGCCACCCGCGATTACCACCCAAGCCTTTCCGTCCTGTCCAGCATAATGCGGAAAAGTGGCTGGCGTAAGCAGGTCAACCCAATCGTCGGCGTCGGCTCGGCCGCCGAGCGGAGAGTTGGAGGGGGAGTTCATGGGGGATGTCCTTCTGCGGTTAAGAGCAGAGGCATCATGATTATCCAAAGCGGAAACCCAAAAATGAATCAGAAGAGCAAGAGCTTGAAAC
>JAFIEO010000019.1 GCA_020832445.1 Paracoccaceae bacterium
AACTAATGGGCGAGGATGCAAAACCCAAGCGAGCGCCCGCCCCTGAGAAATGCCGGCACCCTGAGAACCCGGCGCTCACCTGGTCCGGCCGGGGGAGCAAACCGCTGTGGTTTGTGGAGGCGTTGGAGGCGGGCAAAACCGCAGAGGACATGGCCATCGGGTGATGAGCCGCGGCTGACATCCCGGCGGCAGCTCACCATTGCCATATTTCAGCAAAGCGGCCGCTCAGGCGTGGCGCAGCAACCGAGTGCCGTCGGTCTAAATGGGATGCAGATTTTGCGCAGATATCCGGCGCAAGACCGACGCAGAGGGCGGACAGCGGACTGTGAATTTGCAGCATTGCAGCCGCAGCACCTTGTAAAAGCTGCCGTTCGTCATGCCTGTCTTGAAAGGCGGCAGTCTGCGGGCTGTGTTACTTACAATGCCGCATCTTCCCGTCCAGAATCCAACCTCTGACAATCACAGAACAAACGCTCGCTCTCATCAGTCGTATGTGCGAGTAGCGGCCTTCCAAGATTTTTTTCGCAACTTTTTTTGTGGGCGAAAGTGCTGCGAATCAATGACGGCGTAATGGTTCAATAGACAGTAGGATCGGCCCGGCAGGTTGACAAAGGCCAACGGTAATTGGATGTGTCTGCTTGGAGCGAGCCTTTCTCTCTAAAGAGGTTCACGGCAAGTTCCTGCACGCAAGCCACTGTTCGGAAGCACAACTCGCTGCCCATACCGGGTTCTAAAGGCATGACTTATCGTCCGCGAGCGGTCAAAATCAAGCTTTACACTGTAATTCAGATGGTTTTGCGGTATACAACCTTAGCTGGCCTTCATGGCTGGCTGCATTCGGGGCTGCTGATCCCGAACAAAGGTTCACTTTAATGAAAATATTATGTCTTCCCGCGCTGGTCGCGGGATCGATGTTTTTTGCTGTTCCCTTCGCGCATGCACAAACTTTACTCGGGGAAATGAGAGTTTCCGCTTATGTCGGGCAATCATGTGCTCTCTCTGCCTCACCAATGGCGTTCAATGCATTGACATCTGGCACGACCGACTACGACACGGCGAACGCAGTTATAACCCTTGATTGCTCCAGTCCCGGTGTCCCGACCACAGTCACAGTCGGCAATGGTGTGCAGCCGGGTACAGCCCCTGATCGCCAGATGCGCTCTGAAGATAACTATATCCCGTACACATTGTATCTGGATGGCGGCTCAACCCCACTTACCCATGACAACATGGTCACATTGACCGTGGACGGCATCGACCCAACTCTTTTTAGTGCAACGCTTGACGGAAGAGTACCCCGCTCTGAATCCTACCTAGACGGAGTGTATGTCGACACGATTACACTGACAACAACCTACACGTTTACACCGTTGTGAAACCACTGTGGAGGGCTGACATGTCCGTATTCATTTCTCTCAAGGTCGGTGCGGCCGCGCTGGTGGCAACGCTGGGTCTGACTGGGCTGGCCTTGGCCAATGATTTCACGGTGTCGCCCACAACGATCAGGGTTGCACCTGGCAACATGGTAGCAACCCTGACGGTCAAGTCTGGCGGTCCCGGTGCAACCCTTGGACAGGTTCGTGTGATGCGCTGGCATCGGGATAGCGGTGCAGGCAGGCTGGAGGCCACGCGCGATGTTGTGGCAAGCCCACCAGCCCTGCAAATGGCCCCCAATCAGGAACTGACCATCCGTCTGGTGCGGACCGCAACCCGGCCCGTCAGTGGTGAGGAATGCTATCGCGTTCTGGTCGACCAATTGCCTGCGGCGCCTCAAGCCGGCCAGACGGTGGGGTTCACCCTGCGCCATTCGGTGCCTATGTGTTTCGGGCAACCGTCCTGACCCCTGCTGTACTGCAGTAGCGCCTTTCGGCGCTACTGCCAGACCGAAGCCAGAGGTTAAGGTGAGCGATGTGCAACGACTATTGACTGTATTCACAACCGGCCTTTGGGCTGTGACTGCGGCGTCTGTTGTGGCACAGAACGCCCATACAGAGGATGGCCCGTTGCGCTTCGCAGCCAATCATGCCGCCCAGGATGCCACAACCGACTATAATCCAGATACTGACGAAGCCCTGTTCTTGCTGGTGTCCATCAATGGAAGCGAGATCGACCTTATTGCCGAATTCGCGCTGTCGCCGGAAACGCGGCGCATGTCGGCGCGGCGGAGTGAACTGGAAGGCATCGGAATTTCCGCCCCCCGCGATTTGGGGCGGATCGTTTTTCTGGATCAGATACCGGGCTTTTCCTACATTTATGACGCACCCGCACAAGCCCTGTTCATTACAGTGCAAGGCCAGTCCCAGATGCCGGTCGAAATTTCTGCCAGACCCCAGCGCGACTTGCCAGAGCCACAGACAGAGTTTGGTCTTGTCCTGAATTACCGCGCAACGGCCAATCTGGGGGATGACATCCTCAATGACGGGTTTCGGCCCGCAAACGCTTTTATCGCGCTTGATATGCGGGCCTATACCCCGCTTGGCGTGCTGACCAGCACAGGATCATTGAGCTCACGATTTGACACCACCAAAACCACCAGATTCAGGCGCAACAACACCTATTTCACCGTTTCCAGCCCCAGCCGGATGATGACCCTGACCGCGGGCGATTTTTCTACATACGGCTTGGCGTGGACGCGGCCTGTGCGCCTTGGGGGTGTTCAGATCCGGCGTGATTTTTCGTTGCGCGATGATGTGGTGACCAGCCCGCTGCTGTCTTACTCTGGAACGGCGGCAGTGCCTTCGAGTATTGATGTCTATGTCGACAATGTGCGGGCCTATTCCGGATCTGTCGGTCAGGGGCCGTTCAACCTGTCGGATGTCCCGATGATCACCAGCGGCGGGGATGCCGTCTTTGTGCTGCGTGATGAAAGCGGCAATGAACAGACCACGGTGGTTCCGTTTTTCGCCACGCAGAACCTGTTGCCCAAGGGGCTGCTTGATTTTTCCCTCTCGGCCGGGCGTGCGCGCAAGGCGCAGAGTTTTGGGTATTTTGCCTATGCCGAGTCGACTGCCGGAACGCTTAGCCTGCGCTATGGCCTCTCTGACAGTATGACGCTTGGGGTCCATGCCGAAGGTCTTGACAGCCTCAGGATGGCCGGACTTGGTCTGGATACGGTCGTGTTCAACCGTGCCGAGATTTCTTTGGCAGCGGCGGCCAGTGTGCATGGGCAGGCGCGTGGATACTTCTTTTTTGGCGCAGTGCGCACCGAAGTTGCAGGCATTGGTATCCGCATGAGCACCCGGCGCAGCTTTGGTGACTATTATGATCTGGCATCGGTCACCGCGCTGGAAAGCTACGGGGATGCCAGCGCGGCCCAAGGCCTGTCTGCTGTTGCGACGGCCAAGGTTCAGGATGCGCTGTCGCTGACATTTCCGGCAATGGCAAACGAGGGTCGCTTCGGGTTGAACCTGATCCATTCAGAAAGACAGGACCGGACCAACACAATCTTGTCGGCCTCTTATTCGCGGCCACTTCCGTGGCGGGGGGCCTCGTTTCGCGCCAACGCGTTCAAGGATTTCGCGGGCGATGGCGGCTACGGGGTCTCGGCCGGTATGTCGATGGCGCTTGGGGGAGCACGACATCTCAGCACCAATCTGCGCCGTGACCGTCAGGGGCGCGTCGACGCGGTCACCAGCCTGTCGCGCCCTGCCATGCGGACGCCGGGCAGTTACGGCTACCAGATGCACCTTTCGCAGCAAAGCCGTGGTCTGGGCGCAACATATCAGACCCGTTTTGGTCGCGCAGATCTGGCGCTGCGCGAGAGTGGCCAAGGCACACATGCCCGCGCCACATTCGATGGTGCCCTTGTTCTGGCAGGCGGTGGGTTGTTTGCCACCAATCGGGTCAATGACGGATTTGCTGTGGTCACCGTCGGTGTGCCTGATGTGCCTGTCAGTCTGAATAACCGCGAGGTCGCCCGTACAGGCTGGTTTGGCAAGGCATTGGTGCCGGATTTGAGATCCTACCGCATGAACAGGATTTCAATCAATCCGCTCGATTTGCCACTGGACGCCAATATCGGGGCTACGGCTATGAGTGTCGTCCCTGCGCGCCGGTCAGGGGTTTCGGTCGATTTCGGCGGACAGGTGAAGGCTTCTGCCTTGGTCGTGCTCCGTGACGCGGTGGGCGCGTTTCTGAAACCGGGCGCTGACGTCCGGCTGCACGGTTCGCAGACCAGCTTTTTTGTGGGCTATGACGGCGAGGTCTGGCTCGATGGGCTTGGCGCTCGCAACCGGATCACTGTTCAGCTTGATGATGGAGAATGCCGCGCTGATTTCGCCTATACCGCGCAATCGGGAACACAGGTCTATATTGATGAGGTGGAGTGCCTATGATGAGAAATTTTGTCCTGCGGGCGGCGATTGGCGCCAGTTTGGCTGTCGTACCCCTGTCCGCTCAGGCAGCCCTTGTCTGTAGCGCAGAAGTGGAGCACTTAAATTTCGGCGAGATCTCGATTAAGGACGGATCGCCCCAAAAAACCAGCGGAAAGGTGACTGTTGTCTGCTCTGGTGGCATCGCGCATACCATGGTGCAGGTGGAATTGACGATCGGGTCCGATAACGGAAGACGCCGCGTGGATGGGACACCCCGCTACATGGCCGACGACACCACAGCACAACTGGCATACGCGGTTACCAGTGAAAGTGGTGGGGATGTTCTCGAACGTGATTTTGAACTCGATGAAAATGGCCATGCCGCGACCCAATTTACACTTGATGCTGAAATAACATCACCCGGTTCCGAAGCCATTGTCGGAAGCTACAAGTCTGATGATCTCGTGGAATTGACGTTTTGCGAAACAGGGCTGACTGGTGAAGCAGAGTGCAACGAATCCGCCCCCACAACCAGCTTCATAGTTGAGGCGAGTGTGACCGCAAGCTGCAGTCTCAGCGTGTCCGATATGGATTTTGGCAACATAGCCCCCGACGTTGTCGCAGCGGTGGATCAGATCGCAACGATTTCGTTATCTTGCACAAATGCTTCAGCCTACACCATAGGTCTGAGTCAAGGAGACCATTCCGTAGATGCAGGGCCAACGGGTCGACGCATGAAAAATGGGGTTAATCTGCTTGCTTATGGACTCTATCTTGATGAAGCACGGTCTGAAAGTTGGGGGCATGATGCGGGAAGTGTCGCGGAAGGCATTGGCACGGGCGGAGGTCAGTCGCTATCGGTATTCGGCAGAATCCTCTCAAACCAAGAAGCGTTTACCGGAACCTATTCTGATACTGTGGTGGTAATTGTTACTTATTGATCGAGCTATGTCGTTTCAAAACAAGTCAAACAAATTTCGCTCGATATGCTGGAGAAGTTCGCCACCACCACTTCAGTATTTTACCCCGTATCGACTTGGGCCCTGTGTTCCGTTTTTTATCTAATAATTGACGGTTCCCCACGCTCAATGAGGGTTGTGCCTAAAGGGAAAGGAATGACGACATTCCACCGATCTGAAGCCCGCTGCGCTCAGTTGCTGCGCCGGGCCTGAATGGCCGCTTCAGGGAATGCCGCGCCAGAGGTCGACCGTCGGCAAAGGGCCGGGCACGTCAACGGCCCAGCCGCGCGAGGGCGGATCGCGCATCTCTGCTCGAGTCGCAGCAACAAGCCGCGCGCGATCAGATCGACTGACCGCTTTTTGAAGCGCACCCGAAACGGCGCGGTCTGTTTTGTCGGCGCGCGGCGTTCAAGTCGGCGCATGGATCGCATGCCAATCACATTGGCCCCATATGTCCCGCCCGCGTTTAGGCGCGGGACAGCGATGGGCCCGGGGACGCCATGCGCCATGCCCGGGGCTTTCGCAAAACCCGTGGGGATTACTCCCACGGGTCGATCTCGGCCAGGAGAGCGACTTCGTCGCCGTCGATGTCATCGGCGGGGACCGCGCCATAGGTGCCATCTCCTGCCTGGAAGACGACGATCGAAACCATCAGCGTGGCGGCGAGGGAGGTGGCGAAGGCGTATGCATCTTTGCGGGACATCTGTTTGGTTCCTGTCTTTGGAGGCGAGGGACCATCCCCCGCGCGACAGGACCTCGAAGGGCCAAAGACTGGCTGACATCACCGGGTGCGTTCGGCTCGCCCGAATCCACCCGGCGGCACGGGCTTGCCCGTAGTCCGACCCCTTGCGGGTTGATCTCGAGGACAGGATTTGGGCCAAGGAAGGGCATGGCGAGCGGGGGATGGTCCCTTGATGGCAGGAGCCGGTTGTCCCGAAGATGTATGGGTTTTTGCCAGCCTTGCTGACCTGATAGGGTTGCGGATGTCTTCCTTGGGGATGGCGCCTCTGGCGCGCGTTTGCCTGTGAGCCATTGCGACAGGTCATCTT
>JAFIEO010000030.1 GCA_020832445.1 Paracoccaceae bacterium
CCCCGATGCGCCCCCCACACATTCCTTGCAGGAAGTGGCGTCAGCCCGAAATCATCTCGGACTGGCGCACAATCACTTCGGCCTGTTTGATCGATGCAATATCAACCAGACGCCCCTTATAGACTGTCGCCCCTTCGCCGCGGGCTTTCGCAGCCTCCATCGCCGCCAGAATTTCACGCGCCTCGGCCACCGCATCAGTGGACGGGGTGAACACCTCGTTGGCCAGGGCAATCTGTTTGGGGTGGATCGCCCATTTGCCCACCATGCCCAGCGTGGCAGAACGGCGCGCCTGCGCGCGAAACCCTTCGTCATCGCTGAAATCGCCAAACGGTCCGTCTACAGGCAAAACCCCATGCGTCCGGCAGGCCGCGACAATCGCGGATTGCGCCCAGTGCCACGGGTCCGACCAATGACGCGCGCCATCATGCAGCATGTAGTAATTTTCCTGCGTGCCGCCGATCCCTGTTGTGGACATGCCCATGGATGCCGCGAAATCCGCCGCCCCCAGACTGATGGCCTGCAAGCGCGGGCTGGATGCCGCAATCTCATCAACATTCGCAATACCTGCCGCAGATTCGATGATCACTTCAAAACTGATACGCCGCGTGCGCCCTTTGGCTGCTTCAATGGCCGTGACCAGCGCATCAACCGCATAAACATCCGCTGCACAGCCCACTTTCGGGATCATGATCTGGTCCAGCCGGTCGCTGGATTGTTCCAGCAAATCAACAACATCACGATACCAGAATGGCGTATCCAGCCCGTTGATACGCACCGACAGGTATTTATTGCCCCAATCCACATCATGGGTCGCGGCGATGATATTCGCACGCGCCGTGTCCTTGTCGGACGGGGCGACCGAATCTTCCAGATCAAGGTTGATGACATCCGCAGCCGATGCCGCCATTTTCCCGAATAACGCAACGCGCGAACCTGGCCCGAACAACTGGCAGCGATTGGGGCGCGCAGGCGGGGCCGGTTGGATACGAAAGCTCATTCATCACCTCATTGGACAGTAAATTTCGATTTGACCTTGCTTTGGGTTATAATGTTGCGCATCGCTTCGCAAGGCAATTTCTGCACCTGCACGATAGCGATGGCGATCAAACAGGCGAACGCAAAAAATCTGCGCATGATTGTCGTTCTGCACGATAATCTTGCTCAAACGCGTCTGCTTATCTTACAATTAACGATATACTTGCCCGAATTCCGCGCAAAACTACGGCAAAGTTCAACATCCTTCAGGAGCATACCATGATTCAGACCCCTTACCTGCTGTTCCTGGGCGATGCGCCCGATCCGCTTGCCGCAAAGGTCGCGCAGGGCATCAAGGATTGGCGCCCGGATTACGCCATCGGCCAGTTCCGTATGGAGGGGTGCCGCGCAGATATGGGCCTGCCTGACATGACACTGGCCGACGCCAAAGCGGCGGGGGCCAAAACGCTGGTCATCGGCGTGGCCAATCGCGGCGGCGTCATTTCGAGCGCCTGGAAAAAGGTTCTGGTGACGGCCCTTGAAGAAGGCTTCGATCTGGCATCGGGGCTGCACAACCTGCTGCGCGACGAGCCGGACCTGAAAGCCGTGGCCGAGGCGACAGGACGCCAGTTGCATGACGTGCGTGTTCCATCGGTGAAATACCCCATCGCCAATGGTGAAAGGCGCAGCGGCAAACGGTGTCTGGCAGTTGGAACCGATTGCTCGGTGGGCAAAATGTATACGGCCCTGTGCATGGAGCGCGAAATGGTCGCGCGCGGCATGAAAGCCACGTTTCGCGCGACCGGCCAGACCGGTATTCTGATAACCGGCGACGGTGTGCCACTGGATGCCGTGATCGCGGATTTCATGGCAGGCGCCATCGAGTGGCTGACGCCGGACAATGAGGCTGACCACTGGGACCTGATCGAAGGGCAGGGCAGCCTGTTTCATGTGTCCTATTCAGGTGTGACCATGGCATTGATCCATGGCGGACAGCCCGACGCATTGATCCTGTCGCATGAACCCACGCGCACGCATATGCGCGGCCTGCCCGGCTATGCCCTGCCGGACCTGACAGATTTGCGCGACACTGCGCTGCATCTGGCGCGGGTGGCAAACCCGGCCGCACAGGTCGTGGGCATTTCTGTCAATACGGCCGCCATGAGCGAGCAGGACGCGCTGGAGTATTGCGCCAGGGTCGAGGCGGAGATGGGCCTGCCGACTGTGGACCCGTATCGTCACGGGGCGGGAAAACTGGTGGATGCGCTGGCCGCGCTATAGTCGCGCGCGGCATATGCTATGGGAAAGGGGCGTTGCCCCTCTGGGGCCTGCGGCCCCATTCACCCCAGGATATTTGAACCAGAATGAAAAGGGCAGGACATGTTGACAGTGACCCATGACAGGTTTCGACTGGCCGAGGTGTTTACAATCGCGCGCGGATCCCGGACCCATGCGGATGTGGTGACGGTCAGCGTGCAGCGTGACGGTGCAAGCGGACGCGGGGAATGTGTGCCCTATGCAAGATATGGTGAGAGTATTGAGTCGGTCAGTCGCGAGATTGAAGCGCTGGCGGACGGAATCAGGCGGGAGGCGTTGCAGGATGTTTTGCCAGCCGGTGCCGCGCGCAATGCCGTTGATTGTGCCTTGTGGGACCGGGAGGCCAAGCGGCGAGGCAAGCGTGTATGGGAGTTGGCAGGCCTGACGGCACCCGGACCGCTGGTGACGGCATTTACCCTGTCGCTGGATACGCCCCACAAGATGGAAGCGGCGGCGCGGCGCCATGCCGCGCGCCCCTTGCTGAAGATCAAACTGGGAACCCCTGACGATATGCCGCGGCTGGAAGCCGTGCGGCGCGGGGCCCCCGATACGCGCATTATCATTGACGCGAATGAAGGCTGGAGTGCCGAGGTATATGCAGAGCTTGCGCCCCATCTGATAGGGTTGGGCGTGGCCATGGTCGAGCAACCCCTGCCCGCAGGTGACGACGGCATGCTGGGCGAAATTGCGCGCCCGCTGCCGGTTTGCGCCGACGAGTCCTGCCATGACCGCACCAGCCTGCCTACGCTGAAGGGCAAGTATGATATGGTGAATATCAAGCTGGACAAGACAGGCGGGCTGACAGAGGCACTGGCGCTGCGCGACGCCGCGCGCGCGGACGGGTTTGGCGTGATGGTGGGTTGCATGGTGGGCAGTTCGCTGGCCATGGCCCCTGCGGTGCTGGTGGCGCAAGGGGCGGATATTGTCGATCTTGACGGCCCGCTTTTGCTGGCAGAGGATCGTGATCCGCCACTGATTTATGATGAACAGGGCGCACACCCCCCCTTGCCTGCACTTTGGGGCTGACTACTCTTTCCCACGCCCCGCGCATGCGCTATGCATTGCGCGAAACCGGAGGACAGCCAGATGCCAAGATACCGCTCTCGCACGACGACACATGGACGCAACATGGCAGGCGCACGCGGCCTGTGGCGCGCAACGGGGATGAAGGAAGATGATTTCGGCAAGCCCATCATTGCCATTGTCAACAGCTTCACCCAGTTCGTGCCGGGCCATGTGCATCTGAAAGATCTGGGCCAGATGGTCGCGCGCGAGGTCGAAAAAGCCGGTGGCGTGGCCAAGGAATTCAACACCATTGCGGTGGATGACGGCATTGCCATGGGCCATGACGGGATGCTGTATTCCCTGCCTTCGCGTGAAATCATCGCCGATTCGGTCGAGTATATGGTGAATGCCCATTGCGCAGATGCGATGGTGTGCATTTCCAACTGCGACAAGATCACACCGGGCATGCTGATGGCGGCCATGCGGCTGAATATTCCGGTTGTGTTCGTGTCCGGCGGGCCGATGGAGGCGGGCAAGATCGACGTGGATGGCGTGGACAAGGCGCTGGATCTGGTCGACGCGATGGTTGCGGCCGCAGATGAGAAATACACCGACGCGCAGGTTCAGGCAATTGAAGAAGCGGCCTGCCCGACATGCGGGTCCTGTTCTGGCATGTTCACCGCCAATTCCATGAACTGCCTGACTGAAGCGCTGGGTCTGTCGCTGCCTGGCAACGGGTCGACGCTGGCCACACATGCCGACCGCAAGCAGCTGTTCCTGCGCGCCGGCCGTGTCATCGTTGATCTGGCCAAGCGGTATTACGAGCAAGATGACGAAAGCGTATTGCCGCGCAATGTTGCAAGCTTCAAGGCGTTCGAGAATGCGATGTCGCTGGATATTGCCATGGGCGGGTCCACGAACACGGTTCTGCACCTGCTGGCGGCCGCGCATGAGGGTGAGATTGATTTCACCATGCAGGATATTGACCGCCTGTCGCGGCGCGTGCCCTGCCTGTGCAAGGTCGCGCCCGCAAAGGATGATGTGCATATGGAAGATGTGCACCGCGCCGGTGGCATCATGTCGATCCTTGGGGAACTGGACCGCGCAGGCCTGCTGCACAGCGATTTGCCGACAGTTCACAGCACCACAATGGCCGAGGCCCTGAGCACATGGGACGTTCGGCGCACGAACAACCCAGATGTTCACAAATTCTTTGCCGCAGCCCCCGGTGGCGTGCGCACGACGACTGCGTTTTCACAAGATCGCCGGTATGAGTCCGTCGATATGGACCGCCAGAACGGCGTGATCCGCGACAAGGAGCATGCGTTTAGCCAGGATGGTGGGCTTGCGGTGCTGTTTGGCAATCTGGCCGAACAGGGCTGCATTGTAAAAACCGCCGGCGTGGACGATTCCATTCTGAAATTCAAAGGCCCTGCGCGGGTTTATGAATCGCAAGATGACGCGGTCAGCGGCATTCTGACTGGCAAGGTGAAGGCGGGTGAGGTGGTGATCATCCGCTATGAGGGGCCGCGCGGGGGGCCGGGCATGCAGGAAATGCTGTATCCGACCAGTTACCTGAAATCCAAAGGTCTGGGTGCGGCCTGTGCGCTGGTAACCGACGGGCGGTTTTCTGGCGGCACATCGGGCCTGTCGATTGGCCATGTCAGCCCCGAAGCTGAAGAAGGCGGGCTGATCGGTGTGGTGGAAACCGGCGATATGATCGAGATCGACATTCCCAACCGTACCATTCATCTGGCCGTGGATGACGCAACCCTTGCCGCGCGCCGCGCCGCACAGGATGAGAAGGGCTGGATGCCCGCAAAGCCGCGCCCGCGCAAAGTTACAACGGCGCTGCGTGCCTATGCTGCGCTGACCACATCGGCGGCCATGGGGGCCGTGCGCAAATTGCCCGAAGGATTCTAGAACATGAGCCGTATCGTCTATGTGAATGGTGACTACCTGCCCGAGGACGAGGCAAAGGTGTCCATCTTTGACCGCGGTTTTCTGATGGCTGATGGTGTCTATGAAGTCACAACAATCATAGATGGCAAGCTTATCGATTTTGACGGGCATTTCCAGCGGCTGGAACGGTCGCTTGGGGAGTTGGACATTGAAAACCCCCTGCCGCGCGAAGACTGGCTGGAGGTGCATCGCCAACTGGTTGCAAAGAATGACGTCGAACAGGGCATGATTTATTTGCAGGTCACGCGCGGTGCACCCGACGACAGGGATTTCGTGTTCCCCGACCCTGAAACCACCACGCCGACGGTCGTGCTGTTCAGCCAGTCAAACCCCGCACTGGTGGACAGCCCGAAAGCGCAAAAAGGTATCAAGGTTGTCACCATTGACGATATCCGCTGGGGGCGGCGCGACATCAAGACCGTGCAACTGCTGTATCCGTCCATGGGCAAGATGATGGCCATCAAGCAAGGCGCGGATGATGCATGGATGGTTCAGGACGGGCTGGTGACCGAAGGCACGTCAAACAACGCCCATATCATCAAGGATGGCCGGATCATCACCCGTGCGCTGTCCAATGACATTCTGCACGGGATCACCCGCGCAGCCGTGTTGCGCTTTGCCCGAGAGGCACAAATGCCGGTCGAGGAACGCAGTTTCACCGTGGAAGAGGCAAAAGCCGCGGATGAGGCGTTCGTTACCTCTGCCAGTGCATTTGTGATGCCGGTGGTGGAAATTGACGGGACAAAGCTGGGCACTGGCGCACCGGGGCCGCTGGCCACCCGTTTGCGCGAAATCTACATTGAAGAAAGCCGTAAATCCGCGATCTGAGGGCCAGCGCCATTTCGGGGACAGCCCAGACTATCCGTCTTTGGGCTGTGTCACATTCTCGGCAAAGGACTTCGTGAACGCGGCCTGTTTGTCCGCGCCTGCCTCTGTCTGGTATTTTTCGCGCCAGTCTGCATAAGGCATACCATGTATCGCTTCGCGCGCGGCATCCTTGTCGATGTCCAGCCCGCGCGCGTTGGCTGCTTCCTGATACCAGCGTGACAGGCAGTTGCGACAGAACCCGGCAAGGTTCATCATGTCGATATTCTGCACATCGTTGCGTTTGTCCAGATGCGCCAGAAGTGCCCGAAATGCGGCGGCTTCCAGTTCGGTGCGCGTGTTGTCGTCCATCAATTCCTCCTGCGGGTTGGTATTGGGCACCTGTTCATTCTTGTGCCCGACGTCAAGCTGACAGTATCATGGGGCTTGATATTCTGCGCCAAAATGATAACCGTTTGCGCTAACAACTTCAGCAGATTGTCCATGGCTGCAATAAGGTGCCTGCACAACCGGCTGAACGCATTTCGGGGTCATACCCGCCTGAAAGGACCTTGCATGACTGCCCTACGTCGCCACCGCATGATCAAGATTGTCGCCACACTTGGGCCATCCTCGTCCACCTATGAGATGATCCGCGCCCTGTTTGAGGCCGGCGCCGATGTGTTCCGCCTGAACATGAGCCATGGCACACATGAGGAAACGGCCCAGCGTCACGCCATTATCCGCAAGGTCGAGGCCGATCTGGGCCGCCCTATCGGCATTCTGGCGGATCTTCAGGGGCCGAAATTGCGGATTGGGGCTTTTGCAGATGGTCCTGTGGATTTGCAGGTCGGGCAGGCGTATCGCCTTGATCTGGACGACACACCGGGCGATGAAAAGCGCGTAAACCTGCCCCACCCGGAAATTTTTGAAGTTCTTGAACCCGGCGCGGAATTGCTGGTGAATGACGGCAAGGTGCGTTTGAAAGTCAATGACTGCGGGCCGGATTTCGCGGATTGCACTGTCACCGTCGGCGGGGTCATTTCGGACCGCAAAGGCGTGAACGTGCCCGATGCTGTGCTGCCGGTTGCAGCCCTGTCCGAAAAGGACCGCAAGGATCTGGAATTTGCCTGCCGTCTGGGTGTCGACTGGCTGGCGCTGTCATTTGTGCAGCGCCCGTCCGATGTGCTGGAAGCGCGTGAACTGGCACAGGGCCGCGCGGCAATTCTGTCCAAGATTGAAAAACCCGCCGCCGTAAAGGCATTTGACGAAATTCTTGCCGTGTCTGATGGCATCATGGTGGCGCGTGGCGATCTGGGTGTGGAACTGCCCGTCCAGAATGTGCCGCCCATTCAGAAACGTCTGGTGCGCAAGTCGCGCGCGGCTGCAAAACCTGTGATCGTGGCAACCCAGATGCTGGAATCCATGATCGAAAGCCCCATGCCAACCCGCGCCGAAGTGTCAGACGTGGCAACCGCCATCTATGAAGGCGCAGATGCGGTGATGCTGTCGGCCGAATCCGCCGCAGGCCAGTTCCCGATTGAAGCTGTGACCACAATGAACAATGTCGCGATCGAGGTTGAAAGCGACCCGAACTATGTTGATGTGATCGACGCGTCGCGCAAGCATGTGAACCACCATTCGATTGCCGATGGCATTGTCGCGGCTGCCCGCGAACTGGCCGAGAAAACGGATATTGCCGCCATTTGCTGCTTTACCGAATCGGGCACCACGGCCAGCCTTGTCGCGCGTGAACGCCCGCATGTGCCAATCTTGGCGCTGACGCCCTTTGTCGGCGTTGCGCGGCGCTATTCGCTGACATGGGGTGTGCATTGCGAACAGGTCACCGAGGTCGAGCGCTTCAAGCAGGCTGTCATCAATGCGGTGCGCGTGACACGCAAATACGGCTTCGCGACCGAAAAGGACCAGATCCTTGTGACCGCAGGCATCCCGTTCAACCAGCCCGGCACCACCAATATTCTGCGCGTTGCCCCCTGCGCGGAACACTTGATTGTTCAGGGAGAGCCAGAGTAACCTGACCACGCCTTTGGTCGCGTGGTGGTTATGGACTTAGAAACCATGTTTCTGCTGGGCGTGTATCTGGTGCCATTGGCACTGGTCAGCGCGCTTTCCGCATGGGCGGATAACCGCAAACCCGTTTTAGGCGGGATTTTACTGTTGGGCAGTGCCGGGCTTTTGGCCTGGGTCTGGGTTCAACGCCCCGAAGGCATGTATTCCCTGCGCGACATACCGGAACTTACAGTGGCATTGGCCGCGCAAATGATGGCACTTTTCTAGCCGATCCGGCTTGCACGCCCCAAACTTCTGGTGTAGCGAGCACGCTCTAGTTGATGTGTCCGGCCATGTGGCATGCCGAGTCGCATCTTAAACCGGTTTTCGAACTAAGGAGTCGGAAATGCCCAAGATGAAGACCAAATCAGGCGCAAAAAAGCGCTTTTCCATGACCGCCAGCGGCAAGGTCAAAGCAGGTCAGGCCGGCAAACGCCACGGCATGATCAAGCGGACCAAGAAGTTCATTCGCGACGCACGCGGCAATACCATCCTGTCTGATCAGGATGCGCGTATCGTCAAGAAATATATGCCCTACGACCGCTAAGGAGGCGCTGTCATGTCCCGAGTTACTTCCGGCAAAGTCACCCATGCACGTCACCGCAAGGTCGTAAAAGCCGCAAAAGGCTATTATGGCGCGCGGTCGCGCAATTTCCGCACTGCAACGCAGGCGGTCGACAAGGCCAACCAATACGCAACACGCGACCGTAAGGTACGCAAGCGCAACTTCCGCGCGCTGTGGATTCAGCGCATCAACGCGGCCGTGCGTGAAATCGACCCGTCGCTGACCTATTCGCGTTTTATCAACGCACTGGGTCTGGCCGGTATCGAAGTGGACCGCAAGGTTCTGGCCGATCTGGCCGTGCATGAACCCGAAGCATTTGGCCAGATCGTGGCCAAGGCACAGGCCGCAATGGCCTAAGGGTTTCGTGATATCCGATCTGAAGGAACCGCATGCCCGCGCATGCGGTTTTTTCTTTGCCCCACGCGATCAAGCACGATATGCCAACTGAAACGGGCCACCCCCTTGGCCTTGGCACATCTACTGCCCATATAAGGCAAAATAGCAATACAGAGGGCGAAAATGCTGGAACTGAACGCAGGCAAAAATGCAGCCGACGAAACCCTGATCACCGACGGCACGGACCGTGATTTCATGACGCAGGTTATCGAAGTCAGCAAGGACGTGCCGGTTATCGTCGATTTCTGGGCGCCATGGTGCGGGCCTTGCAAAACCCTTGGTCCCGCGCTGGAAGCAGAAGTTCGCGCCGCCGGTGGCAAGGTGCGCATGGTCAAAATCAACATTGATGAAAATCAGGCAATCGCCGGTCAGTTGCGGGTTCAATCCATTCCGACCGTCTATGCCTTTCATCAGGGCCAGCCGGTTGACGGGTTTCAAGGCGCACAACCCCCCGCCGCATTGAAGGAATTTGTGGCCAAGCTGGCAGCACTTTCTGCGGGTGATGACGGGCTGGACGCTGCACTGGACGAGGCAGAGAACATGCTGGAACAGGGTGCGGCCACGGATGCGGCGCAGGTTTTCGCCGCCGTTCTGGCAGAAGAGCCTGAGAACGCACGCGCCTTTGGCGGGTTGGCCCGTGCCCATATCGCCGCCGGAAATCTGGATCAGTCAGAAGCCCTGATCGCAAATGTCCCCGCCGCCATCGCCACCACCACAGAGCTGGAGGCCGCACGCGCAAAGCTGGCCCTTGCCCGTCAGGCCGAAAGTGCCGGGCCAGTGGACGACCTGCGCGCACAGGTTCAGGCGGACCCAGATGACCATCAGGCGCGGTTCGATCTTGCGCAAGCGCTGTATGCAACCGACCAGATCGAAGCCGCAATCGACGAATTGCTGGAATTGTTCCGCCGTGATCGCGACTGGCAAGATGGCGCTGCCAAGACGCAATTGTTCACGATCTTTGACGCATTGAAGCCGAATGACCCGCTGGCAACCAAGGGACGGCGCAAACTTAGCTCGATGATATTTGCCTAAGCTGGTTTGCGGGTTAGGTTCACTTTCATGGCGCGTATAAAAGATTTTCCTGACCTGATTCCCGTGTTCCCGCTGCCGGGGGCGTTGCTGTTGCCACGCGCCCGGCTGCCGTTGCATATTTTTGAACCCCGTTATCTGGCCATGCTGGATGACTGCATGAAAACACCCCAGCGGCTGATCGGAATGATCCAGCCGCGCAGTGTTCCGCAAAGCGACGAAAAGGCGTTGCACAGTATCGGTTGTGCCGGTCGTCTGACCGCATTTTCGGAAACCGAAGACGGGCGCTATATGATCACGCTGACAGGTATTTCACGGTTTCGCCTGCGTCAGGAAGTGTCGGGTTTCACACCCTATCGCCGCGCAGAAGTAAACTGGGACGGGTTCGAACGCGATTGCGGCGACGACGAACAAGACAGCGGGTTTGACCGCGACAAGTTTTTCGATGTGCTGAAGCGCTTCTTTACCATTCATGGCCTGTCGACCGATTGGGACAGCCTGACCGAAGCGGATGATGAATTGCTGATCAATTCATTGTCCATGCTGTGCCCGCTGGAACCCGACGACAAACAGGCCCTGCTGGAAGCCCCGTCCCTGACAACAAGGCGCGAAACGCTGGTCACATTGATGGAATTCGCACTACGCGGTGGCCCGGACGAGGCGATGCAATGACCGAAACCCCTGGCCGGAATTTTGACAGGCGCATGCTGGAAGCCCTTGTATGCCCGCTGACCAAAGGCAGGCTAAGCTATGATGCGCAGGCGCAGGAACTTGTGTCCAAGGCGGCGCATCTGGCCTTTCCCATCCGCAACGGCATTCCCATCATGCTGGTCGATGAAGCCCGCGAAGTTGACTGACGTTCACAACAAGCGCCGGAACAAGGGGGCTTGAAATAGATACGCCCTGACCGAAGGGTCAGGGCGATCCGAGCAGTAAACGTGCCGTTGGTCAGGCGACACGGGCGGAGATCGGGCGGCCAGTAAGCGTTTGCTTTCCTGCCCGAATTACAATGTGACCATTCCCCAATGCGCGCACAAAAACACCCTGAGCGGTGATATATTTGCCGATCTTGATCGTGCGTATCATGGTCTAGTCCCTTTTCGCGGTGCCGTGTTCCGCAAGGATAGCCCCCGAACCGGCGTTGGTACCAATGTGCCAGATTTCGCCACCAAAACAACGCTTAGACCTTTCTGCTTCCTTAATTCTGACAAAGTTTTTGACAAAGGCGCAAACGGTCGTTTCCAAAATCGAAACAGTTTTGGAATTTGACGTGTTGAATGCAAAATTCGGAAACACGCAGGGCCGCATTTACAGCCAGTCGCGCAGAATCGGTATCAGGGGCAGGTCTGCGGCGGGCATCGGGTAGTCCCGCAAATTTGCGGCGCGCACCCATTTCAGCGCCTGCCCTTCGCGCGATTGCACCTGCCCGTCCCATTTGCGGCAGGCAAATAGCGGCATCAGCAAATGAAAATCATCATAGGCATGGCTGGCAAATGTCAGTGGCGCAAGACAGCTAGACGATGTGTTTATGCCAAGTTCCTCGTGCAACTCGCGTATCAGCGCCGTTTCGGGGGTTTCGCCCGCTTCCACCTTGCCGCCCGGAAATTCCCATAAGCCCGCCATGGATTTGCCTTCGGGGCGTTGTGCAAGCAAAACGCGCCCGTCAGCATCAATCAGCGCAACGGCAGAAACCAGAACCAGCTTCACGAACGGTAATCCGTATTGATGTCGATATACCGGTGCGTCAGATCACAGGTCCAGACCGTTGACGCGCCCACGCCAAGACGCAGGTCAACCCCGATCACCAGATCCTGCTGGCGCATATATTCCGCGCCCACCTGTTCGGCATAACTGGGCGCAACCTGCCCCTGAAAAGCCACCAGATGCGGCCCGAACCGGATTGACAGGCGGTCGCGGTCGGCCTCGGCCCCGGATTTGCCAACGGCCATGACAATACGGCCCCAATTCGGATCTTCGCCCGCGATTGCGGTTTTGACCAAGGGTGAATTCGCAATCGCCATGGCGACCTTGCGCGCATCGGCGTCGGAACGCGCGCCGGACACGGACACTTCCACAAATTTTGTGGCCCCTTCGCCATCGCGCACGACCTGATGCGCCAGATCCAGCATGACCTTGCCCAAGGCGTCTGAAAACGCGCGGGCTGCGTCACTGGCGGCATCATCAATCACGGGCATGTCGGCTTGCCCTGTGGCCCCAACCAACACCATATCGGATGTTGATGTGTCGCTGTCCACGGTAATGCAGTTGAAACTGCGGTCAGTCTGCTGCGACAGAATGGACTGCAAGACAGGGCGCGTGATCTTTGCATCGGTGAAGATATAGACCAGCATCGTTGCCATATCGGGCGCAACCATGCCGGACCCTTTGGCGATACCCGCGATCGTAACGGGCGAACCGTCAATATCGGCTGTGACACTGGACCCTTTGGGGAACGTGTCGGTTGTCATGATGGCGCGGGCCGCATCCTGCAAGGCCGCGCCGGACAGCCCGACGGTCAGTTCATCCAGCACCGCGATAATGCGGTCATGCGGCAGCGGCTCGCCGATCACACCGGTCGAGGATGTGAAGACGCGCGTGGCAGGCAGGCCCAGCTTTTGCGACAGGGCGGTGCCAAGCGCGGTGACCGAAGCCACCCCCGCCGCACCGGTGAACGCGTTTGCGTTGCCGGAATTGACAAGGATAGCGGCCCCTTCGGTGCCGTCGCCCGCGATCTTGGCCTGTGCATCCAGCACCGATGCCGACCGTGTGGCAGAACGGGTGAAGGTACCCGCGACAACCGAAGCCGGGTCCAGCACCGCCAGCATGACATCAGTGCGCCCCGTGTAGCGCACGCCCGCAGCCGCCGTGGCCAGACGCACCCCCCGGATGGCGGGCAGATCAGGAAATTGCGCAGGTGCCAGCGGCGACACCAAAGGTGCATTCCGGGCCACGCCTTGCGCGGCCTGTTTTACCTGTGCCTTCAGCGATTTGATCTTTTTCTTCAGCTTCTTTTTCGCGCCCATCACACTTCCCCAAAGAAAAGCCGACCCGCAACCGGGTCGGCGCTATGCTGTCAGGTTACACCCAGTCTTGTCAGTCGTCCAGAAGCTCTGAGCGGTTCATGACATCGGGCATCAGCCCTTCATAGGCGCGTTCAATCGTGGCAGATTCAGTCGCGCGCTCCAGTTCTGCCTGTGCGGCTTCGCGCTGGATATTCTGAACCAGTGCTTCGCGCACTTCTTCCAGTTCCGGCGCCTGCGACATGCGCATGTCATTCAGCAAAACCAGATGCCAGCCGAACTGGGTTTCCAGCGGGCCCATATATTCGCCAACTTCCAGCGCTTCGACAGCTTCTTCGAATTCCGGGATCATTGCGCCCGGTCCGAACCAGCCAAGCGACCCGCCATTTGCAGCCGCACCGTCGAACGAATGCTCGCGGGCCAGTTCGGCAAAATCCGCACCGTCATCAAGCTCGGCGCGCAGGGCTGCGGCCTCTTCTTCGGTTTCGACGATGATATGCGATGCATTATATTCAGGCGTGGGTTCCTGGCCGTCAAACTCGGTTACAAATGCGCCATAGGCTTCGTCGATCATATCATCAGTGACCGCATTTTCTGCGACACGCGACAGGGCTGCGTTGGCGACAAATGCACGCTGTTCGTTTTCCAGCATGATCTGTTCGCGCGCACTCAGCGTGCCTTCGGCCTGTTGCATGATGGCAGTCTGCTCGATCAGTTGCTCGACCAGCGGTTCAAACAGCGCATCAGGGGGCAGGTCACGGAACTGTTCGGGCAGCACATCGCGGGCAGCCAGAAGGTGGCCCAATGTAATGCTGGTACCGTTCACGGTTGCCAGAACCGTGTCGCGCGTTACGTCATCTTGCGCAATGGCGGGCGCGGAAAACGCCAGCCCTGCCGCAAGAACAACACTCATTCGTGTAAATCTGCCCATATTCTTGTTCCTTTCCCTGTGCGACAGGCGCACATCGTTGACACTTTTGGGGTCGACCATTACATCGCAGACTGGTTCTGCATTGCTAGGGGCCGCGCGGTTCACATGCCCTTCTATGGAAGCCAGCGCGTTCCGACAACCCCGGCAGCATTAGTGCAACATGACGATTTCTTTAGCGGCCGTCAAAACGGGTCGCATCAGATGGAACGAGGCGGAGACAGAATGCTGGGTTTGGGCGCGATTTCGAAAAAGGTTTTCGGCACTGCAAATGACCGCAAGGTCAAAGCAGCCCGCCCGATTGTTGCAAAGATCAACGCATTGGAGTCGGAGTTTCAGGCCCTGTCCGATGAAGGGCTTGTTGCCAAAACCGAAGAACTGAAAGCCCGCGTTGCAAACGGCGAGTCACTGGACGCCATTCTGCCCGAAGCCTTCGCCAATTGCCGCGAAGGGGCACGCCGCGCGCTGGGGCTGCGGGCTTTTGACGTGCAGTTGATCGGGGGCATGTTCCTGCATCAGGGCAATATCGCCGAAATGAAAACCGGCGAGGGCAAGACCCTTGTGGCCACACTTCCTGCCTATCTGAACGCACTGACAGGCAACGGCGTGCATGTCGTGACCGTCAACGATTATCTGGCCAGACGCGATTCCGAATGGATGGGCAAGGTGTTTGAGCGCCTTGGTATGCGGTGCGGGGTCGTCTATTCCCAACAACCCGATGCCGAAAAGAAAGACGCCTACGCCGCCGATGTGACATATGCCACCAATAACGAGCTTGGCTTTGATTATTTGCGCGACAACATGCGCATGCGTCTGGAAGATATGAACCAGCGCGGCCATGCCTTCGCCATCGTCGACGAGGTGGACAGCATCTTGATTGATGAGGCCCGCACGCCGCTTATCATTTCCGGCCCTGCGGAAGACAAAAGCGATCTGTATGTCAAGGTCGACAAACTGATTCCAAACCTGGCCACAGAGCATTTCACCATCGACGAAAAAATTCGCAATGCGACCCTGACCGAGGACGGCAACGAGTTTATCGAGGAACAGTTGCGCGAAGCGGGCCTGCTGACCGAAGAACAATCCCTGTACGACCCTGAATCAACATCGCTTGTGCATCATGTCAATCAGGGCCTGCGCGCGCATAAACTGTTCCACAAGGACCAGAATTACATTGTCCGCGACGGACAGGTTGTGCTGATCGACGAATTTACAGGGCGCATGATGGCAGGGCGCCGCCTGTCCGAAGGACTGCATCAGGCGATCGAGGCCAAGGAAGGCGTTGCCATCCAGCCTGAAAACGTGACTTACGCATCGGTCACGTTCCAGAATTACTTCCGCATGTATAAAAAACTGGCGGGCATGACGGGCACGGCATCCACCGAAGCATCGGAATTCCGCGAAATCTACGACCTTGGCGTGGTCGAAATCCCGACCAACCTGCCGATCTCGCGTCTGGATGAACATGATCAGGTGTATCGCACATCGCAAGAAAAGCTGGATGGTGTGCTGTCGGAAATCCGCACCGCGCATGAAAAGGGCCAGCCCATCCTTGTGGGCACCACATCCATTGAGAAATCAGAAGAATTATCCGCACTGCTGACCAAGGCAGAGATCACGCATAATGTCCTGAACGCACGCCAGCACGAACAGGAAGCGCAGATCGTGGCCGATGCAGGCCGCTTTGGCGCGGTGACCATCGCAACAAACATGGCCGGTCGCGGCACCGATATTCAGTTGGGCGGCAATGTCGACATGCAGGTGATGCAGGCGCTGGACGCGGACGCGGATGCCGACCCCGCTGAATTGCGCGCCCGCATCGAGGCCGAAGTCGCGGAAGAAAAGGCCAAGGTCATCACGGCAGGCGGTCTGTTCGTTCTGGCCACCGAACGCCACGAAAGCCGCCGCATCGACAACCAGCTGCGCGGCCGTTCCGGGCGGCAGGGCGATCCGGGGCGTTCTGTATTCTTCCTGTCGCTTGAAGATGACCTGATGCGCATTTTCGGGTCTGAGCGGCTGGAAAAAGTGCTGTCCACCCTTGGCATGAAAGAAGGCGAGGCCATCGTTCACCCATGGGTCAACAAATCGCTGGAGAAGGCACAAGCCAAGGTCGAGGCACGCAATTTCGACATTCGCAAGGAATTGCTGAAATACGACAACGTGATGAACGAACAGCGCCGCGTTGTATTTGAACAACGCCGCGATATCATGGAAGCGGATGATCTGTCCGAAATCATAGAAGATATGCGCCATCAGGTGGTCGATGATCTGGTCGACACCCATATGCCGCCCAATTCCTATGCCGAACAATGGGATATGGACGCGCTGAATACCGCCGTGCGCGACAAGCTGGGTCTGGACCTGCCTGTTGTCGAATGGGGCGAAGAAGATGGCGTCGATCAGGACGTGGTGCGCGAGCGGCTTTGCGAAGCGTCCGATACGCTGATGGAACAGAAGCAGGAGCAGTTCGGGTCTGATACGCTGCGCAATCTGGAAAAGCAGATCCTGCTGGAAACCATTGACCGCAAGTGGCGCGAACATCTGATGACACTGGATCATTTGCGTTCTGCCGTGCGCTTCCGTGGATATGCCCAGAAAGACCCGCTGAACGAATACAAGGCCGAAGGGTTCCTGCTGTTTGAAGCGATGCTGAATTCGCTGCGCGAAGATGTGTCGGCCTATCTGTCGCGCATCCGCCCGCTGTCAGAAGAAGAACAGAAATCGATGTTGCAGCGCATGGCCCTGCAACAACATAACGCACAAATTGCCGCAGAAAACGCAGGCGAAGCGCCCGCACCCATTGTGGACGGGTTTGACGAAGCCGACCCCGCGACATGGGGCAACCCCGGTCGCAATGATCTGTGCCCTTGCGGGTCCGGCAAGAAGTTCAAGCATTGCCACGGGCGGCTGGCCTGACAGCCCCATAGGGCACAGCCCGCGCAACGCGCCCTGTCAAAATGGCCAGCCCCGGCCCGACCAGCCCCGTCAACACGGGGCTGTTTGCGTCCAGCCCCCCTGTATAAGTGCCAAAGGCGGGCAATATCAGATGATCCCTGCCCACTAGAAACGCTGCATATCCGCGCCCTGCCAGTTTGAATTTGGGGTGGAAATGGCCTGAAATATCGGGGGCGCCGTGCAGTGCGGCCTGATGGCGCAGGGCAATGCCCGCAAGCGTCACGTCCGGCGCACCATGGGCCGGATCATGATTGCCGCTGATGGATACCAGTTGCGTCATGTCCTGCAACCGCTGCCAGTGCGGCCCAGCCGTCACGTCCCCCGCCGCGTCATCATCGTCGAACGTATCGCCCAGCAAGATGGTTTGCGCGGCCCCTGTTGCGCCCACGTCCTGCGCCAGCCGGTGCAGGGTGTCTTGCGCCTCAAACGGGGGCAACAGGCCACCGCCGCGCCGCGCCATACGCGCGGATTTGCCCAGATGCAGGTCAGCCACGATCAACGTGTTTTGTGCAGGCCACCATAGCGCACCTGTGGGGCGTGCCGTGAACTGCGCCCCCGCGAAACTGAAGTCATACCCGTTCATGCCAGCCCCGCATCTGCCAGCATGCGCGCGGCTTCTTCATCCAGCAGGCGTTCATGACCCAGCCCGCGAATGGGCACACGCCCTGCCTCCAGCATCAGGGGCGCGGCAAGGGGCGTCACGCGCGCGCATGTGGTATGCACAATTTGCGGGCGGTCGCGCAGCATTTGTTCAATACGGCCGAAATCCACCAGCCCATGCGCCGCCTGATCGTGGGTAATGCGCAACAGCAAATGGTCGGGGTCGTATTTGCGCAAGGTGTCATACAGGATATCGCTGGAAAATGTGGCCTGTTTGCCGGTTTTCCGTTTGCCGGGCAAGTTGCGCTGGATCAGACCCGCAATCGTGGCCACCGCGCGGAAACTGCGCTTCATCACGGCATTTTCGGCCAGCCAGTCGGCCAGCCCATCGCGCAAGCCATGCGGGTCCAGCAAGGGCGCGGGGTTTGTCACCGCGTCCAGTGACCAGACCAGAACCGCATAATCCGTGGCCACAAACCCCAATGGGCCAAGGCCCGCCCCTTCCATCCGGCGGGTCAGCAACAGGCCCAGCGTTTGATGCGCATTATACCCCGCAAACCCGTACAGGCAGAAATACGCCCGCCCCCCGCGCGAATAGGTTTCGCAAGTCAGCGTTCCGGGTTTGGGCAGTTGCGATATATCCGCCTGAAGGCGCAGCCATTGCGCAGTTGCGGCCGGCAGCGCCCCCCATTGCGCCGGATCGCCGATCAGGGCCAGCACACGGTCGCTAAGCAGGGTGGATGTGGACATCTTCAACCCGCCAAACACTGCAATTTTCGGCTGTCGGGCGGGTTGCAGGGTCACTTCGACCACCATATCGCGCAGCGTGTCATAGCGTACTGTTTGCCCGCCAATCAGAAACGTATCCCCCGGCGTCAGGCTGGCGGCAAAACCCTCGTCCACCTCGCCCAATGGCATGCCGCCGCGTCCCTTGCGGCGCACTTTCAGCGTTTCTGACGCGGTGATGGTGCCTATATTCATGCGAATGTCGCGGGCCGCACGCGGGTCGCGCAACTGCCACAGCCCGCCGCGCAGAACCAGCCTTTGCCACCTGTCATAGGCCCGCAACGCATAGCCGCCAGTGGCACAAAATTCCACGCAGGCATCGAATTCAGCGCGCGTCACAGCCGCATAGGGACCGGCGCGCGTGATCTCTTGGAACAGGGTATCTGGACAAAACGGCCCCGCACAGGCCATCAGCAGAATATGCTGGCACAGCACATCAAGCCCGCCTGCGGGGCGCGGGTCGCCATCCAGCCTGCCGTCTTGCACGGCTTGCAGGGCGGCCACACATTCCAACACTTCGAACCGGTTGGTGGGCACGATCCGCGCGCGTGATGGTGTGTTATACTGGTGGTTTGCCCGCCCGATACGCTGGACCAGCCGTTTGACATTCTTGGGCGCACCCACCTGCAACACCAGATCGACATCGCCCCAGTCAATGCCCAGATCCAGACTGCCGGTGCAGACCATGGCGCGCAACTGTCCGGCGGCCATGGCCGCTTCGGCACGCGCGCGCACATCGCGCGACAGGCTGGAATGGTGCAGCCCGATGGGCAGGTTGGTGTCATTCACCTCCCACAGCGCCTGATAGAACAGCTCCGCCTGCGCGCGGGTGTTGATGAACACCAGTGTCATGCGCGCGTCTTCTATCGCGCGCATCACATCGCGCGCGGCATAATGCCCGCCTGCGCCCGACCATGGCGGGG
Organism: Paracoccaceae bacterium; assembly: GCA_020832445.1. GTDB lineage: Bacteria > Pseudomonadota > Alphaproteobacteria > Rhodobacterales > Rhodobacteraceae > Roseinatronobacter. Next base: position 19,336 of record JAFIEO010000030.1, read on the forward strand.
GTGTGGTAACCGGCAGCATGGCAATATCGGGCGTGGGGCCGGGGTCCGCGTGCAAGACCTGCGCGCCACCCATGAACGCGGCCAGCGCGGCTGGGTTTTCCACAGTTGCCGACAGGCCCGTAACCGTCAGCGCAGGCGCAAGGCTGCGCAACCGCGACAGCCCCAGCATAAGCTGGTCGCCGCGTTTGGATTCGGCCAATGCGTGGATTTCGTCAATCACGACACGGCGCAGCGTGCCAAAAATGCGCGGCGCTTCCGGGTAGGACAGCATCAGCGCCAGTGATTCAGGTGTGGTCAGCAAAATATGCGGCGGGTCAACACGCTGGCGCGCGCGGGTCGTGGCGGTGGTGTCGCCGGTGCGGTCCTCAACGCGGATATCAAGCCCCAGCCCCGCAACGGGCCGCGCCAGATTGCGCGCAATGTCATGGGTCAGCGCCTTGAGCGGCGACACATACAGCGTGTGCAACCCCGTATAGGGCTGTTGCAAATCGCACAAGCTGCGCAAAAATCCCGCCAAGGTCTTGCCCCCGCCGGTGGGCGCAATCAGCAACGTGTCGCAATCTGTGCCCGCCAGCGCAATCTGGTGGGGGTGGGGCTGCCAGCCCTGGGCTGCAAACCAGTCCTGAACAGGGGGCGGCAATGTCATTTCGGCAGCAGGTCTTGCAGCGTTTCAAGCGTGTCCGCTTGTGCTGCGGGTTTGTCATCGCGGATGCGGCTGATCCGCGGAAAGCGCATGGCCACACCGGATTTGTGGCGCGGGGACCGGTTCAACCCTTCAAACGCAACCTCGACCACCTTCAGCGGTTTGACCGCGCGCACGGGGCCGAAGCGGTCGGTTGTGTTGTCGCGCACGAAGCGGTCCAGCGCCTTCAGTTCTGCGTCGGTGAACCCGAAATACGCCTTGCCGACAGGCACCAGAACATCCCCGTCCCACACCCCGAAAGTGAAATCCGAATAATAGCCCGACCGCTTGCCATGCCCGCGCTGCGCATACAGCAACACGGCGTCAATCACGAAAGGGTCGCGTTTCCATTTGAACCAATGCCCTTTGGCGCGCCCCGCGATATAGGGGCTGGCGCGGCGCTTAATCATCACCCCTTCGATCACCGGATCGGACGGGTTGGCGCGCAGGGCCGCCAGATCGTCCCATGTTGTGAAATCCAGCCTTGGCGAGTGGTCAATCTGCGCGGGCAGCGCGGGGGTGGCCGCATCCAGCACCGCACGGCGCGCGTCATAGGGCTGGTTGCGCATGTCCTGCCCCTGCCAGACCAGCACATCATAAACACGCAATCCGGCAGGGTGGCTGCGCAGCATGGCGGCGCTGACGGTCTTGCGGTTCAGGCGTTGCTGCAAATCCCCGAACGGGGCCACAATACCGTCGCGCCGGACCAGCAATTCCCCGTCAAGCACCCCGTCGAATTCCAGCAGGGCCAGCACATCGGGAAACGCGTTTGATATATCTTCGCCGGTGCGGGAATACAGACGCCGCGTGCCACGGTCACTGACCGCCTGCACACGAATGCCGTCCCATTTCCATTCCGCCGCAAAATCGGCAGGGGACCGGGCCGCCATGGTGACCGCATCCCATGCGGTTGCCAGCATGACAGGGCGAAACGGCGCATAGGCGGCAGTTTCAGGCTTCGCGCCACCCTGCGCCCATGCGAACAGGTCCAGATAGGGGGGCGTCAGGCCGTGCCAAATCTCCTCAACCTCGGTCAGGGGCAGGTTGGCCCATTTGGAAAATGCCGTGCGCGCCAGCCGCGCCGACACGCCCACACGCAAGCCCCCTGTCGCCAGTTTCAGGCACGCATAGCGTTGTGACGGGCCAAGATTGTCCAGCAGCGCCACAATCACATCCCCAAGGCGCGCTTTGGATGTGTCGCGCAACTGCCCCACCACATCGGCCAATGACGGGTTTTCAGAACCGTCCACAGGCCAGATCAGCGCAATGGTTTCCGCCAGATCACCCACAAAATCATAGCTAAGGGCAAACAGTTCGGCATCGACCCTGCCTGACACCAGCCCGCGCAACAGGGACGGGCGCACCTGCCGCAGATCCAGATCACCGGTCAGGGCGGCCAGTGCAAGCCCGCGTTCGGGGTCGGGCTGGGTGGCGAACCAGTCGGCCAGCACCCGTTCCTTACCCGACCGCTGCGGGGTGAAGGCCAGCTGTTCCAGCAGCCGCGCGAATGCCGCAAGACCGCCTGTCATTCTGCCTCGTCCTCATACCCTATCAGGCGCAGGGGGTGGGCGGCGCGCCCGTTCAGGCTGCACCAGCGCATGACCGCGTCTTCGCGCCCATGGGTGACCCAGACCTGCGCGGGGTCCAGTTCGGTGATGGTGCGCGTCAGGTCGGGCCAGTCCACATGATCGGATATGAGAAGCGGCAATTCAACACCGCGCTGGCGGGCGCGGGCACGCACCTGCATCCAGCCGGATGCAAAGCAGATGACCGGATCGGGAAAACGCTGCGACCATGTGGCCGCAAAGGCAGATGGCGGCGCAAGCACGATTGCGCCCGCGAAATCCGGCTTGCGCCCGCGTTCAAGGGTGGCAGGCCGCAAATCCCCCAGCGCCACACCTTGGGCAATGTGATAATCGCACAGTTTTTGCAACGCACCGTGAATATGGATTGGCCCGTCATAGCCTGCCTGCCGCAACAGCATGATAACGCGCTGCGCCTTGCCCAGCGCATAAGCGCCGATCAGATGTGCGCGGTCAGGTTGCGCACGCACAGATGCCAGAAGTTTGGCGATTTCACCCAACGGGTCAGGGTGGCGGAACACTGGCAGGCCGAATGTCGCTTCGGTCACGAAAATATCGCAGGGCACGGGTTCAAACGGCGCGCAGGCGGGGTTTGGCACGCGGCTGTAATCGCCCGACACAACAATGCGCCCCTGTGCGCCGGTGACCGCAATCTGCGCCGATCCCAGCACATGGCCAGCAGGGTGAAAGCTGACCGTCACATCGCCAATGCGTACCGGCCCGTCATAAGGCTGGCGGCTTTGGGTGAATTCCGCGCCATAGCGCAGCGCCATGATGTCCAGTGTCTGCGCCGTGGCCATCACGGCCCCATGCCCCGCGCGGGCGTGGTCGGCATGGCCATGGGTGACAAGCGCACGTGCCACAGGGCGCACAGGGTCAATAAAGAACCCGCCCGCCGGACAAAACAACCCTTCAGGTTTTGGAACCAGAATCGGGTCCATTCATCCCCCGCAATGCATGGCAGGGCCAGCCCCTGCACAACCGCAAAATGTGGCAGGGGCGCGGGAAATCAAGCCGTGATCACGCGTCCTGTATGACCTTGGCGGCGTCACGGGCCAGCGCTTCGCGCGTGGCGCTGCGGCGATACCACAGCATCACTGCGGTGGAACTCAGCACAATGAACAGCGAATACAGCACCGGAATAAGCAGTACCGCCTGTTGCTGCGCCGCTGTGAAACTAAGCGTGATAACCAGCACCGCCAGCGGGCCGTTCTGAATGCCCGTTTCCAGACTGATGGTGCGGGCGCGGTTGGTGTCCTGCCCCAACCCCCGCGCAACCCAATAACCAAACAACATGCCAATCAGGCCAATGCCGATGGTTGCTGCATAAATCGGCGCGGGCGTGTCCAGCAACAACTGGTAATTGCGCGGCACCCAACTGATGATCAGGAACAAGATCACCACCACCCCCATGAAAGACCCGATCAATTCCACGGTCGCGCCCACATTCGGGTTCATCCGCCGCAAGATCATGCCCAGCATTGTGGGCACCAGCAACACGGCCAGAATTTGCGCTACATTGCCCGGCGGGATAACATAATCCGCGCCCACACCCGCAAGCCCGCCGAAAAACGACAGCAGAACCGGCACCATGACCACAGCCGCCATCGTGGACACAGTGGTCATCATGATGGACAGCGCCAGCACGCCCTTGCTGAAATAGGCAAATATATTCGATGTTGTGCCGCCCGGCATACAGGCAATCAGCAACAGCCCCACAACCAGCGCAGGCGGCAGACCCAGCAACACCGCCAGCAGGAACCCCAGAAAGGGCATGACCGCAAACTGGCTTACCAGCCCGACCAGAATCCCCTTCGGTTTGCGAAAGGCGATCAGAAAATCGCGCGGTGTCATGCTGGCCCCCATGCCCAGCATAATCACCATCATCATGATACCCAGTAGCGTGGTTTCCAGTTCTGTCAGCATGGCATCAGACCTTTCCAGCGAATTCGGCGCGCACTTCGGCCTTCAGGTCCTTGCGCAGGATTTTCCCGATAGGGGATTTCGGCAGCTCATCGCGGATAATCACGCTTCTGGGCACCTTGTAGGCGGCCAGATATTTGCGGCAATGCGCAATCACATCCTGCTTGGTCAATTCATCGGGCTGGTCGGGGTTTCGCACGACATAGGCGCGCACCGCCTCGCCCGATTTTGCGTCTGGTGTGCCGACGACAGCGGCTTCCAGCACTGTGGGCAGTTTGGCCAGACAATCCTCGACCTCATTGGGGTAGACATTGAAGCCCGAGACAAGAACCATGTCTTTCTTGCGATCCACGATGCGCAGATAGCCGTCTTCGTCCATCGTGGCCACGTCACCGGTGAACAGCCAGCCATTCTGCACCGTCTTGGCCGTATCATCAGGGCGGTTCCAGTAGCCCAGCATGATTTGCGGCCCCTTGACCAGCAATTCGCCGGGTTGTCCGTCATCGACGGGGTCGGCATTATCATCGACCAGCGCAACTTCCGTTCCCGGAACCGGCACCCCGATGGAGCCTGCGCGCATGGGTTGTTCCAGCGGGTTGAATGTCACCAGGGGCGAGGATTCGGTCAGCCCGTATCCTTCGGCCACGCGGGTGCCGGTGATCTTTTGCCAGCGTTCAGCCACGGCGCCATGCAGGGCCGTGCCGCCCGCGATGGCTGCGGTCAGGGTTTTCGGCGGATAGGCCGCAAACCATTCTTCATTCATCAGCCCGTTGAACAACGTGTTGACGCCGGTAATCCATGTCACAGGGTAATTTTCCAGCGCCCGCTGGATATTCTGCACAGGGCGCGGCGAAGGCACCAGAATATTGCGCGCCCCAAGTGCAAAGAACGTCATCAAATTGGCCGTAAAGGCAAAGATATGATAGACAGGCAACGCAGTCAGCACGCAATCCTTGCCCGTCATATGATGCGACCCCATGGCGCGCACCTGTTCCAGATTGGCCAGAATATTGCCATGGCTAAGCATTGCGCCCTTGGCCACACCCGTGGTGCCGCCGGTATATTGCAACAAGGCCAGATCATTGGGTTTCAATACATCCCAATCGGTGACTTTGGGATGCGCGCGCCCCTTGCGCAGCGCTTCGCGGATGCGCAGGACCGGCACACCCAGTTTGGGCAAGGGCGGCAGGCTGCGTGTCCAGACTTTCTGGACGCTGCGGATTATGAATTCCGGCACGCGTGGGAAAAATTCGGGCACACCTGCCAGTACAACATGGCGAATGCCGGTCTGCGGAATCACTTCGGCCAGCTTGTCGGTAAACATGTCGCTGATCACCAGAACCTCGACCCCGGCATCATTGAACTGATGTGTCATCTCGGATGCGGTATAAAGCGGGTTGGTATTGACCAGAACGCAGCCCGCCTTGAACGCACCAAAGGCCGCCACCGGATAGGCCAGCCCGTTGGGCAGTTGCACAGCCACCCGCGCGCCCCGTTTCAAACCGCATTCATGGCGCAGGAAACTGGCAAATTCATCCGACAGCTTGCCCACTTGCGCGAATGTGTGGGTGCCACTCATGCCATTTGGCACAACACAGGTGAAGGCTTTGTTCCTGGCGAATTTCGTGCAGGCATCCTGCACCAGTTCAGCCAGATTGGCATAGGGCGACGGGGCAAGCATGGGCGATATGTCGCTGCCATATGCCGCCAGCCATGGACGGTCTGGTGCAATGTTGTTCAAGGTATCCTCCCTCACCCGCGTTTTCGATACAGGCGTTAGGTCAACATTCCCCACTATAGCGATGCAAACAAGCCCTGACGTTCAGTCGACGCGGGGGTATTTTGAAAAAAACCTTGCGTCACTTCGCCGGTCGCAGGGTGGTCAGGCTATTTCAACGCCGCCTCTGCCATCAATTCATCGGAATGCTGTTCGATCACCGTTTCCATCTGGACCAGAAATTCGCGCGGGGCCAGACCTGCGGGAATGGGGGGCAGGAATTCCACCACCGCCAGACCGGGTTTGCGATACAGGCTGTGTTTTGGCCAGAACATGCCCACATTGGTGGCAACCGGCACGCATTCCCCGCGCATCTGGTCATACAGAACCGCCGTGCCCACCTTGTAGGGCATTTTTGCACCTGGCGCGACGCGGGTTCCCTGCGGATAGATGATCAGCTGACCCGCTTCTTCCTGCCCTGCCGCGACACGTTTCATCATGTCCTTGATCGCCGACCCGCGCTTGCCGCGATCAACGGGCACACAACCGATACGCATGGCATACCACCCCAGCAGCGGTGCCCATTTCAACTGTTTCTTCATCACAAAGCGCGGGCGCGGCAATGCCCCGAATATCAGGATAATGTCAAAAAACGACTGATGCTTGGCCGCGACCAGAACAGCGCCATCGGGCACAGTGCCACGAATTTCGGAACGCAGGCCCGCAATCCATGCCGCGGACCAGCGCACATAATGGCAAAAGCTGTGGCATGCCCGCAGCGCCATATCCCGCCGCACCAGTGCAAGGGGCGCGAATGCGACCGCCAGAACCAGCATTGCAACATACATCTGCGCAATGAAAATCACAGACCGGACCCATTGGACCGCATAGCGCATCAGGTAACTCCTTTCAGAACGCCAAAGGCGGTCGCCTTGGCAGAAGCCCAGGCCAGAATGGCCGTCACGACAGGCAGGGACACTGGCAGCAACCAGCCTATGCCCTGAAACCCCAACCCCGACAGGACACTGCTGCCAGTTGCAGGATCAGGCAGCAACAGCATTGCAATAGCCCCCAGCGCGGCCCCTGCGGCCGCACCCAAGGTGGCGCGCAATGTCATGCGCCTGACAAAGGCTTGCGCAATAAACCGGTCCTGCGCCCCCACCAGCCGCAGCACGCGGATCACCTGCGCATTTGACGCAAGCGACGCGCTGGAGGCCAGCATGACAATCGCCGCCATCACCGACCCGATCAGCACCAGCGACAGGTTCGCCAACTGGCGCAACCGCGCAGCCCCTTCGGCCAGCGGCCTGCGCCAGCGCGTGTGATCATCATAAACCGCACCGGGCGCTTCGGCAGACAGCCGCAGGCGCAAACCCTGCCTGTCCGGCCCGCCCGGGGTTTCGGTTACATCTATCAGGCGCGGTAAAGGCAGCGCATCCAGCGGCAGGTCGGGACCAAGCCACGCTTCCAGCAGGCCCGCCTGTTCATCATCCGTCATTTCGCGGGCGTCAGCAATGCCGGGGGTGGTGCGCAACACTTCCAGCACAATGGCGGTTTGTTCCACCATTTCTTCGGGTGGGGCAGATATCCGCACGGTCGCCGTCTGGGACAGTGCCGCCTGCCAGTTCTGCGCCAGCCGCGCCGCCGAAACTGACAACGCCAGCGCAAACACCGCCAGAAAGGCCATTGCCGCCGCACTTAAACCGACCAGCCAGACCCCGCGCCCGCTGCGGGGCACCACAAGGCGGGATATCTGATAGCGGTTCATAAATCCGCACCGGCTGTCTGCACCTCGCCGCGCGCAATGCGCAAGACCCGCGCAGACACTTGCGTTTTCACAAAGCGGATCAGGTTCATGTCATGCGTTGCAATCAAAACCGCCGTGCCCATGCGGTTCAACTCCACCATCAGGGACACCAGACGCTGGGACATGTCCCAATCCAGATTGCCCGTCGGTTCATCTGCCAGCAACACCTCGGGCGAAGCAATGATGGCGCGCGCAAGTGCGGTGCGCTGCCGTTCCCCCCCAGACAAGGTTGGCGGCAGCGCGCGGGCCTGCCCTGCCAGCCCGACCCAGCCCAGCAAATCTGCAAGATTGTCCTGCGACACGGTGCGCCCTGTCGCACTTAGGGGCAGCGCCACATTCTGCTCGACAGTCAGATGGTCCAGAAACTGGCAATCCTGATGCACAATTCCAATCCTTTGGCGGGTGCGGGCCAGATCGTCGCGCGACATTGTGTTCATGTCCTGCCCCAACAGGGCGACACTGCCAGATGTCGGGCGCAGTTCGCCATAACAAAGTTTCAGAAACGTGCTTTTGCCCGCCCCCGAAGGACCGGTCAGAAAATGGAAGCTGCCTTTTTCCAAAGTTATGGTCGCATCGCGGAATAATGGCCCGCCACCATAGTCATGGGCAACATCCTGAAATGCGATCATAGTGCACCCATCCTTGTCTTCTACACTGCACGCGCCGTCACAAACATCACCGCTGGTGCCATTCCGGTCATTTCTGTTGTCCGGTCAGGCCAGCAATACCTTGGAACACGCCTGATCGCTTGCTACAATAGATGACGAACAGCGCCAATCCTGCATTTCGCAAGGCGAAGGATCTATTGATGCGTATCACCTGTCCAAGTTGCCTTGCGCAATACGAAATTGAACCGGACCTGCTGCCCGCAGAGGGGCGAGAGGTGCAGTGCTCGGCGTGCAGCCATATCTGGTTTCAGCATCCGGCCAGCGCGAAAGCCCCACCGGCAACGCCCGCCCCCGCTGAACGCGCACCCGATACACAGGACCAGACCCCGGACAACGACGCCGAAAGCACCGAAGAAAGTGCCGCAGCCCCTACGCCCGAAAACGCAGCGCTTGCTGATGCCGCGCCTGCTGATACCATGCCAAAACCCAAATCGCGCAGACTGGACCCGTCTGTTGCGGATGTCCTGCGCGAAGAAGCGCAGTTCGAAGCAAGCCAGCGCCAACGCGAAGCAGAAGGCCTGCAATCCCAGCCCGACCTTGGCTTGTTGGGGGGCGCACCGTGGCCGTCGGCAGGGGCCGCATCATCGGGTGATGATACTGTATCCACGCCGCATTCATCTGCTGGCACGCAATCCGCATTTCCCGACATTGATGATATCAGCGCCACACTAGAACCGGCAGGCGAGGCCCGCAGTCGCGGTGATTTCCAGCTTCCCCAGACCACGCAGGCACGGCAACGCAGCTTTTGGCGCGGTTTCATCGTGCCGCCCGTTCTGGCGGCGCTGTTGGTCGGGCTGTATGTTGTGGCCCCGCAACTGGTGGACGTGCTGCCCGCATCCGCCCCTGTCGTGCAGGGCTATGTTGGCGCGATCGATACAGCACGCAACGGGTTGCACACTATTCTGGCACGGTTTTGACGGGCCAGCCCTGATACACCAGATCAGTTTCCGCCGAAAATAGACCCCAGTATCCCGCGAATGGTGTCATCCAGTGATGATGCAGGGCCGCGTGCGGGTTCAGGGGCCGCGCGGAAATTCTGGTCGGCAGGTTCATCCATGACGGGGCGCTGCGGTTCCAGCATCGGCAGATCACGCGCAGGCAAGCCCTGATGCACGCGTGTCATGACTTCGCGCCAGATTTCGGCCGGAAGCCCCCCGCCGGTTACGCCCGTCAGGGGTGAATTGTCGTCATACCCCATCCAGACACCGGTGACATAATCCGCAGTAAAACCAATAAACCACGCGTCACGAAAGGACTGCGTTGTGCCCGTTTTACCTGCGGCCTGCCGGTCGGGCAGGCGCGCACGGGTTCCTGTGCCATCTTCCAGAACACGGCTCATCATCCATGTCAGCAGTCGCGACGAATGCTCGGTGATAACACGGTCACTGATTCCGGTGCTGGCCCCGAACAAGGGCGTTGATTCCCCCATAAGGGTCAGATCGTGAATGCCGAACGGGCGCACGGCACTGCCACCGTTCAGAATACCTGCATAGGCTGCGGTCATTTCCAACAGCGTGGATTCCGATGCCCCAAGCGCCAGCGCCGGACCTTCGGCCAACTCGCTGCGCAGCCCGAACTGATTGGCTACGGCGCGCACCTGATCACGCCCCATAGCTTCGGATATGCGCACCGCAGGGGTGTTCAGCGATTTGGCCAAAGCTTCGGTCAGGGTAACAAACCCTTGAAAGTCGCCAGTGTAGTTGCGTGGGGACCACGGACCAGAGCCGGGAATGTTGATCGTCAGTGGCGCATCCTCGACAATGTCGAACGGTTCAAACCCGTTTTCCAGCGCGGCTGCATACAGGAACGGCTTGAACGCCGAACCGGTCTGCCGCATCGCCTGTGTTGCGCGGTTAAACCCGCCAACGGACGGGTTACGCCCGCCGACCATCGCGCGCACGGCCCCGTCTGCGGACATGACAACCACGGCCACTTCGGCCTCGGACCCTTCGCGGACACGGTTTTCAAACACATCGGTGACTGCATCCTCTGCGGCGGCTTGCAGGCGCGCATCAAAGGTGGTGCGCATGATCACATCTTCGGTTGTGTCGCGCGTCAGATAGGCAGGGCCGCTTTGCATAAGCCAGTCGGCAAAATGGATGCCACGGCGCGCTTCGGCAGAATCCGACAAGGTTGCGGGATAGGACCGCGCCTCTGCCAGTTCGTAATCGGTCAAAAGCCCCTGCTCATGCATCAGGTTGATCACGACATTGGCCCGCGCCTGCGCGCGCGTCAGGTTGCGGGTGGGCGCATAATAGGATGGCGCAACCAGTAGGCCAGCCAGCATCGCGGCCTCTGACGGGCCAACCTCATTTGCCGAACGCCCGAAATAGCGCTGCGCTGCCGCTTCAAAACCGCGCGACCCAGCCCCCAGAAAAGCGCGGTTCATGTAGATTGTCAGAATGTCATCTTTTGAAAGTTTGGCTTCCAGTGCAAAAGCATACGGCAATTCCCTGATCTTGCGCCAGACAGTGCCACGACGGCAATCAGCTTCATAGGCCGCTTCTGATTCCCATTCATCAGGATCAAAGGGCACACCAAGACACAGAAGTTTTGCCACCTGCTGCGTGATGGTCGAACCGCCCGCACCCGAAAACGCACTGCGCCCTGACGACATGTTCGACCGGATCGCGCCAGCAATACCGCGCGGGGACACGCCAAAGTGCCAGTAAAAGCGCCTGTCTTCTGTCGCTATGATAGCGTTCTTCAGATAAGGTGACACAGTATCTGCGGTAATGGCCCCCCCAAAAGATTCACCCCGCCACGCAAAAACAGTGCCGTCGCGGTCCATCATGGTGACTGATCCGCGCGCGCGCGCATCCAGCAAATCCGCAAGGGGTGGCATGTTGGCATAGAAGTAGAATGTGGCACCCGCCAGAATAAGCGCGATAACAGCCGTTGTGCGCCAGAATACGCCCCAGACCACGCGCCAGATGAACCGGAACAACCCCCCGAAAAAGCGGGTTATGAAATTGCCCGATGATGCCCTGGCGCGCGCTGGTTTGGACCTGCGCGCCGCCTTGGACGAGGTTCCCGTGCCTTTGGACCGCGGTGCAGCTTTTGCACCACGCTTTTCCGCGACCAGATTTCCGCGCTTATTTCCCGCACCACCCATTCAAACCAACCTGCTCAACCCAAACACATTACAATGCCATTCTGGCATACTGCCAATTTTGTCGCCCTTTTGCCATCGCACATGGCATCTGACCAGCACCTTCGCAACAATGTGTTGCGGTGTTTGCGTCAAGTCACGATTCAGTTTTGCCCACTATTTGTGCATCGATGCTATTTTGTGCATTTTTTTTCGGTTTTCATGATCTCAGGCCGTCCGTTGCACGGCAAATGATTGAGGCCCTACCCCCTTTCCGCGCTGATTGTGCCTGAGGCCCGAGGGGGTCCCTGCAGTAGTGGAAAGGGGAACGTACAGTGAAATACATCATAGCGGCAATAAAACCGTTCAAGCTGGAAGAGGTGCGCGAAGCGCTTACCTCGATCGGCGTGCGCGGAATGATGGTCACCGAAATCAAAGGCTTCGGCGCACAATCAGGTCATACAGAAATCTATCGCGGCGCTGAATATGCCGTGAATTTCGTGCCGAAACTGAAACTGGAAATCGCTGTGTCCGACGGCATGGCCGATCAGGTCGTGGACACGCTGCAAAAAACGGCGCGCACCGACAAAATCGGCGATGGCAAGATTTTCGTGCTGGATCTGGCGGCAGCAACACGCGTGCGCACCGGTGAAACCGGCGACGACGCACTTTGAAACGCGGAAACTCTGGGAAAAGACCAAAAGGACAAATGCAGATGCAACTTAAAAAACTCATACCCCTTGTGGCCGCGGCTGCGCTGCTGCCCAGTCTGGGCTTCGCGCAGGAAGCCGCGGAAGCGGCAGACGCCGTCGCAGAAACCGGCATGGATTCAGTTGAACGCCTGAACATGGAAATGGTGTTCATCATGAACTCGCTGCTGTTTCTGGTTGGCGGTTTTCTGGTGTTCTTCATGGCTGCCGGCTTTTGTATGCTGGAAACCGGCCTTGTGCGTTCCAAGAACGCCACAATGCAGCTTATCAAAAACGTAGCCCTGTTTTCGGTTGCGACCGTTGCCTATTTCGTCGTCGGGTTTAACCTGATGTACCCGCTGGGCGATTGGGTTGTCGAAGGCTGGCTGGGTGGCATTGCGCCAACCGTACTGGAACCTGTCGGCGTCGCATTCGAGGATCTGGATGATGTTGAGTATGCCTCCATCGGGTCAGACTTCATCTTCCAGCTGATGTTCTGTGCAGCTGTCGCATCGATCGTATCGGGTGCTGTCGCTGAACGCATCAAACTGTGGCCCTTCCTTGGGTTTGTGATTGTCTTGACCGGCATCATCTATCCCATTCAGGCCAGCTGGAGCTGGGGCGAAGGCTTCCTGGACGAGTTGGGCTTCCTTGACTTTGCCGGGTCTTCCATCGTGCACGGTGCCGGTGGCTGGGCTGCATTGGCCGGGGTTATCGTTCTGGGCGCACGCGCAGGCAAATATGGCAAGGATGGCCGCGTCACGGTTATGGCCGGTTCAAACCTGCCACTGGCCACGCTGGGCATGTTCATCCTGTGGCTGGGTTGGTTCGGCTTTAACGGCGCGTCGCAACTTGCCATGGGCACTGTCAGCGATGTTGCAGATGTCAGCCGTATCTTCGCAAACACCAACACGGCCGCTGCCGGTGGTGCGATTGCCGCGCTGATCCTGTCGAAGTTCCTGTATACCAAGCCTGACCTGACGATGGTTCTGAACGGCGCACTGGCTGGTCTGGTGTCGATCACCGCAGAACCCCTGACACCGGGTCTGGGTGCGGCAACGCTGATCGGCGCTGTTGGCGGTGTGATCGTTGTTCTGACCGTTCCGTTGATGGACAAGCTGAAGCTGGATGATGTCGTAGGCGCAATTCCGGTTCACCTGTTCGCAGGTATCTGGGGCACGCTGGCGGTTGTTCTGACCAACCCCGACGCGACGCTGTCAGCGCAGATCATCGGGATCGTGGCAATCGGTGCATTCATGTTCACAGCATCGCTGATTGTGTGGCTGATCCTGAAAGCCATCGTGGGTATCCGCGTCAGTGACGAAGATCAGATCACCGGTCTGGACACAACCGAACTGGGCATGGAAGCCTATCCTGAATTCAGCAAAGGCTAAGCTGAAACACCCTTGAACACCAAAAGGCCCGGTCACTGGATCGGGCCTTTTTCTATGTGAAACGGGCCTGAAACACGCAACCGGATGCACATATAATTGCGCGGGGCAGGCCATACTAATCAAGGGGAATGGTGGGCGATAACGGATTTGAACCGCTGACATCTTCGATGTGAACGAAGCGCTCTACCGCTGAGCTAATCGCCCCCTGTGCGGTTCATTACCCGCAAGACTGCACCTGCGCAAGAGGGGCAGACAACGAAACCTCATAGAAAAAACCGCCCCCTTGGGGGCGGTTTCGTGGTTTCATGTCAGCGCATCAATGTGCGGCGCGGGGCTTGTCATTCGATGAGGGCGCCGCGATCCGCGCCAGACGCGCGGCTTCATCAGCCGCTTCATCCCATTCCACGGGGCTTGGCTGCGAGACAAGCGCATGCACCAACACATCACGCACATTCTCGACCGGAATAATGGTCAGCCCCTCTTTGACATTGTCGGGGATCTCGCTCAGGTCCTTGACGTTGTCCTGCGGAATAAGAACAGTCGTTATTCCACCGCGCAAGGCTGCCAGCAGTTTTTCCTTCAGCCCGCCGATGGCCAGCACGTTGCCGCGCAAGGTCACTTCGCCGGTCATGGCAATATCGCGACGCACCGGAATTTGCGTCAGCACCGACACAATAGATGTCACCATCGCAACGCCGGCACTTGGCCCGTCTTTTGGCGTCGCACCTTCGGGAACGTGAACGTGGATGTCCAGCGCGTCAAAACGCGGCGGTTTTACCCCGATATCGGGCGCGATCGAGCGCACGAAGGAATTTGCCGCATCGATGGATTCCTTCATCACATCGCCCAGCTTGCCGGTGGTTTTCATCCGGCCCTTGCCCGGCAGGCGCAGCGCTTCGATTTGCAGCAGATCGCCGCCCACCTGTGTCCATGCAAGGCCCGTGACAACGCCGATCTGGTCTTCCTTTTCGGCCAGACCAAAGCGGAACCGCGACACACCCAGAAAATCCGACAGGTTGTCCCGCGCGACAATCACCTTGTCGGTTTCCTTCTTGATGATCTTGGTCACCGCCTTGCGCGCAATCTTGTTCAGTTCGCGTTCAAGGTTCCGCACGCCCGCTTCGCGCGTATAGCGGCGGATGATTTCGGTGATGGCCCCGTCAGAAATCGTCATTTCCCCGCGGCGCAAACCATGGTTCTTGACGGATTTTGGCAGCAAATGGTGCCGCGCGATTTCCAGCTTCTCATCCTCGGTGTAGCCGGACAGGGGAATAACCTCCATCCGGTCCAGAAGCGGGCCGGGCATGTTGTAGGTGTTGGCCGTGGTCAGGAACATGACATTGGACAGGTCGTATTCGACTTCCAGATAATGATCCACAAAGGTGGAGTTTTGTTCAGGGTCCAGAACCTCCAGCATGGCGCTGGCAGGGTCGCCGCGGAAATCCTGCCCCATCTTGTCAATCTCATCCAGCAGGATCAGCGGGTTCGTGGTCTTGGCTTTCTTCAGCGCCTGAATGATCTTGCCCGGCATGGACCCGATATAGGTGCGCCGGTGGCCGCGAATTTCGGATTCGTCGCGCACACCACCCAGCGAGATGCGGATGAATTCGCGCCCTGTCGCCTTCGCAACCGACCGGCCAAGGCTGGTTTTGCCCACACCCGGCGGGCCGACAAGGCACATGATCGGGCCTTTCAGCTTGGCTGAACGCGCCTGAACGGCCAGGTATTCGACAATGCGTTCCTTGACCTTGTCCAGACTGTAGTGATCCTGATCCAGCACTTCCTGCGCGCGGCCAAGATCTTTCTTGACGCGGCTTTTGGTGCCCCACGGGATGGCCAGCATCCAGTCCAGATAGTTGCGCACCACGGTCGCTTCTGCGGACATGGGGGACATGTTCTTCAGCTTCTTGACCTCGGCCTCGGCCTTGGTGCGGGCTTCCTTGGACAATTTGGTGGCCGCGATGCGCTGCTCCAGTTCGGCCACTTCATTCTGGCCATCTTCGCCGTCGCCCAACTCCTTCTGAATGGCCTTCATCTGCTCATTCAGGTAATATTCACGCTGGGTGCGTTCCATCTGGCTTTTCACGCGGGTCTTGATCTTGCGTTCCACCTGAAGGACCGACAATTCCCCCTGCATCAGCCCGTAAATTTCTTCCAGACGGGCAGCAATATCCTGCTTTTCCAGAAGGTCTTGTTTCTGCTCAACGCTGGCCCCCAGATGGCCTGCGGCCAGATCTGCAAGCGTTGCAGAATCGGTGGCTTCGGCAATGGCGGTCTGCGCTTCATCGGGGATGTTCTTGCGCACCTTGGCATAGCGTTCGAATTCACCCTGAACCGAACGCATCAGCGCTTTCGTTGTGGCTGTATCACCGGGTTTATCCGGCACCGGCTGCACCAGGGCTTCGAAATAGGCATCATTTTCCAAAAACTCTGAAATTCGCACACGCGCCCGCCCTTCGACCAGCACCTTGACTGTGCCATCGGGCAGTTTCAGCAATTGCAGGACATTGGCCAGCACACCGATGCGGTAAATGTCATCACTGCCCGGATCTTCCTGCGTGTGATCTTTTTGCGAGACAAGCAGGATCTGCTTGTCATCCGCCATCACAGCTTCCAGTGCGCGCACGGATTTTTCCCGCCCCACGAACAGGGGAACAATCATATGGGGAAACACCACCATGTCACGCAGCGGCAAAACCGGGAAACTGCTGAATTCACTCATGACCAAGTCCTTTGTTCTGGCGGCGCCAACGGCACCTACAACGCACAGATAAGGGTCTGCGTCGGGTTGTTTCAACCTACCGCCTGAAAAATTCCATCACAATCGGAATACTGCCGGAAAAAGGTCATTTCTGGACCGGCATCTGACAATGCCGTGTCAAACCGGACATAAAGGCAAATAATAAGGAAACGGGGCCGCGCATAGATCGCGGCCCCACTCACCCATATGCCCTTCACAGCACCGGAAGAAAAAGGCCGGCCATCCTGACCCGCCCTTAGATCAAAGCAGTCATGCCCGCCAATTACAAGCGAACAAAACCTAAAAATTGAATTACTGCGGTTAGTTGTAGACAGCTTCCTTGCCGAAATGCCTGACCAACAAATAATAGACAACCGCGCGGTATTTGTTCCGTTCTGACCGGCCATATTGTTCAATGACCGCATCAATTGCGGCGTTCAGTTCCGGCCCGTCGGGCAAACCGAGTTTCTTGATCAAAAAGCCCCTGCGCACAGTATCAAGTTCGTGTTGCTGGGTGGCCGCAACGGTGCTGGCATCTGCATTATAGATGGATGGGCCACATCCTATCGTCACTTTGCGCAGAAGCTCCATATCGGGGTTTACCCCGCATTTTTCCCGTAGATCAGAAGCATAGCGTTCAATCAAATCATCCCTGCGTCCCATGGCGTCACTCCATTAACTTGCACAATTACATTTCTTCTGCGCGACCCTCACGCAGGCGTGAAGAGTGTAAGAAAATCCGCGCAAAACCAACATAAATTTGCACAAGCGCCTGAAATGCCGCAATCGCGCTACAGCATGCGCAACAATTGCGGCGTGGGCCAACCATCTGCGGGCAGGCCAAGCTGCGCCTGTATATCCTGCACCGCCGCGCGCGTATTTGCACCCAGAATGCCGTCAATACCGCCCACATCGAACCCGCGCTGTGCCAGTTTTTGCTGCAACTGGCGCATCTGGTCCTGATTCAGCCCCTGTTCGGGATTGCCGGCCTGATAGACAGGCGCCCCCATCAGGCGCGTGGCAAAATAGGCGGCTGTGGTGATGTAGATAAAGCTTTGGTTCCATTCAAACAGCGTGTTGAAATTCGGGAACACCATGAACGCTGGTCCGCGATGGCCCTGCGGCAGGATGACAGACGCGCGCATATTCCCCGATGGCAGGCTGCCATGGGTGGGACGCACACCCAGTTGTTGCCACTGGCTGACAGTCAGTTCGGTGCGCAGCCCTGTCTGGGTCAGGTCCAGCCCGCCTGGCAGGGCGACTTCATGCATCCACGGCTCGTTCGCGCGCCAGCCCTTGGCGCGCAGCATGGACGCGGCCGAAAGAATGGAATCGGGGACAGAGTTTTGCAGGTCAATACGCCCGTCACCGTCCCCATCGACCGCATGATTTATGATGTCCGACGGCAATTTCTGCACCATGCCGATTTCGCCAGCCCATGCGCCGCGCGTGCGTGCGGGGTCCAGCATGCCACGGCGATACATTTCAATCGCGGAAAACACCTGCGGGCGGAACAATTCGGGGCGACGGCAATCATGCGACAACGTGACCAGCGCGTTCACGGTGTTGAAATCGCCCTGAACCGCGCCGAAATCCGTCTCAAACGCCCAGAACGCCAACAAAATGCCCGGTTGAACACCATAGGTCTGTTGCGCCGCGCGAAAAATATTCGCGTGACGGTCGGCATTGGCCCGCCCCGCATTCATCCGGTTTTGCGAAATCAACGCGCGCGAGAAATCCAGAAACGGGCGTTGAAAGATGCCCTGCCGCCGGTCCGCATTCAGAACAGATTGTTCATGCCGGACATTGGCAAAGAAATTTTCAATCAACGCGCGGTCAAAGCCGCGGGTCGCTGCCTCTGATTTCAGGCCCTGAACAAATGATCCGAAATTGCCACCGCAACTTTGCGCCTGTGCCGTTGCGCCCAAACCAAAACTAAGAACTGCCGCCAGAACCGGAAGAAAACGCATACCACCCCCTAAAAATTTGTCCCACGTTAGCGCAGGACAAATCTTATGGGAATCGCTTTTGTGTGAACAGTGCGGCAGCGCCTGATCAAAGCGCGGCACGACCATGGGGTGCGTTGAAATCAAGATCCGGGTTGATGGGAATAATCCGGTTCGGGTTTATCGTATCGTGGCTGTAATGGTAATGCCGCACGATATGGGCAAAATTCACCGTTTCCGCGACACCCGCATGCTGGAACAGATCGCGCGTATAGGCCCACAATGCGGGGTAATCCACAATCCGGCGGCGATTGCATTTGAAATGCAGGTGATACACGCTGTCAAACCGCACCAATGTGGTGAACAGCCGCCAGTCGGCTTCGGTCAGGGTATCACCCATCAGGTAGCGCTGCCCGGTCAGGCGGTCCTCCAGCCAGTCAAGGGACTGGAACAGGGGGACCACCGCTTCATCATAGGCGGCCTGGGTTGTGGCAAAGCCGGATTTGTAAACGCCATTGTTCACCGTGTCATAGATACGGTCGTTCACGGCCTCAATATCGGCCCGCAGCGCCTGCGGGTAGTAATCGTCAGTATTGCCGGTCAGCCCGTCAAAGGCTGAATTGAACATGCGGATAATTTCGGCAGACTCGTTCGACACGATTGTGCCGCGCTTTTTGTCCCACAGCACAGGCACCGTGACGCGGCCTGAAATCTTTGGATCGGCCTGTGTATAGACATCGCGCATGAATTTATGCCCGAACAGCCGGTCGCCGGTTGCACCGTCAAAATCCTCTGCGAAGGTCCAGCCGTCATTCAGCATGTCGGGGTGAACCGCCGACACGTCAATCAGCCCGTCCAGCCCTTTCAGCTTGCGGAAAATCAGTGTGCGATGTGCCCATGGGCATGCATAAGACACATACAGATGATAGCGCCCCGCTTCCGCCTTGAACCCGCCTTCGCCCGATGGCCCTGCGCTGCCATCTGCTGTGACCCAGTTGCGAAACCGCGACGTGTCGCGTTTGAACGCGCCGCCGGTTTTACTGGTATCATACCATTCACTTGACCATTCGCCGTCAATCAATCGGCCCATATTAAACCCTCCATTTGCTTGGATGGACATATGGGCCAAGGTGGTGGTGGCGCAATCTGCATTCACGCACGCGCCCTGTGCATTAGCTGCGCACACACCCTATTGCAGGTCTTTGAACGCCGCCTGCAAGCGCGCCACCGCAGTTTCAACCACTGATCGCGGCGCCCCAAGGTTGAAACGCAGATAGGATGTGCCGCCCGTGCCAAATGTCGGCCCGTGATTGGCGGCAATTTGGGCGTCACGCTCGACCCTTGCGGTGAATTCCTGCGGGTCCATGCCCGTGCCCGAAAAATCCACCCAAGCCAGATAGGTGGATTGCAACGCCATGGACTGCACACCGGGAATGGCATTCATGCCTGCATCAAACACCCGCCGGTTGCCATCCAGATAGGTGCACAGCGCATCAACCCATTCCGCGCCCGCTGGCGAATACGCCGCCGTCACCGCATGCAGACCAAAGGAATTGGGCGAAATGCCCATCGCGGCCATTGTCGTGGCGAACTGCCCGCGCAATTTGTCATCGGCAATGATGACATTGCCGCAATGCGTGCCAGCAAGGTTGAATGTCTTGGATGCGGCGGTCAGCATAACCAGACGGTCCGCGCAATCCGGTGCGGCCACCGGCATGGGAACATGCGTGGCACCGGGCATGACCAGATCATGGTGAATTTCATCTGACACCAACAGCAGATCATGACGCGCGCAGAAATCGGCGACATCACGCAATTCCTGCGCCGTCCACACACGCCCGCCGGGGTTATGCGGTGAACACAGGATCAGCATGCGTTCCTGCCCCGTCATCAGTGCATCAGCGGCGTCGAAATCCATTTCATAGGCACCCTCATTCAGCGCCAGCGGGCATTCGACCACCTTGCGCCCTGCGGCGTGAATGGTGCGCGCAAAGGCATGATAGACGGGCGTGAACAGCACCACCCCGTCACCCGGCTGTGTCCATGTGTGCAAACACAGGCCAACTGCATTCACCAACCCGTGCGTGGTGAAAATATGGGCAGAATCCACCTGCCAGCCATGGCGGTTTGCCATCCACCAGCAAATTGCGGCGCGATACGCATCATCATCACCGAAATAGCCATACACGCCATGGTCCACCGCCTTTTGCAGCGCGTCCTGCACACAGGAAGGCGGGCGAAAGTCCATATCGGCCACCCACATGGAAATTCCGGTGTCGGGGGATACGCCATAGCGGTCCTGCATCATGTCCCATTTCATGGAATGGGTGCCGCGCCGGTCGATGATCTGGTCAAAATTCATGAGGTGCCTCCGGTTTTGGAACAAGCTGGCCTGTGCGCGTGCGCGCTGCAAGCGGAAAATGCCCCATTGAACAGGCGTGTGGCTTGGCTTAAATCGCAAATCATGACCCTGCGCCCGATCCTGATACACCCCGACCCGCGGCTGAAGAAGCCTTGCACCCCGATTGACGGGATAACCCCTGATATTGGCAAGCTGGCAGAAGATATGCTGCAAACCATGTATGATGCCCCCGGCATTGGACTGGCCGCGCCACAAGTGGGCGTGTTAAAGCGCATGTTCGTCATCGATTGCGTCAAGGAAGAAGGCGAGGCCCCCCGCCCCATGGTGCTGATCAACCCCGAAATCATCGCCACATCGGACGAGATGAACACCTATGAAGAAGGGTGTCTGTCCATCCCCGAACACTACGCCGAAGTCACCCGCCCCAAGCTGGTAACCATGCGCTGGATGGGCCTTGACGGGAAAATGCACGAAGACGAATTTGACGGGCTTTGGGCCACCTGTGCACAGCATGAGCTGGACCACCTGAACGGCAAGCTGTTCATCGACCATCTGGGCGCGATCAAACGTCAGATGATCACGCGCAAGATGGTCAAACTGAAACGCGAACAGGCCCGTGGATGAGTGTGCGGCCCTGTATCCCGTGGCCTGATAAACGCCTGCGCAGTCCTGCGGCACCGGTTGATGCAATTACCGACGACATTCGCGCCATCTGGGCGGATATGATCGACACGATGGAAGCGATGCCCGGTGTCGGGCTGGCCGCGCCGCAAATTGGCGTCATGCTGCGGCTGGCGGTGGTGGACGCGTCGGACAATCGCGGGCAGGTGGTGCGCATGGCCAACCCCGAAATTCTGCACGCCAGCGCGCAGATGCGCAGCCATGACGAAGCCAGCCCCAACCTGCCCGGTGTCTGGGCCAGCATCGACCGGCCCCGCGCCGTGACGGTGCGGTTTATTAATGACACCGGCGCACCCGAAGACCGTGATTTCGTGGGTCTTTGGGCAACGTCCGTGCAGCACCAGATCGACCACCTGAACGGCAAGATGTATTTTGACCACCTAAGCAAGCTGAAGCGCGACATGCTGTTGCGCCGCGCCAGAAAGGCGGGTTGAATGCGCGTTATCTTCATGGGCACGCCGGATTTTTCGGTTGCCGCACTTGATGCAATCCATGCCGCGCATGATGTCGTGTGCGTCTATACCCAGCCCCCGCGCCCTGCGGGCCGTGGCAAACAGCCCCGCCCGACGGCGGTGCATGCGCGCGCCGATGCACTTGGCCTGCCTGTGCGCCACCCCGTCAGCCTGAAGGATGCACAGGCGCAGGCCGAATTTGCAGCCCTTGGCGCGGATGTGGCCGTAGTGGTGGCCTACGGGCTGATCCTGCCGCAAGCTGTGCTGGATGCGCCGCGCATGGGCTGCCTGAATATCCACGCCTCGCTTCTGCCGCGTTGGCGGGGGGCGGCGCCGATCCAGCGTGCGATCATGGCAGGCGATGATGACACCGGCATTTGCATCATGCAGATGGAAGCGGGGCTGGATACAGGGCCGGTTCTGCTGTTTGACTCCACCCCCATTGGCGACGATGACACCGCCCAGACCCTGCATGACCGCCTGTCGCAGATGGGTGCGGGGCTTATTGTCCGCGCGCTTGACCGCCTGCCCGACCTGACGCCCCAACCGCAGCCCGAAACGGGCGTCACCTATGCCGCCAAGATCGACAAGGCCGAAGCCCGCATTGACTGGACGCGCCCCGCTGATGAGGTTGCACGCCAGATCCGCGCGCTGTCGCCCTTTCCGGGCGCATGGTGCGAAACCCCGTTGGGGCGGCTGAAACTGCTGCAAGCGCAGGCCGTTGACGGAACCGGCGCACCGGGCGAAGTGCTGACAGGGCTGACAATCGCCTGCGGCAAGGGGGCGGTGCAGGTGACTGACGTGCAACGCGAAGGCAAGCGCGCCATGTCAGCGGCGGAACTGCTGCGTGGGGCGGGGTCCGTGACAGGTGTGGTTTTCAGCTAAGGCTAGGCAGGCAGGGTCGACGCTGGCGGGATGGGGCGTTTTGGTATTCCCAAGGCGCGGAGCAAAGGCCGTAGGCCGCCGCGCCATCGGTGGGCCGTCCCGCGGCCTGCCGATTTGGCCAGCGACACGCCAAGCCATTTAAGTAAGGGGTATGCAGCTTGCATAAAGTGCACCCCTCACATGTCGGATCGGCAGCCCCCGGCCCACCGATAGCGCGGGCTTTGCAAGTGCTTCAATGTTGCAATCCAGCCAGTTTCACACGCCAGCGTCACCCCCGCACAGGGTGTTCATTGCGCCGAAACGTCAGGTAATGGGGCGCACGCCCTTCGCGCAGGGCTTTTTGTTCATACCGTGTGGAATACCAGTCATCCCATGGCTGCACCCAATCGGCGGGCGCGGGCGTCAGGCAATCGAAACCGGCGGCGGGCACTTCGTCCATTGTCTGGCGCACATAATCGGGAATATCGGTTGCCACGCGAAATATCGCACCCGGTTTCAGCACCCGCGCCAACTGGTCCAGATATCCCGCCGTCACAAAACGGCGGCGGTGGTGGCGGGCTTTGGGCCATGGGTCGGGATACAGCAAAAACGCACGATCAAGGCATTCGTCGGGCAGCACATCAAACAGGTCACGCACATCCCATGGATAGACGCGCAGGTTGCGCACACCCGCCTGCCGGATTTTGCCCAACAACATGGCCACGCCATTGATATAGGGTTCACAGCCGATAATCCCCACATCAGGATTTTGCGCGCATTGATGCACCAGATGCTCGCCCCCGCCAAACCCCACTTCCAGCCAAAGCGGGCGCGCATCGCCGAAGAAATCTTCGGGGTTCACAATATGCCGGTCGGGGTTGTCTTGCACGCTGACACCCTTGGGGTGCAACTGGGCCAGATCCTGATCCAGATAGCGCTGTTGCGCGGGCTTCAGGGACTTTCCCTTGATTCGGCCGTAAAAATTGCGCGTCTGCGGTGCCTTGGGCGGTAACATATGCTCATTCCATGGGTTTTGCGCGGTCGGTATGCAGGTGCAGGCAGCTTGGGTCAAGCTGCTTGGGGGAATGGGTTTACAAACAGCATCCAAACCCCCATGTTTGAACCTGCAAGCCCAGAGTCACCGTGCGAGATTGCGCGCCTCTGACAAACCCACAACTCCCCCTACTCGGAAGGATATACCATGACGCAAGCAAAAGCGGGCGATACTGTGCGTATTCACTACACTGGAACCTTGGCAGACGGGTCGGTTTTCGACAGCTCCGAAGGCCGCGATCCGCTGGAATTCCAGCTTGGCGCAGGCGCAATCATCCCCGGTCTGGACCGCGCGATTGACGGCATGACGGTCGGCGACCAGAAAACCGTGACCATCCCCAGCACCGAAGCTTACGGCGAGTACCAGCCCGAAGCCCGCCAAGACGTTCCGCGCGACCAGATTCCCGCCGATATTCCGCTGGACCCGGGCACCATGTTGCAGATGCAAACCCCCGACGGGCGCGCAATGCCGGTCACTGTGGCCGAAGTGACAGAACAGGCGGTAACGCTGGATGCGAACCACCCGCTGGCCGGCAAAGACCTGACCTTCGCGGTAGAGGTCGTTTCAGTAAATTGATAACACAACACCACAAGCGGGCATCCTTGCATTGCCCGCTTGTGGTGTTCCCGCGCGTCCCGTCATTCTGCGGCAATACCCAACAGGTCGGGGTATTCCGGCACCAGCGCAATATCCTGCGCAGTCAGCCCCGCACCATGGGCAACATTGGCAATCAAATGACCATCCAGCCAGATCTGTGCCGTGTCAGGGTCAGTGGGGCTGAACTGCACTGAAAGCTGCGGCTCGGTCAGTCGCGACGGGTCGTAGTGCAAAACAATCTGATCATCCTGCGGGTTGAAATCGACAATGGTGACAGCGGCCTGTCCATGCAACCAATCGCCCAGCGCAAATGTATCAGAACCATCGCCGCCATTCAGGTAATCGCCCTGACCGGCAATCAGCAAATCATCGCCGTCGCCGCCATTCAGGAAATTGCGCCCGCTGATATCATGCCCGTCGTCATCCAGCGCAACACCCACCAGCGTGTCATTGCCCGCACCGCCATTCAGCGTGTTGTTGCCTTCACCGGCAATCAGCAGATCATCCCCTGCGCCGCCAATCAGTGTATCATCCCCCGCGCCACCGATCAGCGTGTCATTCCCTTCGCCGCCATTCATATAGGCATCGCCCTGACCGGCTTGCAGCCAGTCATCGCCGCCAAGGCCCGCAAGGGTGTCGTTTCCGGCCCCGCCAGTCAGCGTGTCGTCCAGATTGCTGCCTTGTAACAACGCCGCACTGTCCCCGCCATTCAGGTTCAGCGGTTCTTCAGGGTCCGGTTCCGGGAATTTGTCAGAGCTGTGAATGCGTTCATCCAGATCATCGAACAATCCCGCCACATCCGGCGCATCGAAGAAATACAAGGCTTCTTCCTGATCTGCGGCACTGCCATTCACACCGTCATCCGCATCAAGCTGGCCCAGCACACCGCCTGAGCTTGTTGTCATAGCGGACTGCGATTCCGCATCATCATTGACGTCATCGGGGGAATCATCCGCCTGATCTTCAGACTCTTTGGACGTTGCAAGCATGCCGTCCGCCGCAATGCCTGCAAGCAAGGCACCAAACAAACCCATCATCAAAAACATATTGCACCACCCCACATGGCAACGAGTAACCGAAATTCATTTCGCTTAATGTTCTTATTATCTCATAGTTTGCGGGATTCTCACAGCGGTATCCGGCAAACCCGCAGGTGAATCTGGGAAACTAGTTAACGCCGGTCATGGAAAAATAGGCTTTTCTTGGTGCCGTAAATGGTCTATCCGGCGCGCCTGTGCCTTTGGCATGGTATAACGGCCCTGCTGGACGACATCCCGGCCTGCGCCAAAACCCTAATACACAGGAGATCCCGATGTCGATCACCGTAGAAGACAAGACCCGCCTGATTCAAGAATTTGCCCGTGGCGAAGGCGACACCGGCTCGCCCGAAGTTCAGGTTGCTGTGCTGACCAAGCGCATCACCAACCTGACAGAGCATTTCAAAACCCACAAAAAAGACAACCATTCCCGTCGTGGGCTTTTGAAACTGGTGGCCACACGCCGCAAGCTGCTGGATTATGTGCGCAGCAAGGATGAAGCCCGTTACCGCGTTCTTATCGCGAAACTGGGCATCCGCCGCTAAGTCGCGACATATACCAGGATTTGAACGCCCGTCTTGCAAAAGACGGGCGTTTTCATTTCAGGCAGTCCGCCCGCAGATAGGGCAAAAGTGACAGCATATGGCCGTTAAATTGCCTTATTTCTGTCGCCAAACAGCGCCATACGCTGATACATATCACGATAAGGAAACAATCGCGTTCTAGAAGTGCGTCCGGTGGCAGGTATGATTATGGTAAACACGCGAAAGCTGGAACAGCTTATGAAGCGTTCGGGACCGGCCAGAACACCTGGCAAGGGGCAGCCGGATACCATGCCGGTGCGGCGCGGACTTGCACTTTCGGGCGGTCCTGCGCAGCGCAATGATATTGCCAGCCCCCCTGCCGAAGCGCCTGTCGTTCCATGGAATGCCGAGGCGTGGGACCACCTTGATGCGGTTACCCCCGACACCCGCGTGGAAAAAAACGTTCGTTTATTCAACCAACACGCCCGCACCCCGGCGGTGACGGCAATGTTTGATGTCTTGCGCACCCAGCTTGTGCAGACCTTTCGCAAACGCGGCTACCGCTGTCTGGGGATCGCATCGCCCTATGCAGATGCAGGCGCCAGTTTTGTCACTGCCGGGCTTTTGGCCAGTTTCGCGCGGCGCTCTGATCTGCATGTCGTAGGGCTTGACCTTAATTTTGCCGACCCCGCCCTGCACCGCTATTTCGAAGCGGTGCCAAACGGGCCTATCCTGCCTGCGCTGACGGGTGAAATCCCGATAGAATCGCATCTGCGGCGCGCCAATTCGGCGCTGGCCCTTGGGTTCAACCAGCCCGCCCCCCAAACCGCGCAAGGCAACGCCGCATTCCCCGCCGAGGATTTTGCAGATTTCGTGCAGGATATTCTGGGCTTTATTGCACCGGATTTCATTATCTGCGACCTGCCCCCCCTGCTAAAGGGTGACACGGCCATGAACCTTCTTCCGGGGATCGATGCGGTTCTGGTGGTTTCCGACAGTCGCAAAACCAGCGCCGAAGATATTGCAGCCTGTGAACGGGTGCTGGACGATCAGGCGGCGTTTCTTGGCGTTGTGATGAACCGCGCAGCCGCCGCACCAGAGGGGCGCTGACAATGGGTCCGATACAGTCCCTTGCCGAACTTTACGGCTTCGTGCGTCGCCGCCTTGACCTGTTGCTTGTCACAGTGGGAATCGGCACCATCGTCGCGGCGGCTTTGGCGCTGCAAACCACCCCTGTGTACCAGTCACATACAGTCCTGTCAGCGCGCCTGAATACTGTTTCCGGCGAATTTGCCGGTATGACGGGCGTTCAGAATGCGCCCGTGCGCCTGCTGCAACTGGTGGAACAGCGCCTGACAACGCGTGAAAACATGCTTGCGCTGGCCGACAAATATGATCTTTACCCCGGCCTGCCGACCCAGGAACGGGTCGAGGCCACGCGCGCATCCATCACATTTTTAAGCAGCGAGGCCGTGACAATCGGGTTTGCCCGCGATGGAATGCTGTCCTCGATCGTTGTGCAAGCGCGCGCTGACAATGGCGCAAAAGCTGCGAACATCGCCAATGAACTGGCCACCATGATCATTGCCGAAACCGGTGCCGGACGAGAGGCCCGCGCGCGCGAAACCTTGTCGTTTTTGCGCGAACGTCTGGAACGTAATGAAGCCAGCCTGCGCGAAGTCGAGGCAGAACAACGCGCCTTCGCAGCCCTGCACCCCGACGCGATGCCCTTCAATGTGGAACTGCGCCGTTCTGAATTGCTGCAACTGACCACAGCAATTCAATCCACCGAAGCCGAAATCGTAGCACTGGAATCAGAACTGGCGGCACAAAACCGCCAAGGCAGCACCCAGCGCAGGCTTGCGCAGCTTGGTGACCAGCTGGTCACGCGCCAGGCCGAACTTGACCGGCTGAATGCACGCCGCGACGAACTGGAGCCGTTTTTCACCCGCGTGGCCGAGATCGAACGCGATCAGGCCGCGATTGCGCAACGCGAAGAACGTCTACAGGACAGTTTACGCGATATTTCCGACCAGATCGCCAGCGCTGAAACCAATCTGCGGCTGGAAACGGGCCAGCAGATTGCCGCGTTCGAGGTTCTGGAACCCGCGACACCTGCGGAATATCCAATGTCGCGCAGCCGCAAGGTCACTATGCTGATGGGGGTGTTCGGCTCGGTTGTTCTGGCGGTCATGGCGGCATTCGCATATGAGGTGTTGCGCCCTGCATTGCGCAGTGCGGGACAGGTTGAACGCGAAACCGGCATGCGCCCTGTTCTGGTCTTGCCAGAACTGGTTTTGCCATCTGAGCGGCGGCGCATACGCATCGCGCGCCTTGCCGGGCTGGCGTTGTTTGTCCTGGCATTGGCAGCAACGCTTAGCCCCCTGATCCAGCAATAGCGCGGGGGGTATCCAGCCATGCCCAACGCCATTGCCTATACCGCACTTCTGATCTGGCCATTGATCATCGTGGTGATGTTTCGCAAAATGTCACCGGAACGCGCCTTTATCTGGGCCATTCTGGGCGGGTATATGGTGCTGCCGGAACTGACCGAAATCAACGTGCCGGTCATTCCCGCGTTCGACAAGACATCGATTCCCAACCTGACGGCATTCGCGCTTTGTCTGGTGATGCTGAACATGCGTCCCCGTTTGTTGCCCGACGGCCTGCTGGGCAAGGTATTGGTGGTTGCGCTGTGCACAGCGCCGGTGATTGCAGTGTTTTTCAACACCGACCCGCTGGAATTCGGAACCACACAAAGCGGTCGCCTGACCATGACAGGCGAATATACGACATCTGTTCCGGGCATGCGCATTTACGATTCCGTGTCCATTCTGGTGCGGCAGCTTATCATGATCCTGCCCTTCTTTCTGGCGCGTCACCTGCTGGCCAGCGAACAGGCATTAACCGAACTGCTGCGCGCACTGATGATTGCGGGCCTGATTTATTCTGTTCCAATCCTGTGGGAAGTCCGCTTCAGCCCGCAGCTGCACACCAATATCTATGGTTTTTTCCAGCATGATTTCAGTCAGATGATACGCCAGGGCGGGTTCCGGCCTATTGTTTTCATGCCGCACGGGCTGTGGTTGTCGCTGTTCATGGTCATGACCGCTGTTTCTGCACTGCATTTTGCAAAACAGGCCACACCGTCGGACCGGATGCGCGCCATCATCATCGCAGCATTCCTGTTCGCAATGGTACTTCTGACCAAAAGCCTTGGGCCGTTGTTAATCCTGCTGTGCGTGTCTGCGCTGGTGATCTTTCTGAAGCCCAGGATGCAGCTGCGCATCGCAGGTCTGGCGGCCCTTCTGGCCCTAAGCTATCCGTTGTTGCGCGGTGCGGGGCTGGTTCCCACAGACAGGTTTGTCGCGCTGGCCAATGCGCGCAGTCCGGAACGGGCGCAATCGTTGCAATTCCGGTATGACAACGAAGACATGCTGCTGGACCGCGCAGCCGAGAAACTGTTCTTTGGCTGGGGCGGATACGGGCGCAATCAGATTTTCGACGCCGACACCGGCCAGATGATATCTGTCAGCGACGGGCAATGGGTCATCACCATCGGGCAATGGGGCTGGGTGGGGTATCTGGCATTGTTCGGGCTGTTATGCCTGCCATTGCTGGCGCTGTGGTGGCGGTATCGGATGGTGCCTGACAGTGCAATTCCCCCACAGGCGGGCGTTCTGGCGCTGATACTTGGGGCCAGTCTGGTGGACCTGCTGCCCAATGCCACGCTGGTTTCGCTGACATGGCTGATTGCAGGCGCACTGCTGGGGCATGCCGAATTGCAGCACCGGCGCAGCCGCACGGCCCAACTGGAACACTGGCGCAATTTGCCTGGCCGCACCGGGCTTATGGCAGCCGCGCGAACACCCGAACCCGCCCTGAAACGCAGCTTTCTGTAAGGGCTGCAACACAACCGCAACTGAAAAGCGCATATATCATGACTGACCTACCCGACCAATTCAGCGAAAACGACATTGCCGTTATCGGCATGGCCGCGCATTTGCCGGGGGCGGGGTCTGTCGTTGAATTCTGGGAAAACCTGCGCGCGGGCCGCAGCGCCATTCGCAAGCTAAGTGAAGCCGAACTTCTGGAAGGGGGGGAAGCCGCCGCGACCTTGCGCAAGCCCAACTATGTGCCCCATGCCGCCACGCTGGACGGTTTTGCGGAATTTGACCCCGATTTCTTTGGCTTTTCCCCCAAGGAAGCGGCCATTCTGGACCCCCAGCACCGCCAGTTTCTGGAAGTGGCGTGGGAAGCGTTCGAGGATGCAGGCCATCCGCCCGCCGCATTCCCCGGCCCTGTGGGGGTGTTTTCCGGCTGTGGTATGGGCAGTTATTTCTATTTCAACCTGTGCTCAAACCCGCATCTGGTTGATGATGTTGGCATGTTCCTGTTGCGCCATACGGGCAATGACAAGGATTTTCTGGCCACCCGTGTCAGCCATATTTTCGATTTGCGCGGCCCGTCGGTCAATGTGCAGACGGCGTGTTCCACATCGCTTGTTGCGGTGCATTATGCGGTGCAATCGCTGCTGACAGGGGAATGCGACATGGCGCTTGCAGGCGGCGTGACAATCGAATTGCCCCATGGGCGCGGCTATCTGTTCAAGGAAAACGAAATCCTGTCGCCAGACGGGGAATGCCACGCATTCGATCACCGCGCGCAAGGCACGGTCTTCGGGTCGGGCGCGGGCGCTGTGGTGCTGCGCCGCCTGTCCGACGCACTGCGCGATGGCGACCGCATCATTGCCGTGATCAAGGGCAGTGCGGTCAACAATGACGGCGCCGCCAAGGCGGGCTATCTGGCGCCGTCAGTCGAAGGGCAGGCCGCCGCCGTGGCAGAGGCGCATCTGGTCGCAGGCGTGTCCGCCGACAGCGTGTCCTATATCGAATGCCACGGCACAGGCACATATCTGGGCGATCCCATTGAAATTGCCGCACTGACGCAGGCATTTTCTGCAACCACCGACAAGACCGGCTTTTGCCGCATCGGGTCGGTGAAAACCAATATCGGCCATCTGGACACCGCCGCCGGTGTGGCCAGCCTGATCAAGGTGGCCTCCGCGCTGGAACACCGCGAATTGCCCCCCAGCCTTGGATATGAAGCGCCCAACCCCGCGATTGATTTTGCCAGCACCCCCTTTGTCGTCAATGACCGCCTGTCACCGTGGCAGGGTGACGCGCCGCTGCGCGCGGGCGTCAATTCGCTGGGCGTGGGCGGCACAAATGCCCATGTCATTTTGCAAGAAGCGCCCGCGCGCGTGCCCTCAGATGCAAGCGACTGGCCCTTCCAGCTTCTGACCCTGTCGGCGCGCAGCAAGCCCGCGCTGGAGGATACCGCGCGCAACCTTGCAACCCATTTGCGCGCCCATCCCGACCAGCCGCTGGCCGACGTGGCCTTTACCCTGCGCGAAGGGCGCACGGCATTTGCCCAGCGCCGCGTTGTCGTGGCCGAAACCCATGAAGATGCCGCCACACTGCTGGATGCCGACAACCCCGCCCGCGTGTTTACCCATACGGCGCTGGATAACCCCGACATGGTGTTCATGTTCCCCGGCGGGGGCGCGCAATATGCGGGCATGGCGCGCGAATTATATGAAACCGAGCCGGTCTTTGCGGAATGGATGGATCGGGGGCTGGCCCATCTGCAACCCAAACTGGGCTATGACCTGCGCGCGTTGTGGCTGCCTGAACCCCAAGATATGGAACACGCAACCACGGCCTTGAAGCGCCCGTCCGTGCAATTGCCGCTGATCATGATGACCGAATATGCGCTGGCGCAGTTGTTCATCGACTGGGGCGTAACCCCGTCAGTGCTGGTCGGCCATTCCATGGGCGAAAACACGGCCGCCGCGCTGGCGGGGGTCATCGGGTTTGAAGATTGCATCGATCTGGTGCATCTGCGCGGGCAGTTATTCGACACGGTGCCCGCAGGCGGCATGCTGTCCGTGCCGCTGTCACTGGATGCGTTGCGCCCCTATCTGGGGCCGGATCATGACATTGCATCGCTGAACGCGCCGGAACTGACCGTCATATCCGGCCCGCAAGCAGCACTTGACCAGCTGGACGCGGCGCTACGTGCAGATGACATTACCGCCCAGCGCGTGCCCATCGACATTGCCGCCCATAGCCGCATGCTGGACCCCATTCTGGGGCAATTCCGCGCGTTCTTGCAGGGCGTGCCCCTGAACGCGCCGCGCCTTCCCGTCATTTCCAACCGCACCGGCCAGCCGCTGACACCGCAGCAGGCCTGCGACCCCGAATATTGGGTGCAACATCTGCGCAATACGGTCCTGTTTGGCGATTGCATCACCACATTGGCCGCCCGTCCCAACCGCATCTATCTGGAAATGGGGCCGGGCAAGGCGCTGTCATCGCTGACGCGCATGAACGGGGCCGTGCCGGGGCAACAGGTGCTGTCCGTTCTGCGCCACCCTGACGAAGACATTGCCGATGATCTGTATCATATGGGCACGCTTGGGCGCATCTGGGCGCTGGGCGGGCAGTTTGACTGGGCGCAGATCTGGGGCGACGCGCGGCGCCAGCGCGTGCGCCTGCCCACATACCCGTTCCAGCGCGCGCGCTATTTCATTGAACCGGGCAGCACCAGCGCCGCCGATACCCCCGCGCTGGACCGTATTGATGATGTCACCGGGTGGGGTTTTGCCACCGGCTGGAAACCGGCCTATGCCGATTGCGATATCGATGTGACGCGCGATTTGTCCACCCTACCCGACACATGGCTGATTTTTGCAGATGATGCGGTCATTGCGGCACCGGTTATCGCGCAACTGCGTGGCAGCGGCGCGCGCGTGATCGACGTGCATGCGGGCGACACATTCGCGCGCAAATCCGCAGACAGTTATACACTGGCCCCCGAACAGGGCGCTGACGGGTATATGCAGCTTCTGCAAGAACTGATCGCGGATGGCGTGACCCCCACCCGCATCGGGCATTTCTGGCTTGCGGACCCGCGCGACACCTTCAGGCCCGGCTCCAGTGCCATGCACCGCAATATGGAACAGGGGTTTTATTCCCTGCTGTATCTGGCGCAGGCCATCCAGTCCGAAAACCTGCCCCTGCCCGTTCATCTGTGCATCATCACCACCGGCGCACAAGCGCTGAACGGGCAACCGCTGGCCCACCCTGAAAAGGCCATGATCGCAGGCCCCGCGCGCGTGGCCCCGCGCGAAATGCCGGGCCTGACCTGCGCCACGCTGGATATTGATGTGGCCAGCACTGACCTGACGCAAACCCTGCTGGAAGAGTTATGCGCCACACCCGCCAACACCACCGCCTTGTTGCGCGGCCAGCGGCGCTATGTCCAGACCATCCGCCCCGCGCCCTTGCCGGATGAATTGCCGGACCTGCCAGACGGCGCGCATTGGGTTATTACCGGCGGTTTCGGCGGCATCGGCCTGACACTGGCCGAAGCGCTGATTACAAAAAGCGCCGCGCGCATTACCCTGATCAGCCGCTCACCCATGCCCGCCCGTGATGATTGGGACGGGTGGCTGGCCGCCCATTCGCCCGCAGACCAGACCAGCCGCCGCATTCAGGCCATAGGGCGGCTGGAATCCCTTGGCGGGCGGGTCCATGTTGCCTGCGCCGATGTGTGCAATATTGATGATATGCGCCGCGCGCTGGACGGTGCGCGCGACACCTTCGGCGCACCCTACGGGCTGATCCATGCGGCGGGCCATATCGCTGATGCGCCCCTTCTGGGCAAATCCCCCGCCGATGTGGAAGATGTGCTGGCCCCCAAACTGCACGGGCTTCAGGTGCTGGACGCATTGCTGCCCGATGGCACGCTGGATGTGATGGTGCTGTTTTCATCCACATCCACGCTGACCACCCCTGTGGGTCAGGTGGATTATGTGGCCGCGAATGAATACCTGAACGCGTTTGCGCGGGCGCGCACTGGTGGAAAAACCCGCGTGCTGTCGCTGAACTGGGGCGTGTGGGCAGATGCTGGCATGGCCGCTGACGCAATGGCCGCACGTCTGGGCCAGACGCCCGCTGTCCCCGCGATGCCCTGCGCACAGCCCCTTTATGACGCGATGGATTTTGATGCCGCAGGCAACCGCCGCCTGACCCTGCATCTGGATACAAGCCATTGGATTGTGGACCAGCACCGCACCAGTGACGGAACCGCCATTCTGCCCGGCACCGCCTATCTGGACCTGTGCGCGCAGGCGCTACGCGCGCAAGGCGAAACCGGCCCGTTTGAATTGCGCGATATCTGGCTGTTGCGCGCGTTAAGCGTGGCGGATGACAGCCCGCGCAAGCTGCGCGCGACATTGGCGCGCAACACCACAGGCTATGATTTCACCCTGCGCAGCGATGTCCGCCATGGCGGGGCCACAGGGTATGTGCTGAACGCGCGCGCAAATGTGGTGCCGGGCACGCCGGATACACCCGCCCCGATAGACCCAGCCGCCATTGCCGCGCGCTGCCCCGATGTGACCGAAGGTGCCGGCCTGCGCACCCCGCAAGAAGCGCATCTGAAGTTCGGCCCGCGCTGGCGCGTCATTACCCGCACCGCCTATGGCACTGGCGAAGGGCTGGCGCATCTGGAACTGCCTGCCGCGTTTCAGGGTGATCTGGACGCGGGCCATGTGCTGCACCCCGCGCTGATGGATCTGGCCACCGGTTGGGCCATGGGGCTGATACCGGGCTATCAGGCCCGCGCGCTTTGGGTGCCGGTGTCCTATGACAGCGTGACGGTCTTTGCCGATCTGCCCGCGCGGATTGTCAGCCACGCGCGCCTTTGCCCCGACACAGGCACCGACACGGGCACGGGGTTTGCCAGTTTCGATTTGACGCTGGCCTCACCGGACGGGCGCGTGCTGGTCGAAATCCGGCGCTTCACCATCAAGCAGTTGACCGATACAGCCTTTGGCGATGCGCCCCCCCTGCGCCCGTCCGAGGTGGAACGCGAAACCGCCACCAACACCGCCCTGTCCCCCGCAGAAGAACGCCTGCGCGACATGCTGGGCCTTGGGATTACCGCACCGGAAGGCGCACATGCCTTCCTGCGCGCCCTGCGGTCGGACCATGCGGCCTTTGTGGTGTCGTCCATCGACCCGCGCGCGCTGATCGCGCAAGCCGATCACGACGTCATTGCCAAGCCCCAGACCAAATTCGACCGCCCCGACCTTGGCACCCAGATGGTTGCGCCACGCAACGATATTGAACGCCGCCTGACAGAATTCTGGCAGGATTTGCTGGGTGTGGACCAGATCGGGGTTGAAGACAACTTCTTCGATCTTGGCGGGCATTCGCTGATTGCCGTGCGCCTGTTTGCGCAGGTCAAGAAAGCCTATCAGGTGGATTTCCCCATATCTGTGCTGTTTCAGGCCCCCACCATCGCGGCCTGTGCGGCCATGATTGCCGAACAGACAGGGCTGGACCCTGACGCGGACGGCGCGCTGCCGCACACCGACCAGCCCGCACGCGCGGCATTCACCCATCTGGTGCCAATGGACGGCCAGAACAACACCGCGCAGACGCCGTTTTTCCTTGTGGCAGGCATGTTCGGCAATGTGCTGAATCTGCGCCATCTTGCACTGCTGATCGGGCGGGACAGGCCGTTTTACGGGCTACAGGCGCGCGGGTTGCTGGGCGGTGATGCCCCCCATGACCGTATCGAGGACGCGGCGCACGATTACATTGCCGAAATGCGGCAGGTGCAACCACATGGCCCCTATATGCTGGGCGGGTTTTCTGGCGGCGGGATTACAGCCTATGAAATTGCCCGCCAGCTGGAAGCAGCGGGCGAAAAGGTCGATCTGGTAGTTCTGCTGGACACGCCCCTGCCCCTGCGCCCTGCCCTGACGCGCACCGACAAGGCGCTGATAAAGCTGGCCGAATTGCGCCGTAAGGGGCCGGGATATGTGCTGGAATGGTGGCGCGCACGGCAGGCATGGAAGCGCCAGCTTGCCACTGGCCCCGCCGCTGACAGCGATGATGCCTTCCATAACACCGCGATCGAGGCGGCGTTTCGCCGCGCGGTGGCCGCCTATCAGGTGCAGCCATGGGATGGTAATCTGGTTCTGTTCCGCCCGCCGCTGGATCACCACTGGAAAGTGTCGGGTGGCAACTGGGTCAGCAGCCAGCGTGAATATGTATTCCCTGACAATGACTGGACGCGCCACGCCCCGAACCTGCGCGTGATCGAGGTGCCGGGCGATCATGACAGCATGGTTCTGGAACCCAATGTCCGCGTTATGGTGTCAAGATTGCGCGGCCTGATGCCCGCAGCCCACATAAAACAAGCGGCCGAGTAGCACCCATGAACGCAAGCGTCCTGACCATCATCGTCAATTACAAAAGCGCCGAAATGACACTGCAATCCGCGCAGGCAGCAGATCGCGCCATGCAAGATATCGACGGCGCGATCACCATTATCGACAATGACAGTCAGGACGGGTCTTTTGATTTCCTGCGCGATCACACCCGCGACATGCCACGCGTCCGGGTGCTTCAGTCCGGCCATAACGGGGGGTTCGGCTTTGGCAATAATGTGGCCATCCGCGCCGCCATGGCAGACGGGCCGCAACCTGATTTCATCTATTTGCTGAACCCTGATGCCTTTCCTGACCCTGATGCGATAATGCTGCTGCGCGATCATATGCTGGCGCACCCCCAGACGGGCTTTGCAGGCAGTGCTGTTCGCGGTGATGACGGCGCCCCGCATGAAGTGGCCTTTCGCTTTCCGACAATCTGGTCGGAATTCGAAGCGGCGGCCAATACCGGCGCGGTGACCAGACTGCTGCAAAATTACCGCGTTCCCATAGGCTTTCCGCAAAGCACATGCGCGGTGGATTGGTGTTCTGGCGCCAGTGTGATGTTCCGTCGCACTATGCTGGACCAGATTGGCCTGTTTGACGAAACCTTTTTCTTGTATTTTGAAGAGACAGAGTTGTGCCACCGTGCACGCGCCGCAGGCTGGACAGGCATGCATCTGCCACAGGCCAGTGTCATGCATATCGGGTCCGTGTCGACCGGCATGAAGAAGAAATCGCGCGTGCCGCGCTATTGGTTCAATTCGCGCGCGCATTATTTTCGCAAGACGGGTGGCGCAGGATATCTGGCGCTTGCGACACTGTTCTATGTGCTGGGTGCATCCATTTGGAAAATGCGCAGGCTTGTCGAACAGAAAGAGGATCGAATTCCGCCATATTTTCTCCGTGATCTTGTGGCACACACATTGCGAACACTTATGCCGGGCGTATCGGCAAATCGTGGGCGGACAGGGGCGCAGAACGCGCCCTGAAAAGGGGTAGTGTATGCTGTTTTCAAGTGTTGTTGTTGGCGATGAAAGCCTGGCTGCGGAATGCAGCAATCAACTGTTGGCGCGCGGACACACGATCTCGGCTGTCGTTACTGCCAATGCACAGCTTGCTGACTGGGCTGCCAGCCATGCGATTGCAGTCATTTCCCCCGGTGCCGGGCTGGCCGACCGGCTGGCGGGGCTTCAGTTCGACTGGCTGCTGAATATCGCGGGGCTGCGCGTACTGCCGCCCGAAGTGCTGGCGCGTCCCTCTCGGGGCGCGGTAAATTTCCATGACGGGCCGTTGCCACGCCATGCGGGGCTGAACGCCCCTGTCTGGGCGTTGATGGCCGGAAATGCACAGCACGGCGTCACATGGCACATGATCACCGAACGCGTTGATCAGGGCGATATTCTGGCCCGCGCGGGGTTTGACATCACCGATGATGACACGGCACTGACCCTGAACGCAAAATGCTTTGCCGCAGGCTTGGATAGCTTCGCGCAGGTGCTGGACATGCTGGAACGCGGACAGCTCACACGCCAGCCGCAGGACAAAACCGCGCGCAGCGTGCATCTGCGCAATGACCGCCCCCCCCATGACGGCTTGCTGGATTTCACGCGACCCGCACCGGAACTGGAACGCATGGTGCGCGCGCTTGATCACGGGCCATACTGGAACCCGCTAAGTGCGGCCAAGCTGCGCCTTGGCGCGCAGCTGGCCTGTATCGGCACAGCGCGGCTGGTATCCGGCCAGGGACAGGCCGGTCAGGTGCTGGATGTGGACGCAGACGGCGTGAGCGTGGCTTGCGGGCAGGGCACGGCACTGCATCTGTCAGGTTTGCTGTGCGTGCAAGGTGTGCCCGTCAACCCGATGCAGCATGTGAAATTAAACGACATTCTGGCCGCGCCCCCCGAAGGTGTCACACAGGCCATGACGCGCATTGTCGGGGGCGACCAGCATTGGCGCAATGCCTTGCGCGCCATGGTCCCCGCCACCCGGCTTGCGCCCCAATCCGACACCCGCGACACGCTGGCGCTTGATCTGCCGGACATGCCAGAGGCGCACACCATTACTGCATTCGGCACCGCACTGGCGCGCCATTTCGGCCTGTCCCGTATCGATCTGGCATGGCGCAATACCGCCATTGCCAAGGCCGCAGCGGCCGCGCCCGACCATATTTCGGGATGGGTGCCCGTGCAGGTTGATGTGCACTGCGCAAACCCCGCAGCAGAAGTCGGCAACCGCCTGAAACTGGCCAGATCTGCACCCGGTTTTGCGCGCGACATCAGCGCACGCGATCCGGCCCTTGGGATGATCGATGCGCCGCATGCCGCTGTGGTCTATGGCGCAGATGCGCGCAGCGCCGCGATTGTCCTTGATCTGGGCGCAAATCAGGGCACGGGCGAATTGCGCTATGATCCGGCGCTGCTCGGCGGCGCGGATGCGGCGCGTATCAAGGCCATGATCACAACGCCGCAGCCCGCGGCAGATGACATGACGCGCCTGAACGACACCGCCCGCCCCTATGACCGCATATGCATCCATCATGCGTTTGAAGCGCAGGTTCAAAAAACGCCGGACGCCATTGCGCTAAGTTTTGAAAACCAGTCCCTGACCTATGCAGACCTGAACGCGCGCGCCAACCGCGTAGCGCATGTGCTGGCGGATATGGGCGTTGGCCCTGATACGCCGGTGGCGCTGTGCACGGCGCGCGGGCCGAACCTGCTGATTGGCGCGCTTGGTATCCTGAAGGCGGGTGGTGCCTATGTGCCGCTTGACCCCGCCTACCCCGCCGACCGGCTGGCGCATTACTTAAACGACTCCGCCGCGCCTGTTGTGGTAAGCGAACATGCGCAGCTGGACATCCTGCCCGACCATAGCGCGGCGCTTTTGCAACTGGACACGGACACGCGGCTGGGTGTGGCACCCGACACCAACCCCGACTGTGCCGCCACGCCTGACAATCTGGCCTATCTGATCTATACATCCGGTTCCACCGGTGCGCCCAAAGGCGTGATGGTCGAGCATGGAAATGTCGCCAATTTCTTTGCAGGTATGGACGACTGTGTCCGGCATGACCCCCCCGGCGTCTGGCTGGCTGTCACATCGCTTAGTTTTGACATTTCGGTTCTGGAACTTTTCTGGACACTGGCGCGGGGATTCAAACTTGTCCTGATGGGCGATGAGGACCGCACCGCAGTGTCGCGCGGGCCAGTGCGCGTGTCCGACAAGGCCATGGAATTCAGCCTGATGTATTGGGGCAATGATGACGGGCAGGGACCGCAGAAATACCGCCTGCTGCTGGAAGGCGCGAAATTCGCCGACACGCACGGGTTTTGCGCGGTCTGGACCCCTGAACGCCATTTCCATGCCTTTGGCGGGCCGTTCCCCAACCCGTCGGTTTCCGGCGCTGCGGTGGCGGCGGTCACACAAAATCTGGCTGTGCGCGCAGGGTCTTGCGTGGCGCCGCTGCACCATCCGGTGCGCATAGCCGAAGAATGGGCCATGATCGACAACCTGACCAACGGGCGCACGGGCCTGGGCATTGCGTCAGGCTGGCATCCGGTGGATTTTGTCATTCGCCCCGAAAACCGGCCCCCGAACAACAAAAAAGCCATGTTCGAAATGATCGACACGCTGCGCAAACTGTGGCGCGGCGACACTGTCGAATTTGACAAAGGTGACGGGCCGGTGCCTGTGCAAACACTGCCCCGTCCGGTGTCGCGGGAATTGCCGATCTGGCTGACAACGGCGGGCAACCCCGAAACATGGCGCGAAGCCGGTCACCTTGGGGCGAATGTGCTGACCCACCTGCTGGGCCAATCCATTGCCGAGGTGGCCGAGAAGATCACCGTCTATCACACCGCCCTGCGCGAGGCGGGCCATGACCCTGCCGATTTTACCGTAACCCTGATGCTGCACAGCTTCGTTGCGCGCGACCGCGACCATGCGCGCGAAGTGGCACGCGGCCCGATGAAATCCTATCTGCTGGCGGCAGCGGGACTGGTGAAACAATATGCATGGGCCTTTCCGGCGTTCAAACGCCCGCAGGGTGCCAAAAACCCCATGGATATTGACCTGTCATCCCTGTCGCAGGACGAAGTGGACGGCATTCTTGATTTCGCCTTCAACCGCTATTTTGAAGACTCCGGCCTGTTCGGCACGGTCGATGATTGTCTGGACCGGGTCGAGCAACTCAAGGCGATCGGCGTGACCGAAATTGCCTGCCTGATTGATTACGGCATCAACACCGATCAGGTTCTGGAAGGGCTGTTTCCGCTGGCCGAGGTGGTCAAGCGCGCCAATGCTGGGCTGGATCTGCCGGATGATGATTTCTCGATCGCGGCACAAATTCACCGCCACAAGGTCACGCATCTGCAATGCACACCGTCCATGGCGCGCATGCTGGTCATGAATGACGACAGCCGCGCCGCACTTGCCAAAGTCGGCAATGTCATGATCGGCGGCGAGGCGTTGCCGGGTGTTCTGGCGCGCGACATTGCGCAACTGACCGGCCAGCCGGTATTGAACATGTATGGCCCGACAGAAACCACCATCTGGTCCACAACCCACCCCACCAAGGGCGGCACCGGCATTGTGGAAATCGGCACGCCTATTGCCAACACGCAGGTTTATATCCTTGATGATGATTTCCAGCCCGCCAACGAGGGCGAATTGTTCATTGGCGGCGACGGGGTTACGCGCGGTTACTGGAACCGGGCAGAGCTGACAAAAGACCGCTTCATTGCAAACCCGTTTGGCATGGGTCGGCTGTATCGCACCGGTGATCTGGTGCGTCGGGGGGCTGACGGTATCCGGTTTCTGGGCCGTGTCGACCATCAGGTAAAAATTCGCGGTCACCGCATTGAACTGGGCGAGATTGACGCGGCCCTTGATGCGCAGCCCGGCATTACCGCCGCTGTTGCCATCGCCCGCGAGGACCGCGACGGCGACATCCGGTTGGTGGCCTATTACACTGGCAGCCCTGCGGGCGATCTGCGCGCCGCACTGGCGCAGCGCCTGCCCGCGCATATGGTGCCCGCGCATTTTGTGCCGTTGGCCGAAATGCCCCTGACCCCCAACAAGAAGATCGACCGCAAGGCCCTGCCTGCACCCGCCGCCGCGCAACAACCCGCACAAAACGCGGCCATTGTGGCACCTGCGGGGGCAGATAACGACACGGCGGGCCAGATTGCCGCCATCTGGTGCGATGTGCTGGGTATCGCACAGGTTAATCCGTCGGATAACTTCTTTCACCTGGGGGGGCATTCGCTTCTGGCCGTTCAGGCGCACCGCGAAATGCGCGCCCGCCTGAACATACCCGGCCTGTCCATCACGGATTTGTTCCGCTTTCCGGTGCTGGGCGAACTTGCGCGCCATCTGGACAGCAAACTGCGCCCGCTTGCCGCGGTTCGTATTCCCGCCCCCGTTCAGCAATCGGGTAGCCCGACGCCGCCCCACGCTGCGCCACCCGCGCCGCAACCGGCGCCAGCGGACAGAATGCAGGCCATGGCCAAACGGCGCGCCATGCGCGCAGAAAGGACCGGCAGAGGATGATCCAACAACGCTTTTGCCTTGCAGAATATGCCCGCCCCCTGTTCAGCGACAGGGTTGCCATGGGCTGGGCCGACCCAAAGGCCCCCATGCCGCGCCTGATGGGTGACGAAGTGCTGGCCATTGAACAGGTTGCCGCCCGACGCGCGCGCGAATTTGCCGCCGGACGCGCCGCTGCACGCAGCGCCATGGAACAGCTTGGCCATATGCCGCGCCCCGTGCTGCACGGCGATGATCGCGCGCCCATCTGGCCCGCTGGTATGACAGGGTCCATCACGCATACCGACCATGACGCGCTGGCCGTGGTGACAGACGACCCCGCCATTCTGGCCCTTGGCCTTGATATGGAACCCACCGCCCCGTTGGAGCCGAACCTGTGGCCGGTCATCTGCACGCAGAATGATCTGCTGTGGCTGGCGGGGCTTGGCCCGACCCAGCGCGGGAATTTTGTGAAGCTTTTATTCTCGGCCAAGGAGGCAGTTTACAAGGCGCAGTATCAGATCAGCCGGTGCATGCTGGATTTTCACGCCCTTGACCTGACACCCGATCTGGCATCTGGCCGCTTTGTCGCAACGTTACGTCAGGACGTGCCGCATCTGCCCGAGGGCACCCGATTCGATGGCCGCTTTTCGATTCTTGCCAACTCCATCATCACAGCCGTCGAAATACATCGTGGCTAAGG
Organism: Paracoccaceae bacterium; assembly: GCA_020832445.1. Classification (GTDB taxonomy): domain Bacteria; phylum Pseudomonadota; class Alphaproteobacteria; order Rhodobacterales; family Rhodobacteraceae; genus Roseinatronobacter. The sequence goes on from JAFIEO010000030.1 coordinate 61,664, forward strand.
CAATGGCGGTTGCAATTGTAGCACGTTTGACAGGCTGGCCCGTCTATGGATGGTAGTTGCAAAAGGCGTTGCCCCTACATCTGATCAACACCTTGGTAACAAGCGCGACATCATGACCAATTCTTCAAAAACAATGGTAAAATCGCGCGATTATCTGGTATAATTTGCCCACAACCCAACCAGAGGCAGCTTGCTGTTAGTTTGTTAACCAACCGGTCATTAGAACCGGCAACAGCAAATCAGAGTCAGAAAGAATCGAGGGCAGAATGAAGAAAACACTGATTGCCGCCACCCTTTCGGCATTCATTATCCCCGCAATCCCGACACCAGCCACCGCCAGCGCAATAGAATCCGCGTGCCTGCGGTCGGACCGCGCACAGGCTACGCGCGCAATGTGCCGGTGCATCGGGTCTGTTGCGAATGAAACGCTGACACGCGCCGAACAACGCCGTGCGGCAGCATTTTTCCGTGATCCGCAACTGGCACAGGATGTGCGCATGTCCAAAAGCGACCGCGACAATGCGTTCTGGGCACGGTATCGCGCATTCGGGGACCGCGCCGAACAGTTCTGCGCAGGCCGCTGAACCATATAGGGGCACCCCTTTTCAGAAATGCCCCGTCAGTTTCTGACCCCGAACCATGTTCGGGGTCTTATTATTTTCTAGAGCATATCATGTTCATTCGCATTCACGAAACATGCCCTGACTTATTGATTTCGCATGTTCGAGAAGCTCAAAACCAGTTCCCACTTTTGAGCAACATGCTCTAGTCATGGCTATGGGTATGGCCGTGACTATGGCTGTGATCATGCCCACCGCCATGATCGGTGGTGCGTTCCAGATCGACAGGGATAATCACTTCAAGATCGTCACCATTTTCAAGAACAAGCGTTACGGACACTTCATCACCGTGGCTTAGGGTCTGGTTCAGGCCCAGGAACATGACATGGTCACCGCCGCGCGCAAGCGCGTGCATACCTTCAGCAGGCACGGTGAACCCTTCTTCAACCTCGACCATGCGCATGACGCCATCGGCATCTTCAAGATGGGTGTGCAATTCCACGCGCTGCGCCACATCGGACCGCGCGCCAATGATGCGGCAGTCTGTGGCTGAATGGTTCATGACATGCATAAACGCAGCACCCGATTGCGACATTGCGGTCGATGTGCGCGCATAAGCGTCATGAACTTCCAACTCGCACGCGAAAGCGGGCAGGGCAAATGTGACTGCCGCAGCAGTCGTCATCATTAACTTTTTCATTCTGTGGTTCCTTGTCTGACAGATAAATCCCGTGCAATCAGACAAATTCCGGCGGCGCGCGCGATCTGGCCCAGAACCCCGCCGCACCCGCATACCAGACCGGCGCGCCCGCGTCCCATGTCATGCGATAGGGCCGCGACATGGCAACAGGCAACAGCACCGAAGCAGGCAGACCAGCGGCAACAGTCATCACACAATCGGGGCAGGGCAGCGTATGTTCAACCGGATTGCCGTCTGCATCAATCGTGATGGAGACCAGACCATAGCCCGTGCAGATAACAAGCGTCTGCGCACCCGCAGCAAGATGGCGCGCCTGAACAAAACCGATACTGGCCAGCGCCAATGACAGCGCCAGCGCAACAACGGACAGGCTGCGCATTAGTTTGAACATGGCGGCAATCTATGCCTTTGGCCGGATCATGAAAAGCGGCATCTTAGGGTATCATACGCTTTATCGCCGCGACATGTTCGCCCGATGCGGCCGCCGCGTTCTGGGTCAGGGCCATGGCGTCTGCCAACAATGCATCAGGTTCCGCCAGCCTGTCCACCAAGCCCCATGCCAGCGCCTCAGACGCGTCAATGCGCGCGCCTGCCATAAGGATCATCTTGGCGCGCGCCGGTCCCACCAATGCGGCCAGTCGCGCGGGGTCGGACGGTTGCGGCAGAAACCCCAGTTTCATGACCGGATAGAAGAACTTCGCCTGCGGCACCGCCACACGCAGATCACAGGCCAGCGCCATGCCAAACGCGCCGCCCGCCAGCGTGCCGTTCAACGCCGCAATCGTCAGGCAGGGGGCCGCCGCAACCCGCCCCGACAGCGCTTCCCACAGGTCCGATGTGGCCAATCCCGCACGCGCTTCATCCAGATCGGCGCCCGCGCTGAACACCTTGCCGCGCCCTGTCAGAACCAGCGCACGCGCCCCTGCCCTGCTGGCCGCATCAACAGCGTTGCACAGGTCTTGCAGCATTTGCGCGGTCAGTGAATTGGCCTTGTCGGGCCTGTCCAGTGTCAGGGTCCAGACATGGCCCGCATCGTTCACATGGATCATTGCACGCCCACACGCGCGCGAATATCGGGCTGGCGCAAGGACACTTCGCGCCCGATCCAGTCATCGGAATCCGGTGTGCACATCCAGAGCAGCGCCTGCGCGGCCCATTCGGGCGGGATATGCGCTGACCAGTCCAGCTGGCTGACCGCATTCACGCCGCTGGCCTTGATCTCGCGCTGCATATCGGTGGCCACAGTGCCGGGTGACAGGCTTAGGATGCGCAGACCCCGCCCGCGCGCTTCGGTATCGGCCACGCGCGTCAGCATCAACGCACCCGCCTTGGAACTGCAATAGGCGCCCCACCCTTCCAGCGGATTATGTGCAGCCCCCGACCCCACGGTTATGATGCTGCCACCGCCCTGCGCCTGCATGACAGGCAGTGCCGCGCGCATGCCGTGAAACACACCCTTCAGGTTTATGTCGATCAAACGCCCGAATTCATCAGGGGACACATCGGACAGCAGGCCAATGGGATCAATCAGACCCGCGTTATTGACCAGCACATCCAGCCGCCCGAAGCGCTGGCACATGGTGTCAATCGCGGCTTGCACAGCGGCAAAATCGGCCACGTCACATGGCACAGCCACCGCGCCGGTTTCACGCGCCAGCGCATCAAGCGCATCGACGTTGCGCGCGGCCATGCCGACTTGCGCGCCAGCGTCCACGAATGCCCGCACTGCTGCGGCCCCTATGCCACGACTGGCCCCGGTGATCAGAACCACCTTGCCCGCCAGTGAAGATGCATCAAACCCCATTCCTGCCCCCGTCATTCAGTAATCCCGTTCAAAAAACAGCCCGACACCCACACGGCCCCGATTGTCCACACGCCCGCGCGCGGTCAGCGATGGCGACAGGTCAATGCTGATTGACACTTCGCTGTCGCCCTGTGGTTCAAGTTCAAGATCGGTATAGATATTATCCGTCAGATAGCGCCCCAACCGGATAGAGGTTTCGCCATCTTCATCGGTGCGCACATCCAGATCATCCAGCCCAACATTGCGGCGCAGGCGTTCAAGAATACCTTCGCTGCGCCCCGATAACGTGGCCAGCGATGATGCCAGCTGCGCGGCCTGAAACACACTAAGGGTTTCAAACCCGCGCCCGAACAACAGCAGCGACACAACTTCTTCTTCGGGCAGTTCGGGGGTGGATTCAAACCTGATTTCCGGCGAATCCGCGCGCCCTTCCAGCACAATGCGCGCGGTCACGCCCGTGCGTTCAGTCGATGCCACCAGCCGCACAAACGGCACCAGATCGCCTTGCAGGCTGGCAAACCCTTCGTTCAGGGTGAACCGGTTGCCCAGCAAATCCAGCCGCCCGCGGATCAATGCAAACTGGCCAATGGGAATAGGGTCCGCAGTGGTGCCCGTCAGGCGCAACTGCCCCCCCAGTTCGGCATCAAGGCCACGCCCGCGGATGAAAATCCGGTTGGGCGCGTCAATCGTCAGATCCAGCGTTGCCGGACGCCGCACACGGCCATGGGTTTCGCCTGCAAAAATACCGGCCCGCTGGCGGGTGTCGCGCACCGCCGCCGTTTCGCCCTGATGCTGAATATTTGGCGGAATGAACCCGCGCGACACCAGACCAACACGCGGAATGCGGATTTCCGTGCCATCCAGCACCAGATTGCCCGCAAGGTTTGGCCCTTGCGTCAGCGCGCCGGTAATCGCTACCTGACCAGACACATCTGTCTGATATAATTGCGGGTCCTGAAGGCGAAAATCGGTCAGTTGCGCGCGCAAATCTGCGTTCAGGGGCGGCATTAGGTCAATATTACCGGTCAGGGTGACAGTGCCGCCTGCAACCGCGCGGCCCTGCACGTCTATTGCGGCCTGCCCGCCCGAAAGCTGGGCACGCGCCGCAAGGTCGGTGATACGGATATTCTGCTGTGGCAGGACGAGCTGCGCGCCCGTTGCCTCGGCAGTGCCAGTGACGGAACCAAGCGCAAGCGGGCCGTTCAGCGCCACATCAAACCGCGCCGGTCCCTGCACGGAACGTGGTTCAATGCGCGGGTTGATCAATGCAATATCGCCGGTGCCGCTGGCGCGCAGATCGCCGCGTAAATCGCGCGAAATAGTGCCCGCTGCCTGCACAGACAGCCCCGCCGGACCACTTGCCGCCAGATCAAGCGCGAACGCGTCGCCCGTGTCGCGCACATCACCCGACACCGTAACAGCACCTGTGATACCGGGCACAATCAACGCCAGATCGCGCAGCTGCGCGTCAACATTCATCGCGGGGCGGCCTTGTGTGCTTTGGCCGGATATATTTGCAGTCAGGTTCGGCCCCGACAGGCGCGCGCCTTCTATCATCAGCGCATCGGCGCGCTGAACAACGCGCGCGGTCAATTGGTTGGTGCCCGCCAGCACGCGGTTTGCCACGTCATTGCCAAGGCGCAGATCGCGTGCTGTCACATCCAGATCAAGCGCGCGGGTGTCGCCTTCTTCGCGCAAGGCCACATCGCCACGGACACTGCCGCCAAACCCCGGACGAACCGACCCAAGCGAGCCAAGTGCAAATTCCGCATCCAGCCGCGATGCACCTGCCGCATAGCGCCCGTTGGCCGACAGGTTCAGGACGGCATTTTCAACACTCAATACTGCCAGATCAAACGCGGCACCGTCGCGCTGCCCTTCAATCTGAAGACGTGTTTCCCCGCGCAATGCACGGTTTGCATCCGGCTGGCCCACTGTCAGATCACGGGCGCGGGCCTCAACGGTTACCGATTCACGTTCCGGCGGGCCATCAATGGCAACGCGCGCATCAATCGCACCGCCAAAATCGTCACCAAGCACCGAAAGATCAGAAAAATCCAGATCACCGCGCAAACGAACATCCTGCGGCGTGACCTGCCCGCGCAGATCGGCGCGCAATGTCTGGGCTTGCGCGGTCAATTCATGCAAGGTCACTGTCCCACCGCGCCCGTCTGCATTCAACGAAATCACGCTTTCACCCGCCAGCAAACGGTCAAGCTGTTCCTGCCCGAATGTCAGGTCAACACCGCTGACGCTGGTTTGCACGCTGAAACTGTCGCGTTCCGGCCCTATGCGCCCTTCGGCACGCGCGCGCACCGCGCCCGACAGATCCCGCCCCGCCAGACGCGACAAGCGCGAAATGTCCAGAAATTCCGCCTGACCATCCGCGAAAACAACGCCATCTTCCAGCCGCGCGCGCCCGTTGATGGTGAAATTCCGCCCCTCCAGCAGGACACCGGGCAACAGCAGGGGCCGCCCTTCGCGCCAGATAAACGCGACAGACCCCGTCATGGAACTGCCCAGCGCTTCGGCCACGCCCTGATCGCGCGCCGACACACCCAGCGCGGAAAAATCGATAAGCGCATCGACCACGTCGATATCTTCGCCAAACCCTTGTGATGTGATCCGCCCCAACCCGTTGACAAACAGGCTTTCGACCGAAATATCACCATTGTCGAACCCGATCAGGTCCAGCACAAGTTCCCAGTCATCGCTGGCGGACGCATCAAACCCCAGCCGCAAATCTGCCTGTTCAATTGTGGTGTCCGACCCCGCAAGCGGCAGCCGCACGCGCCCGCCATTGCGGTCCCGAATTTCGCCGCGCAGGTCAATCAGTTCGGGCAGAGTGTCAGTGCCCATGCGCACACGACCATCGAGCTTCAGTTTTTCGGTCTGAATGCTCAGATTATCCAGCGACAGGCGACCATCATCAAACCTGCGTGCCTGCGTGCGCAAACGGCTGTCATCACCGAAAAACGGGTGGAATTCCGGTTGCAGCAGCGGGCGCAGATCCCCGCCCAGGTCCAGCCGCACTGCCTGCGCAACGCCGGGCAGGGTGGTCTGCAAACCAAACTCTCCCGCGACCCGGCGCTGTCCGTCAGTATCCAGCGTGATTTCGGCCTCAAAACTGTCAATCGGCCCTTCGCCCTGCACGCGCAGCGCGGCAGATGGCAGGTCCGGCACATCCAGCAGCGTTACCGCCAGCCCGCCCGCCGCTTCCTGAACATTCAGGTCCAGCGACAGCACGCGCGTGTCATTGGAAAAGCTGGCATCCAGCAGAAACTGGCCTTCGACATCATCCAGCCGGTCAATCTGTAACCTTGCATCACCTTCACCACCGGCCAGGGCTGCGCGGCCACTGACGCCTGCGCGCAATTCCTGACCAAGCAGTGGGGCACCCAGAACCACCTCGTCAAACGCCAACTGCCCCAGATTGATGGACACAGGCAGTTCAGGCAGTTCAAAGCGCCGCATCGGCACCAGTTCGTCCGAGTCCTCGCCCACTGGCGCACGCAAAACTTCGACACGTTCGGCCGAAATCTCGGCAATTTCAATACGGCGCTGGAACAGGGCGGACCGGTTCCATTGCAATGCCGCACCTGTGACCCGCAGCCAGATACCCTCATCATCCTCGATCGTCATCTGATCGAATGTCGCGCGCGATGACAATGCACCCTGAAACCCTGTAATCCGGACCGCGCGGCCACGGTCAGACAAACTGTCCTGCAACAGGCGCGTCAGAAAACCCACATCGCTTTCGCCGGGATCAGGGGCAATCTCTTCCAGTCCCTGCGCCGTCAAATTCGCAGGAAAAGCCATCATCAGGCAGATAAACGCCAATGATATGATGTGCAAAACCCGCGTCAAAACGCCTGCCCTATGCCCAGATACAATTGCGGGCCGCGCCCCGTGTCCCCACGCACCGGCATACCAACATCCAGCCGAAGCGGGCCAACGGGGGTTTCATATCGCAGCCCCACGCCAGCCCCCGCATGCCAGCCCGACGGGCCGGTAAATGCCCCTTCGGACACATAGCCTGCATCGGCAAACGCTGTCAGGCCAATGGTTTCTGTGGCGCGCATCCGCCCTTCCAGTGACAGCGCCGCGAAACCACGCCCACCGGAACGCACACCATCCGGCGACACACCCAGCGACCGGAAAGGCTGGCCCCGAACGGACCCGCCACCACCGGAATAAAACAGGAAATCACGCGGCGTGCGGTCAATATTGGCCCCGATAATGGCCCCCGCCTGCGCGCGCCCTGCCAGAACAAACCGATCATCCTCGCCAACACCGTAATAGCTGCGGGCATCCAGATACGCACGCGCCCCGCTATCTGCGGCTGAAATACCAAGGAACGGCGTCAGTTCTGCCTGAAGATAGGTGCCGCTTGTGGGCGCGCGTTCGTCATCGCGCCGGTCCCATTCCACACTCAGCGGCAGCAACAGCAAGCGATAATTCCGGCGGATGTCCAGATCCTTGCCAAAGCGCGCGCGTTCAACTAGCGCACCAATACCTGCCCCGAATGTCAGCTGGTCATTGAACCGGTGCGACAGGCCGATGTCCAGCCGCGCACGACGGGCAATGAAATCATCCTCGCGCTCGTTCTCGACCAATGCACCAAGGTTCAGGGTGGTGTCTGGCGTGAATGTGGCGGGGCGCGAAAATTCCAGCGCAAGCCGGTAATCACGCCCGCCGCGCCGCGCGGCAAGCCCGCCAACCATCGCTTCGATCCGGAACCGTTCCGCACCACCCAACAGGTTGCGGTGCAACCAGAACCCCGTAAGCTTGGCACCGCTTTCGGTGTCCAACTCGATACTTGCGCCAATGCGGCGCAAGGGGGCCTCGACAACAGCGGCGTTTATGTCCAGTGATCCGTCGGGATTGCCATCCTCGGCTTCGCGCAGGGCAACCGACGCAAAGGTGCCGGTGCGGCGCAACCGTTCCGCCGCGCGCTGCACATCATCGGGCGAGAACACCTCGCCGGTGGGCAGGCCCGCGATTTTGACAATCCGGTTCGGGCGCGTGCGTTCCTGCCCGCTGGGGCGCAACTTGCCGAATGTGAAACGGGGTCCGGGGTCTAGCGATACATCGACATCAAGTTCCTGCGCGGTGTGGCGTGCGGTAATCTGCTGGCCGACAGGTTCGGCTTTCGCATGGCCCAGATCCCGCCAGCCGTCTATCGCCACCTCGGCGGTGTCGCGTATGATTGTGCTGCGCGCGGAGCGTCCGGGGGCAAACCCGTCGGGCAGGTCGGTTTCAGGCGCAAGCGGTCCGATCTGCGCACGCCCGAACACAAAAGGCGGCCCCGCAGACAATTGCACATCAATTACATCAATAGTGTCAGGCGGGTTCAGGGGCGAGATGTCAGCCGCCTCGCGCCCGTTGATGCGAATGCTGATTACCGGCGCATAATAGCCCGCTTCATAGAACAGACCGATCAACTGGCCGTATTCCGCACGCGCAATCGTGAACACTTCAAACGGGTCGGACAGGCCGTCATCGCGCGCCGCACGCAGCAAGGACGCTTGCTGCAAGTCACGATCAAGTGCGCTGCTGCCACCAGTGACTGAAAATCGCAAGTCTTCGAACCCTGCCGCAGGTTGGGCAAGAACCATAGCAAATACAAGTGTTTGCGCCATACCAGCCAGTCGACCGCGTGCGCACCCCTGTAGTTTTTTCAAGTGGCTATCCACCCTTAAATGACGGCGACTACGCATTCCTTGTTTGTTGTTGCAGATCAACACTGACTGGACAACTCGAAACTTCCGGGGCTGGCAACACTCTGCCAGTTATCGGGCCTTAAGCAATACACCCGCGCGCCCTTGTTGGGTGGGGGTTCGGGTGCTATGTCGCACGCAAGAATTCATCTGAATAAAGGAGCTTGGGCGGATGTCTCAAGACTATGTAATCAAGGATATTGCGCTGGCAGATTTCGGGCGCAAGGAATTGGATATTGCCGAAACGGAAATGCCCGGTCTGATGTCGCTACGCGAAGAATACGGTGCCGCCCAACCCCTGAAGGGGGCGCGGATCGCCGGATCGCTGCACATGACCATTCAGACTGCGGTTCTGATTGAAACGCTGGTGGCCCTTGGTGCTGATGTGCGTTGGGCATCGTGCAACATTTATTCCACGCAGGACCACGCTGCGGCCGCGATTGCCGCCGGTGGCACACCTGTTTTCGCCATCAAGGGCGAAACACTGGAAGAATACTGGACATATACTGACCAGATCTTCCATTTCGCAGATGGCGCGAACATGATTTTGGACGATGGTGGCGATGCCACAATGTATATCTTGCTGGGCGCGCGGGTTGAGGCGGGCGAGACAGACCTGATCGCCACCCCCACCAGCGAAGAAGAAGAATACCTGTTCGCACAGATCAAGAAACGCCTTGCCGCAAGCCCGGGCTGGTTTGCGCGCCAGCGCGACCTGATCAAGGGCGTGTCCGAGGAAACCACCACCGGCGTTCACCGTCTGTATGAATTGCACAAGAAAGGGCAGCTTCCTTTCCCTGCAATCAACGTCAATGACAGCGTGACCAAATCGAAATTCGACAACAAATACGGCTGCAAGGAATCGCTGGTTGACGGTATCCGCCGCGCCACCGACACGATGATGGCGGGCAAAGTGGCTGTGGTGTGCGGCTATGGCGATGTTGGCAAAGGGTCCGCCGCCAGCCTTCAGGGTGCGGGCGCACGGGTCAAAGTCACCGAAGTTGACCCGATCTGCGCGTTGCAGGCCGCAATGGACGGGTTCGAGGTTGTTTTGCTGGAAGATGTGGTGAAAACCGCCGACATCTTCATCACGACCACCGGCAACAAGGATGTCATCCGCATCGAGCATATGCGCGAAATGAAGGACATGGCGATTGTCGGCAATATTGGCCATTTCGACAATGAAATTCAGGTAGCGGCGCTGAAAAACCACAAATGGACCAATATCAAGGACCAGGTGGACATGATCGAAATGCCGTCAGGTAACCGCATGATCCTGCTAAGTCAGGGCCGTTTGCTGAACCTTGGCAATGCCACCGGCCACCCCAGTTTCGTGATGTCGGCAAGTTTCACCAATCAGGTTCTGGCGCAGATCGAATTGTGGACCAAGGGGGATGAGTATGCCCCTGGCGTATTCATCCTGCCCAAGGCGCTGGATGAAAAGGTTGCGCGCCTGCATCTGGGGCGTATCGGCGTCAAGCTGACGGAACTGCGCCCCGATCAGGCCAGCTATATCGGCGTCGCCGTCGAAGGGCCGTTCAAGCCAGAACATTACCGCTACTGATCCGGTTCTATGCAGAAAAAGGGGGGCCAATGCCCCCCTTTTGTTTTCGATGACCCTGCGCTGCGCGCGGTTTTGAGTATTTCCGGCAAGATGAAATCCCGCCAGTGTGTCACTGTTGGGGTTTTTCGGGGCTTAGGCCCAGATGCCGTGTCCCGCGCGCCGCGGCCAGCGTGATCTGGTGCTGGCGTTCGCGGAATGCCGCGCGGCGCGCCTCGGTGAATTCATCCACACAATGGTGACATTGCACGCCCTGTTCATATTCGGGCCTGTGCGTATCTTCGGGCCAAAGCGGGCGGCGGCAGGCGTGGCACATGATATGCGGGCCGGGTTTCAGCCCGTGTTCTACGGACACACGCTGGTCAAATACGAAACATGCGCCCTGCCACATGCTTTGATCGGCGGGCACATCTTCCAGATATTTCAGAATACCGCCTTGCAGGTGATACACATCGCTTATGCCTTGTTGCAGCAGAAAATTTGTGGACTTTTCGCACCGGATGCCCCCCGTGCAGAACATCGCAATGCGTTTGTTGTGAAAGCGTTCGCGGTTTTCTTTCCACCATTTCGGGAAGTCACGGAAGGATTTTGTCGCAGGGTCAATCGCGCCTTCAAATGTGCCAATGGCCACTTCGTAATCATTGCGCGTGTCGATCACGGCCACATCCGGCGCGCTGATCAACGCGTTCCAGTCCTGCGGCGCGACATAATGGCCGGTGCCTGCGCGGGGGTCGACATCCGGCTGGCCCATGGTGACGATTTCGCGTTTCAGCCGCACTTTCATACGCCCGAAGGGCATGGTTTCTGCCGGGCTTTCCTTCCAGTCCAGATCCGCGCAGCCGGGCAGGGCGCGAATATGCGCCAGCATCGCATCTATACCCGCACGCGTGCCGGCGATGGTGCCGTTGATCCCTTCGCGCGCCAGCAAAAGCGACCCTTTGACGCTGTGGGTTTGCGCAAGCGCCAGCAACGGGCCGCGCAACGTTGCGGGTTCATCGAATCGGGTAAAATGATAAAGTGCGGCAACTGTCAGCATGCCACTGCATTTACTGCCGAGTTTTGCGCGGCGCAAGCCTGCGGGATTGACGCAGCCCGATTGTGTGCGTAGCCATGAGCCGACAGACAGGAGGGCACGAGATGACCCATGCGCTGGTCGTGATTGACATGCAAAACGACTTTTGCCCCGGCGGTGCACTGGCTGTGACCGATGGGGACACGGTTGTTGCGGGAATTAACGCCCGCATGGCGCAAGCGGGCGCTGTCATTCTGACACAGGATTGGCACCCGGCAGGGCATTCATCCTTCGCAAGCCAGCATAAGGGGCGCGCACCGATGGCGTCGGTGACAATGCCTTACGGTCCGCAAGTGCTGTGGCCGGATCATTGCGTGCAGGGCAGCAAAGGCGCGGAATTTCACGCAGGTCTGGACACGGACCGCGCCGATCTGATCCTGCGCAAAGGGGTTAACCGCGATATCGACAGCTATTCCGCCTTCTTTGAAAACGACCAGACCACACCAACAGGGCTGGACGGGTATCTGCGCACACGCGGGATAACCGATCTGGATTTCGCAGGGCTGGCGACAGATTTCTGCGTGGCGTGGTCTGCACTGGACGCAGCGCGTCTGGGCTACAAGGTGCGCGTTCTGACATCGCTGTGCCGCGGCATAGACGTGAACGGGTCCATGGTGCAGGCGCTTGATAATTTGCGCGCCGCAGGTGTGGAGCTGGTCTAGCCATGGATATTGCCACCCGTGTTTATAACCACCGCTGGAAGATGGACCCGATTGTGCGGTCCCTGATCGACACTGATTTTTATAAGTTGTTGATGTGCCAGTCGGTTTTTACCAACCATCCGCATACGCAAGTGACCTTCAGCCTGATTAACCGCGCCGCGCATATTCCACTGGCACGCCTGATCGACGAGGGGGAACTGCGCGAGCAACTGGACCACATTCGCACCCTTGGCCTGTCGCGCGGGGAATCCACGTTTTTGCGTGGCAATATGTTTTACGGCAAACGCCAGATGTTCCGCCCCGATTTCATGGAATGGTTCGAGGGGTTTCGCCTGCCGCCCTATCATCTGGAACGCGTGGGCGATCAGTATGAACTGACATTCGAGGGCACATGGTCCGAGGTGATGCTGTGGGAAATACCCGCCCTTGCCGTGTTGATGGAATTGCGGTCACGCGCCGTTCTCGGGCAAATGAAGCGGTTTGAACTACAGGTGCTGTATGCCCGTGCAATGACGCGGCTGTGGGAAAAAATAGCCCGCCTGCAACGCCATGAGACCCTGCGCATTGCAGATTTCGGCACGCGCAGGCGGCATTCGTTTCTGTGGCAGGACTGGTGCGTGCAGGCCATGATGGAAGGGCTGGGCACACGGTTTGCAGGCACATCGAACTGCCTGATTGCCATGCGCCGCGAGGTGGAGGCCATCGGCACCAACGCCCATGAACTGCCCATGGTCTGCGCCGCCTTGGCAAAGGATGACGACGCACTTGCCCGCGCGCCCTATCAGGTGCTGGCGGACTGGCAAGCCGAACATTCGGGCAATTTGCGCATTATCCTGCCCGATACATACGGCACGGCGGGTTTTCTGGAACGCGCGCCCGACTGGCTGTCGGACTGGACGGGTATTCGCATCGATTCGGGTGATCCTGTCGCTGGCGCGGAAACCGCCATTCGCTGGTGGCAGGATCGGGGGCAGGACCCGCGCGAAAAGCTTATCATATTTTCGGACGGGCTGGATGTGGGCCTGATTGAAGAATTGCACACCAGATTCGCCGCACGTGTGAAGGTCAGTTTCGGCTGGGGCACATTGTTGACGAATGACTTTCGCGGATTGGCCGAAAACGACGGCCTGGCCCCCTTCAGCCTTGTGTGCAAAGCTGCGGCGGCAAACGGACACCCGACAGTCAAGCTGTCCGACAACCCGAACAAAGCAATGGGACCAGCGGACGAGATTGCACGCTATAAACGTGTTTTTGGTCTGGGCGCGCAGACAGCACAACCTGTGATTGTTTAATTTCCGGTAACCCTAGCAGCGGAATTCAGCATAAGCGACGCGATGTCACACCGATTTTTGGTGACAGACGCCCCAAGCTGTGGTGCAATATACCTATCGCAATCAGAGAAGGAGGAATTTCAATGTCATTGGGTTCACATATTGCAGAACTCCGCCGAAAGCACGAGCACCTCTCTGAAAAGGTAGAAACAGCCCAACGAAGCCCTGGAATTGATGATCTGGAAGTGGCCGCCCTGAAGAAACAGAAGTTGCGGCTGAAAGAAGAAATCGAGCGTTTGTCCCACGCATAAAACGCTCTTTCCCTGTCAATGAAACGGCCCGCATTTGCGGGCCGTTTTTGTATTTTCACAAGCGCGATTCAGGCGAAGAACTGCGCACCATTCGCGCTGATGGTCGACCCGTTAACGAAGCCCGCATCATCGGCCACCAGAAACGCCACGCAGCGCGCAATTTCTTCCGGCTCGCCCAGACGACCGGTCGGAATCTGCCCGATAATGGCCTCTCGCACCTTTTCTGGCACGGCCATAACCATTTCGGTCGCAATGTATCCGGGGCAAACCGCATTGGCCGTAATGCCGAACCGCGCCCCCTCTTGTGCAAGGCTTTTCACGATGCCCAGATCACCCGCCTTGGTTGCGGCATAATTGACCTGACCGAACTGGCCTTTTTGCCCGTTGATCGACGAAATCACCACGATGCGCCCGAATTTACGTTCGCGCATACCGGGCCAGACAGGGTGGATTGTGTTGAACACACCGGTCAGGTTTGTGTCGATCACTTCGCGCCACTGTTCGGGCGTCATTTTGTGAAATGGCGCGTCACGGGTAATGCCCGCATTGGCCACAACAATGTCGATCGGGCCAAGATCGGCTTCGACCTGCGCAATGCCTGCTTTGGATGCGTCGTAATCAGCCGCGTTCCATTTATAGGTCTTGATGCCGGTCTCGTCGGTAAACGCCGCAGCTGCGGCATCATTACCCGCATAGGTTGCAGCGACAGTGCAACCCTGTGCCTTCAGTGCCTTTGAAATAGCCGCGCCAATACCGCGCGATCCGCCGGTTACCAATGCCACTCTTGCCATGTTCTCCCCCCTCAGTCAGGAATTATGCTTAGAAACAATCGCTATCTAAAAGTGAAATGTTGCGCAAGATTATTGCGCAACCTTTTTTGTTTAGCGCTCCAGGCACATGGCAACGCCCATGCCGCCGCCAATGCACAATGTTGCCAGACCCTTTTTCGCGTCACGGCGCTGCATTTCAAACAGCAACGTGTTCAGGATGCGGCAACCGGACGCGCCAATCGGGTGACCAATGGCGATTGCACCGCCATTCACGTTAACCTTGTCGACATCCCAGCCCATGTCCTTGTTCACAGCGCAAGCCTGCGCGGCAAAGGCTTCGTTGGCTTCGATAAGGTCCAGATCTTCGGGTTTCCAGCCAGCTTTGGCCAGTGCCTTGCGGCTGGCATAGATTGGCCCGACACCCATGACCGACGGGTCAAGGCCCGCAGTCGCGTAGCTGGCAATGCGCGCCAGCGGCGTCAGGCCGCGCTTTTCCGCTTCTTCCGCGCTCATCAGCATGACGGCTGCCGCGCCATCATTCAGCCCAGATGCATTGGCCGCAGTAACCGAGCCATCTTTCGCGAAGGCCGGACGCAGTTTTTGCATCGCTTCCATCGTGGCGCCGTGGCGGATATACTCATCCTGATCCACGACAATATCGCCCTTGCGGGTTTTCACGGTGAAGGGCGCGATTTCATCTGCAAACCTACCGGCTTTTTGCGCGGCTTCGGCCTTGTTCTGGCTGGCCACGGCAAAGATGTCTTGCTCTTCACGGCTGATTTGCCATTTCTCGGCCACGTTTTCGGCGGTCTGGCCCATGTGATAGCCGTTGAAAGCATCCCAAAGCCCGTCACGGATCATGGAATCGATCATTTTCATGTCGCCCATTTTCTGCCCGGCGCGCAAATGCGCAACATGGGGGCTAAGGGTCATGTTTTCCTGCCCGCCCGCCAGCACAATGGCCGCGTCACCCAACTGGATATGCTGCGCACCCAGTGCGACCGCACGCAGGCCGGAACCGCACACCTGATTGATGCTCCATGCGGCTGATTCAATGGGCAGGCCCGCATTTACATGCGCCTGCCGCGCCGGGTTCTGGCCCTGACCTGCGGTCAGCACCTGGCCCAGAATAGTCTCGGACACGTCTGCCTTGTCGATGCCCGCGCGCGCGACAACGGCGTCCAGAATGGCCGCGCCCAGATCATGCGCCGGCGTATTGGCAAATGCCCCGCCAAAGGACCCGACAGCCGTGCGGGCAGCAGAAACGATAACGACATTGGTCATGGAGACTCCTCTCTCGATCAACAAAGCTCCTGATGACAAGGGCGGAATTGCCAAAACCCGCCATTCAGGGATGGATCGGTTTTAACATGACCGTGCGTCAAGGCAATGAAACTTCCCGCAATGCTGGCGCAATCAGCCGCACTTGCCATGGAATACGCAAGATTTTTGGGGCAAAAGGGGTCGTTTGTCGCGGGTTAACCAACAGTTTGTTTCCACGATTCGCATTCCTGCCCATGGACACAGGCGTTAATTTTAAGCTAAAACGCACTCGGAGGTTCATATTGGACAAACGAAACGCAAAATATCATCTGGGCCAGGTTGTGCGCCATCGAAAGCACCCGTTTCGCGGGGTGATTTTTGATGTTGATCCTGCATTTTCGAATACAGAAGAATGGTATGACGCCATTCCAGAAGACAGCCGCCCGCGCAAAGACCAGCCGTTTTATCATCTGCTGGCGGAAAACGACGAAAGTTTTTATGTCGCCTATGTGTCCGAGCAGAATCTTGTTCTGGACGATTCAGGGCAGCCACTGGAACACCCCGACCTGCACGAATTGTTCGGGGATTTCCGCGAGGGCAGCTATCCACTACAGATTCACATGAACTAGGCTTTCGCCGCCTTGTCGGATGGCGAGCGCCTGCATAATTTTAAATGTGCCGCGTTCATTCGCAGTCACACGACAGATTCCAACCCCATGATAACGCGCGCTTCGGGACCGAAAAAGGTTGCCCGTATTTGGGCAATATGTCCTGATTGATGGTGTTCAAGTCTGCGGTGGTGCAATATCTTGCCGGTCCGAAACCCGCGCACCCGTGCCAGAGGGCGGGTCTTCTGTGACAGAAAATTGCAGGACATTTTCATCCCCTTCGCGCAAATAGGCCAGATCGCGCGTCAGGGCATTTATCAACGACCATCCATACCCCCCTTCGCAAAGGCTGTCTGGTGCGGGCATGCTTTCGTCCAGTGTGAACGGATTGAACGCTGCGCCAGAATCGCTGACAACACATTTTACGCCATCGGGAACCAGTATCAGATGCAGGTTTATCTTGCCCTGTTCATGGCCGTACCCGTGGCGGATAATGTTGCTAAACACTTCTGCAAGCACCAATGCCAGATCATCATGCAGTTGCGGATGTGTCGTGCTTGCCTTCAGAAAGGCATCGACAGAGTCAAGGACATCCCTGATTTTGATAAGGCTACTTTCGCTTTCAAGCGCGAGTATCTTGTCGTTGTTCATAATCTGCCGCCTGTGCTGTATTGCATATGGGGCAATTCCCCCACCCTATACGAATTTATTGTGCAGCAGAAAGTGCGTGAGTTTCAGGAAGCTGGTCATGGATTCGGAAAACAGTGTCCATTCTGGTCAGACGAAAGACCTTCATGACGCCTGCACTGGGCGCTGCAAGTTCCAGCGGGCGTTCGGACCCCAGCAGCTTCATCGCGCCGACAATGGCCCCAAGCCCGCTGCTGTCCATGAATTCAACATGTGAAAGCCCCAGTATCACCGGGCTTCCGGGATTGGATGTTGCGCTTCGGATCGCATCTTTGAATGCCAGCGCGACGGCTGCGTCCAGACGTGTTTCCAGCACATCAATAACCAAAGCCCCCCCTGATTGTCCTATTGAGAACTGCATGTAGCGTGCTTCCTTTTCATTGCCTATGGAAAGCTTAGGCGGCAAAGATTACCAAGAAGTTGTTAAAGGCCGTGATATTCAGGGAGCAGACTATGGAGAAGGTGGCAATACTGGGGGCTGCGCGCACCGCGATGGGCGGGCTACAGGGCGTTTTTGCCGATGTTCCGGCAGCAAAACTTGGCGGCGCGGCAATTTCCGGCGCGCTGCGCGATGCGGGCCTGCCCGACACCACGGCAGTGCAGGAATTGCTGATGGGCTGCGTGTTGCCCGCAGGGCAGGGACAGGCCCCCGCGCGGCAAGCTGGATTTGCCGCCGGACTGGCGCAGGATGTGCCCGCAACAACACTGAACAAGATGTGCGGATCAGGCATGAAGGCCGCGATGATCGCCCATGACCAGATAGCTACGGGGCAGGCGGGCATCCTTATGGCCGGCGGTATGGAAAGCATGAGCCTTGCGCCGTATCTGTTGCCGAAAATGCGCGCAGGCGCACGGCTGGGGCATGGGCAGGTGATCGACCACATGTTCCTTGACGGGCTGGAAGATGCCTATGACAAAGGCCGCCTGATGGGCAGTTTTGCCGAGGATTGCGCCGATCATTACGGCTTCAGCCGCGAAGATCAGGACAGATACGCGCTGGAATCCCTGTCAAACGCGCTGTCTGCGATGGAAAATGGTGCATTTGCACATGAGATCGCGGCTGTGACGGTAACGTCGCGCAAGGGTGAACAGGTGGTCACAGATGACGAGCAACCCCGCGCCGCACGCCCCGACAAAATACCCCAGCTGAAACCGGCATTCCGCAAGGGTGGCACTGTAACAGCAGCCAATTCATCCAGCATATCGGATGGTGCAGCGGCGCTGGCACTTTCATCAGCCACCACCGCGCAGGCGCTGGAAATTACACCACGCGGCTGGATTTGCGGACATGCCAGCCATGCGCAAGAACCCGGCTGGTTCACAACCGCGCCAGTGCCCGCCGCACGCAAACTGCTGGACCGGCTGGACTGGCAGGTGTCCGATGTGGACCTGTGGGAAGTGAATGAAGCATTTGCAGTTGTGCCCATGGCGTTCATGCGCGAAATGGGGCTGCCGCGCGATTTGGTGAACATACATGGCGGGGCATGCGCGTTGGGGCACCCGATCGGCGCATCGGGGGCGCGGATCATGGTGACATTGCTGAATGCGCTGGAACGCAACGGGTTGAAGCGCGGGATCGCGGCGATCTGCATTGGCGGTGGCGAGGGGACGGCGATTGCCATTGAACGCGGGTGAGTGTGTAAAGGGGCGCGCCCTTGCCCCCCATCGAGGGGGGACGCGGGCGCGAAGCGAAGGGCTGCGCCCTTGCTTCGGCATATTGGAGAGGTTGAAAAATGCTTGATTACGCCGCACTTTCGCAACGCATAAATGCGCTGACCGAAGGCGAAACCGATACGGTCGCGCTGATGGCGACCATCGCCTGCGAAGTGCACCACAGTGACGCGCGCTTCAACTGGACGGGGTTTTACCGTGTTACTGCGCCAGAGGTGCTGAAGATCGGCCCCTATCAGGGCGGGCATGGCTGTCTGATCATTCCGTTTTCGCGCGGGGTCTGCGGCGCTTGCGCGCGCAGTGGGCAAGCGCAGCTTGTCGCGGATGTTCACGCTTTCGCGGACCACATTGCCTGTTCCAGCAGTACATTGTCCGAACTTGTCCTGCCAGTGCGCAACAGCAAAGGCCAGATTATCGCAGTGTTCGACATTGACAGCGACCAGATCAATGCCTTTACGGCCACCGACAAGGACGAGTTGCAAGCCATTCTGGACCGGGCATTCGCACGGGAACTGACATGACATATACGCCGCGTCGGGTTTAGCCTTGGCTGCGGCAAACCCGCCCAAGGGGGCGACACGCTAACTTCGCGGGGGTATGGGGTCGGGCAGGGTCGGTGTTTGAACAGCATTGCGCATAACCACGCGAGAGCGCTGAACCGCCAGAATACCAGCCATGATGACAGCCACGCCGATGATGTCGAACAGGCCCAGCGCCTCTGACAACAAAAGCGCCGCGACAGCCACGCCAAAAAACGGGTTCAGGAAATGATAGGTCGCGGCCCGCACCGCACCAATGCGTGCGACCAGCAGAAACCACACCCATGTCGCGGCCAGACCGGGCACAAGCACAGTATAGCTGAACGCGCCCGCCAGTTGCCATGTCCAGTTCACCTCAAAACTCTCAAACGCCAGAGCGGGGCCTATCAGGATCGCGGACCCAACCAGCATTTGCAGCCCCACGATCATCAGCAAATTGCCCCCGCTGGCGGATGCGCTGCGCACCGACAGGGTGGCAACTGTCAGCGCAACCACGCCCGCCACGCATAGCAGCACGCCAAACAGATCAACCCCGCCAGACAGGCGCGCGCCCATGATGATGGCCACCCCGGCAAACCCTGCAAACAGGCCCAGCACAGCCAATGGCCGCAGCCGTTCGCGCAGAACCAGCCAGCTTGCCAGTGCCACCAACAGCGGCATGGTTGAGGCGATGATCGCCGCAAGCGAGGCCTCGATCGTTTGCATCGCTATGAAATTCAGCCCCAGATACAGCGCATTCTGTGACAGCCCGAAAATGAAGGTCGCGCGCCATTGTGCAGGCGTCAGGTGCCAGCTTTGGCCGAGCGCGCGGGCAATCGCTATGCCGATAAGGCCGGACACCAGAAACCGCAGCGACAACGCCAGCATGGGCGGCGCATCTGCAACAATCATCCGCGCCGATGTAAAGGCCGATGACCACATGAACGCAAAGGCCAGGCCCATCAAAAGCGCGCGTATGTCCAAAACCTGCCCCTTTTTCGCTGCACATGTGAAGCGATAACGCGTTTTCACACCCGACACCAGCACAGGAATGCCCGCGCCGGCATCGGGCAGGGGGCGTGCCTATTTGGGCGGCAGGCGCGTTGCCCCGTCCAGCCGGATGGTGGTGCCATTCAGATAGGGGTTTTCAATGATCTGCCCGACCATCAGCGCGTATTCCATAGGATCACCCAGCCTTGCAGGAAAGGGAATATTTGCGGCAATCGCGGCAGTGGTTTCATCAGGCAGGCTCGCCATCATGGGCGTGCGGAACAGACCCGGCGCAATGGCCATGCACCGGATACCCGCGCGCGCGAAATCGCGCGCGGCAGGCAGGCACAACGCGGAAATGCCCCCCTTGGATGCGGCATAGGCGGCTTGCCCCACCTGCCCGTCCTGCCATGCCGCAGATGATGTGTTGACCACCACGCCACGTTCGCCCCCGTCCAGCGGGTTCAGTGTCTGCATGACCGCCGCGCCATGGGCCATGACATTGAACGACCCGATAAGGTTGACGCGTATCACGCGCTCGAACAAATCGGTCGACGGGGTGCCATCGCGGTTGACCACACGCGCGGCCAGCCCAATGCCTGCGCAATTCACAACTGCGCGCAATTGCCCGCGCGCATCGCGGACAGCCTGCGCAACAGCGTCACCCACCTGCGCGGCATCGGACACGTCCACCTGATAGGCATGCCCGCCGATTTCCGCCGCCACTTCTGCGCCGCGCACGGCGTCGAAATCGAAAATCGCCACTTCCGCGCCCTGACTGGCCAGATGGCGCGCGGTTGCTGCACCCAAACCACTGCCGCCACCAGTGACGATTGCCAGATGTCCCTTGATCTGCATAGAAATTCCTCCTGCCTGAATGTGTCATGTTATGCCGCGCGGCACCCTTGCTGCCAAGCCCTGCTTGCCTGTTTGCGCGCCCTGTCCTATGTCAAACAAAAGCAAGAGGACCGCATGCCCCCACCCCGCGCCTGGCAAAGAATGCTGTCTGGCCGCAGGCTTGACCTGCTGGACCCGACACCTGTTGATATCGAGCTGGAGGACATCGCCCACGGCCTTGCCTTTGTTGCGCGCTGGAATGGCCAGACGCGGGGCGACTGGCCGTATTCCGTGGCCGAACATTCACTGCTGGTCGAAGAAATATTTACCCGCGCCGCCCCAAAACCCGAACCCCGCTGGCAACTGGCGGCGTTGCTGCATGATGCCCCTGAATATGTCATTGGCGACATGATTTCGCCCGTCAAGGCGGCTGTCGGCCCGGGCTATGGCGCGCTGGATG
The DNA here is from genome assembly GCA_020832445.1 of Paracoccaceae bacterium. Lineage (GTDB taxonomy): Bacteria > Pseudomonadota > Alphaproteobacteria > Rhodobacterales > Rhodobacteraceae > Roseinatronobacter. Next base: position 83,129 of record JAFIEO010000030.1, read on the forward strand.
ACAGGCTGGCTGCGGCAATTCATATCCGCTTTGGTTTGCCCGCCACCTTGCCCGCCCAGATAAAACGCAAAATCAAAGCAGCAGACAAACTATCCGCCTGGATAGAGGCCACACAGATCGCAGGCTTTTCCGAGGCAGAGGCAAACCGCTTCTTTGGCCGCGCCCATCCACAGCTTGCCAGCGGCCTGCATTTGCATTTGCGCCCGCCCGCCAGAACGCGTGCCGCTTATGTTGCGCGGTTTGAAACCCTGCTGGCCGCGCTATAATCCCACAACACCCTAAAGAAGGACGCGCCATGACTGACCCGTTTGACACCCGCAAAGCTGTTGCTGCCGCATGGTTTCGTGAATTGCGCGACCAGATTGTCGCAGCATTCGAAGCGGTCGAGGACAGCCACACCACCGGCCCCATGTCCGACCACCCAGCCGGACGGTTTGAGATGCGTGAAACCACCCGCAGCGGACCAGACGGACAGGATGCCGGCGGCGGATTGATGAGCGTGATGCGCAATGGCCGCGTGTTCGAAAAAGTTGGCGTGAACGTGTCGCAGGTCTATGGTCAGCTGGGCGATGCCGCGCAACGGTCACTGACCGCGCGCAAGGAAATTCCGGGGCTGGAGGCGGACCCGCGTTTCTGGGCCAGTGGTATTTCCCTTGTCGCACATATGCAAAACCCCCATGTGCCCGCCGTGCATATGAACACCCGCATGTTCTGGACACCGGGCGGATGGTGGTTTGGCGGCGGGTCCGACCTGAACCCCTGCATCGAATATGCCGAAGACACTGCCGATTTTCACAACACCCTGAAGGGATATTGCGACCCGCATGGCGCGGATCTGTACCCCCGCTTCAAGGAATGGGCGGATGAGTATTTCTTTATACCGCACCGCAAACGGGCGCGCGGCGTGGGTGGTATCTTCTATGACGATTATTGCACAGGCGATTGGGACACGGATTTTGCCTTCACCCAGGATGTGGGCCGCGCATTCCTTCCCGCGTTTCTGGCGCAGGTGGAACGCCGCCGTAACATGGGTTGGGATGACGCCGACAAGGAAACACAGCTCATTCATCGCGGGCTATATGCGGAATATAACCTGGTCTATGATCGTGGCACAAAATTCGGGCTGCAAACCGGCCATGACCCGGACGCCGTGCTGATGTCGCTGCCGCCCTTCGCGCGCTGGGTGTGATAGGTAGGTAGGAACGCGCCGCAATATGATTGGTTCCAGCCTAAAGGGGACGCCCCATGGCGCGGAGCAAAGGGCGCAGCCCGCCGCGCCATCGGTGGGCCGTCCCGCGGCCTGCCGATTATTCAGGTGGCACGCCAGTCTTTGAACGCAGGAGTATGCAGCCGGCATAAAGTGGACTTCACTGACGCCGGTTCGGCAGACCCCGGCCCACCGCTGACCCCATTACCCCCCGTATTTCCGCCAGATCGCTCCATCACCCATAGCTTGCACAAAAGTGGCATGCGCGGTGCGCTCGTCCTCGCTTAGGCGCGGGGGCAGGGGCGTCGCGCGCTTTGGAAGGGGCTGGCGTGACTGGTTGGCACTGGCACTGCCGGATGATGAACTAAGCCCGAAATCGGGCTGTTGCCCACCCAGAAGTTCCAGATACACCTCTGCCAGAATTTCACTATCCAGCAGCGCGCCGTGCAGGGTGCGCGACGAATTGTCGATAGAAAACCGGCGGCACAGCGCATCCAGCGACGCGGGCGAGCCGGGAAATTTCTTGCGCGCCAGACTTAGCGTGTCAAAGGCCCGATCATCAGGCAGGGGCGGCAGATTCAGCCAGCCCAGTTCGGCATTGATAAACCGCATATCAAAACTGGCATTGTGGATCACCAGCCGGTCGTCCCCGATAAAGGTCAGAAAATCCTGCACAATATGCTTGAATACCGGCTTGTCGCGCAGAAATTCATCGCCCAGCCCATGCACATCGAACGCTTCCTTCGGCATGGGGCGTTCGGGGTTGATATACTGGTGATAGGTATTCCCCGTGGGCATCAGGTTCACCAGTTCCACCACGCCGATTTCGACAATCCGGTGCCCTTCGGTGGGTTCAAACCCTGTGGTTTCGGTGTCCATCACCAGTTCACGCATCACTTGCCCCCAATTTCGCAATCACATCACGCACTTTGGCACGCGTGCTGTCCATATCAACCGTTTCAATGACAAAATCCGCGCGCGCGCGTTTTTCCGCATCTGGCATCTGCCGCGACAGGATCATGTCAAATTGCTCCGGCGTCATACCATCACGCGCCAGCACGCGGGCGCGTTGAACGTCTGGCGGGGCGGTCACAACCAGAACGCCATCAACCGGCGCTCCCCCTTCCAGCAGCAGCGGCACATCAAGCACCACCAACGGGGCATCTGTGCACGCAATGAACGCGGCCCTGTCGGCAGCAACCAGCGGGTGCACCACCCCCTCCAGCCGGTGCAGGGCCATGCTGTCCTGTGCAATCCAGCGCTTCAGCCGCGCACGGTCAATCGCGCCATTCACCACCGCTTGCGGGCATACCGCGCCCACAGGTTCCACGGCCGCGCCACCCTTGGCATATAGCGCATGCACTGCCGCATCCGCGTCCCATACCGGCACACCTTCATCGCGGAACATCTGCGCGGTGGTTGATTTTCCCATACCAATGGACCCCGTCAGGCCCAGCACATAGGGTGTCATTGGCCCAGCACCAATGCGCGCAAATCATCCGTTACTAGCGGACGGCGCCCGAACCAGCGCTCAAAGCCCGGAACCGCCTGATGCAGCAGCATACCCAACCCGTCCACAACAGGGTTTCCGCGCTGCTGTGCGTGTTGCAATAGATCAGTCATCAGCGGTGTATAAACAATGTCGGTGACCAATGCCCCGGGCGACAGGCCATCAAGCGGCATGTCCAAGGCGGGGTTTCCCACCATCCCCAATGACGATGTGTTCACCAACAAGCCCAGATCATCCAGCGCCTGTGCGCGGCCCTTCCAGTCCCGCACCACAACATTCGGCCCGAATTCGCGTGCCAACCCCTCTGCCCGCGTGCGGGTTCGGTTGCACAGCCGTATTTGCGGAACGCCTGCATCCAAAAGCGCCACAATGATGGCCCGCGCGGCACCACCCGCGCCCAGAACCAACGCTGGCGCGGCATCAGGCCGCCAGGCGGGCGCGGATTGCCGCAAATTGGCTAAAAACCCGTAACCATCTGTATTATCGGCGTGAATACGTCCGTCAGCGCCAAATGTCAGCGTATTTACCGCCCCGATGCGCGCAGCCACTTCCGAGATATCATCAGCCAGCGCAAGCACCTTTTCCTTATGTGGTATGGTGACATTGACACCAACAAACCCCATATGCGGCAAGGCCCGCAACACGGATTCCAGATTATCCGGTTCAACATGCAAGGGCACATAATGCCCGCGCAGGCCATGTTCACGCAGCCATGACCCATGCACCAGCGGCGATTTGCTATGCCCGATAGGGCTGCCGATAACGCCGGCCAGTGGTATCTTGCTCATCCCTCGATCACCCCGCGCAAGGACAGATAATTCAACAATTCCAACAAAGGCAGGCCAAGTATGGTGAAATAATCACCCTGCACCTGCGCAAACAGGCGCACGCCTTCCTCCTCCAGCTTATAGGCGCCGACAGACTCGGATATGCCGGGCCAGTTCCGCGCGATATAGCTGTCCAGAAAGCTGTCTGAAAACGGGCGCATCGTCAACCGCGCGACACCGACATGCCGCCAGACGGGCTCGCCGCCGCTATACAACACCGCCGCCGACAAAAGCTGGTGTGTTTGTCCGCGCAGTTGCTGCAATTGATCGTGGGCAGCCTGTTCGGTTTCGGGCTTTTCCAGACACGCACCCTTGAACGACAGAATTTGATCGCAGCCAAGCACATACGACTCCGGTCTGCGTCCCGCCACTTTGCGCGCTTTGCTTTCAGCCAGCGTATCGGCCACGTCACGCGGGCTTGCCCCTTCCATCAGCAGCGCATCGCGGATTGCGGCTTCATCCACGCGCGCGGGCTGCACATCAACATCAAGGCCCGCGTTGCGCAGCATTTGCGCGCGAATACCGGAACCGGAAGCCAGAATAAACGACATGTGGATAACCTTGTGTGAATCCTGCCATGAAACCAACGAACAAAGGTTGGGTAACCCCGTTATCGGGGCTGTGCTGTCATCTTACCCACCACCATGCAAGGGTCCATGCAGAAAAATCCACATGTGGACGCAGCAATTTCCGGCATGTGGATAAATATATATATGATTTCTGGAATTGTTGATATTCCGTTTTTGTTCCAAAATAAGGCATTGATATTAAAAATAAAAACTTAGATCTACAACTTTTATGTCGCTTTTCAGCCTGTGTGTATAAGTGTGGATAACAATCTTATCCCCATATCAACAGGCCCTACTAACAACATCATTTCCTTTCTATATTTCTTTAATTATTTAGAAGGCAGCTATCGAAAGGCCAAGAAATGCTCTCGACCCTCTATCCCTGGATCAAGGCGTTGCACATTATGGCAGTCATCAGTTGGATGGCGGGCCTGTTCTATCTGCCGCGGCTGTTTGTTTATCATGTTGAACGCAGCAGCGATGCTGCGGGCATGAACACCGTTTTTGAAACGATGGAAGAAAAGCTGCTGCGCGTGATCATGAACCCCGCCATGATTGTTGCATGGGTGTCGGGGCTGACATTGGCTGCTATGCCATGGGTTCTGGATACTGGCGCAATCTGGCCCTATAGTAAGTTTCTTGCCCTGATCGGCATGACATGGTTTCATATGTGGTGTGCCAAACGCCGCCGCATCTTTGCCTTGGGTGAAAACACCCTTACTGGCCGGAATTACCGGATGATGAATGAAGTGCCGACCGTATTGATGGTTGTCATCGTCTTGTCGGTGGTTGTGAAATTCTAGGCAGATTGACTCAACCATCATTTGGGTGTATGGCAAATTTGCTATGCCGTCCGGCAACAGCGTTTCACGTGAAACACCAACCGATTACCCCGCCACCCCAGTGATATGGGTATGCGGGCAAGCAGGATTTTCCATGTCTGATGTCATGACCCCCGATGAAGAATTCGAGTCCGAAGAGGCTGGAAGTCTTAACCTGGCCGATCTGAAGGCGAAAAGCCCGGCCGAATTGCTGGCCATGGCCGAAGATCTGGAAATTGAAAACGCTCCGTCCATGCGCAAGGGCGAGATGATGTTTTCTATCCTGAAGGAACGCGCCGAAGAAGGCTGGACCATCTATGGCGATGGCGTAATCGAAGTGTTGCAAGACGGGTTCGGATTTCTGCGTTCCCCCGAGGCGAACTATCTGCCCGGCCCGGATGATATTTATGTCTCCCCTGAAATGATCCGGCAGTATTCGCTGCGCAGTGGTGACACAATCGAAGGCGAAATTCAGGCACCGGCCGAAAATGAACGCTACTTCGCAATCACCAAAGTCACGCAGATCAATTTCGACGGCCCGGAAATGGCCCGTCACAAGGTTCATTTCGACAACCTGACGCCGCTTTACCCTGATGAACGCCTGTGGATGGAAACAAGCGATCCTGCGACCAAGGACCGGTCGGCACGGATCATTGATATTGTGTCACCCTTGGGCAAAGGGCAGCGCGCCCTGATTGTTGCGCCGCCGCGCACTGGTAAAACCGTTCTGCTGCAAAACATCGCCCACAGCATCGAGAAGAACCACCCTGATTGCTACCTGATCGTCCTGCTGATCGACGAGCGCCCGGAAGAGGTGACGGACATGCAACGCTCCGTCAAAGGAGAGGTGATCGCCTCGACCTTTGATGAACCGGCGACGCGCCACGTTGCAGTGTCTGAAATGGTCATTGAAAAGGCCAAGCGCCTTGTGGAACACAAGCGCGATGTTGTCATCTTGCTGGATTCGATCACCCGCCTTGGGCGCGCATTTAACACCGTTGTGCCCAGCTCTGGCAAGGTTCTGACCGGTGGTGTCGATGCGAACGCCCTACAGCGCCCCAAGCGCTTCTTTGGGGCCGCACGCAACATCGAAGAAGGCGGGTCACTGACGATTATCGCAACAGCGCTGATCGACACCGGCTCGCGCATGGATGAAGTGATCTTTGAAGAATTCAAAGGCACTGGTAACAGCGAAATCGTGCTGGACCGCAAAGTAGCGGACAAGCGCGTGTTCCCCGCGATTGATATTCTGAAATCCGGCACCCGCAAAGAGGAACTGCTGGTCGAGAAGATTGACCTTCAGAAAACCTTTGTCCTGCGCCGTATCCTGAACCCGATGGGCACAACAGACGCGATCGAGTTCCTGATATCCAAGCTGAAGCAAACCAAGACAAACAGCGATTTCTTCGATTCTATGAACACATAAGGGGGCCGCGATGGATACGATTTTCGCGCTGGCCTCTGCCCGCGGGAAATCGGGCATCGCGGTCATTCGCCTGTCTGGCCCGCGCGCGCATGATGTTTTGCGCGCGGTGGCAGGGGATGTGCCGCCATACCGGCAGGCCGCCTTGCGCAAGCTTGTAAATCAGGCAGGCGAATTTCTGGACCACGGGCTTGTCATTGCCTTTGCCAAGGGTGCCAGTTTCACCGGCGAGGATGTCGCAGAATTTATGGTGCATGGCAGTTTGGCAACTGTGTCGGCGGTTGAATCCTGCCTTGCGCAAGATCACGGGCTGCGACTGGCACAGGCAGGCGAGTTCACCCGCCGCGCGTTGGAAAATGGCGTCATGGACCTGACGCAGGTTGAAGGGCTAAGCGACCTGCTGGATGCGGAAACCGAAAGCCAGCGCAGGCAGGCATTGCGGGTCCTGGACGGCGCGATCGGCAGGCTTGTGAATGGCTGGCGCGCCCATCTGCTGAAGGCCGCAGCACTGGTCGAGGCAGGCATAGATTTTGTCGAAGAAGATGTTGGCAACTGGGATGATCAAATTCTGGCCGAACTTCAGTCCGTGCAAAACCAGCTTCAGACAGAACTGGCAGGGCAGGGTGCGCGCGAACGTGTGCAAACGGGATTTGAAATAGCAATCATCGGTTCGGTCAATGCTGGAAAGTCCACGCTGTTAAACGCATTGGCAGGGCGCGATGCGGCCATCACATCTGATATTGCGGGAACAACCCGTGATGTGATCGAGTTGCGCATGGATATCGGCGGGTTCGCCGTTACGCTGCTGGACACAGCAGGCTTGCGCCACACTGATGAGCAGATTGAATCCATTGGAATAGAGCGCGGACAAAAGCGCGCAAAAGATGCCGATTTTCGGCTTATATTGTGTGATTCGCCAGATGCACCACCCCCTGTTGATGTATTGCCCGGTGATATTGTTATGTTCAGCAAGGCAGACCTATACCCGAATGTGTCTGGCGGCGTGTCCGGCGTGACGGGGCAGGGTCTTGATGCGCTGTTGCAACGCATAACGCATGAACTGTCCCAACGCGTCGCCCGTGATGGCGTGACCGTGCGCCGCAGACATCAGCAGGCGATGGTATCTGCGCAATCAGCCTTGGCTGAAGCGATTGATAAACTGCACGCACAGGATTATATCGCAGAACTGTTAGCGGCGGATATTCGACAAACAATAAATGCGCTTGATTCGCTGATCGGCAAAATTGATGTCGAGGATCTGTTGGGGGATATCTTCAGTTCCTTCTGTATCGGCAAGTAGGAGTGTTTCACGTGAAACATTACGATGTCATTGTTATTGGCGGCGGTCATGCCGGAACAGAAGCTGCATTGGCGGCGGCCCGTATGGGTGCGCAGACGGCGCTTGTCACGTTTCGCAAAGATGACCTTGGTGTCATGTCCTGCAACCCTGCGATTGGCGGGCTGGGCAAGGGGCACCTGGTCCGCGAAATTGATGCGCTGGATGGGCTGATGGGCCGCGCCGGTGACTTTGCTGCGATTCAATACCGGCTGTTGAACCGGTCCAAAGGGCCAGCCGTTCAGGGGCCAAGGGTTCAGGCCGACCGCAAGCGTTACCGGCAGTTCGTTGGTCAGGCGGTTCTGGCGACTGACGGGTTGGATGTTGTTGAGGGCGAAGTGACATCACTGCTGCTGAAGGGCGACACGGTTATCGGGGTCCAGTTGAATTCCGAAAACGATATATTTGCAAAATCCGTTGTCCTGACAACCGGCACCTTTCTGGGCGGCAAGGTTTTCATCGGTGATGTAACCTATCCCGCAGGGCGTATGGGGAATGCGGCGTCCAGCATTCTGGCGAAACAGTTGCGCGGGCTTGGTTTGCCGATGGGGCGCTTGAAAACTGGCACCCCGCCACGGTTGGACGGAAAAACAATCGCTTGGGAGAAGCTGGAATCCCAACCGGGGGATGATGCGCCTGAATTCCTGTCCTTTCAGACAACACAGGTGATCGCCGGTCAGGTATCCTGCGCAATCACCCACACGAACACCCGAACGCATGATATTGTGCGTGACAACCTGTCACGTTCGGCCATGTATGGCGGCCAGATCGAAGGGGTAGGGCCGCGATATTGCCCATCGATTGAAGATAAGATTACCCGATTCGCAGATAAGGATGCGCATCAGGTTTTTCTGGAGCCGGAAGGGTTGGATGATGATACCGTCTATCCAAACGGAATATCGACATCCCTGCCGGCAGAGGTTCAGGAAGCCTATGTTCGCACAATCACGGGGCTGGAAGATGTGCGGATCATCCAGCCGGGTTACGCCATTGAATATGATTACCTTGACCCACGCGCGTTGAAATCATCATTACAACTCAAGGCGTTAGGTGGGTTTTATCTGGCGGGGCAGATCAATGGAACAACCGGATATGAAGAGGCCGGTGCGCAGGGTCTGGTCGCTGGGTTGAATGCGGCGTTGAACGCCCAAGGCCGCGCGCCTGTCAGTTTCAGCCGCGCTGACAGCTATATCGGTGTCATGATTGATGACCTGATTGTTCGTGGCGTGGCAGAACCGTATCGCATGTTCACATCGCGTGCCGAATATCGATTGTCGCTGCGCGCAGACAATGCTGATCAGCGCCTTACCCCGATCGGGCTGGAACTTGGCTGTGTGTCCGACAGCCGCAAGGCGGCGTTTCAGGCCAAGATTGAACGGCTGGACTCCGCCCGCGCCAAAATGCGCGGGGTCACTTTCACCTCTCGTCATTTGAACGCACATAGCCATAAGGTTAGTGAAGATGGGGTCAGGCGCGACGCGCTGACATTGCTGGGCTTGTCGGGTTTCGATTTTGCCGCACTGGAACAGCTTGCGCCGGAACTGGTGAATATTGACCACAGGACCAAAACGCAGCTTGAGAAGGAAATGGTCTATCACGCCTATCTTGAACGGCAGGATGCGCAGATCAGGGCATTGAAGGCAGATGAGCATCGTAAATTTCCCGATGGTTTTGATTTTGGCAGTGTAAGCGGTTTGTCCAATGAGCTGGTTGGAAAGCTATGCCGTGCGCAGCCTGAAACCCTTGCACACGCAGCCAAAATAGAGGGCATGACACCTGCGGCGCTGGTTTTGCTGCTGTCGCGGATGCAGCAACACGAAAAGCGCATTTCTGCATGACGGGCCAGACATTTGCAGGTGTTGATGTTTCACGTGAAACATTGGACCGCCTGAGGGCCTATGCGGATTTGCTTGTAAAATGGAACAGCAAGATAAATCTGGTTGCGCCCGCGACGATTCCAGCCCTGTGGCAACGACATATCGAGGATTCGGCGCAGGTTTTCGGGCTTGCGCCGCAAACTGTTGCGCATTGGGTTGATCTGGGGTCGGGGGGTGGCTTGCCGGGCGTGGTTTGCGCAATTATGGCGGCAGAGCATATGCCGGATTGCCGCTTTACCCTGATTGAAAGTGACAAGCGAAAATCAGCCTTCCTGATGGTGGTTGCGCGCGAATTGGGGTTAGGGTTGACTGTCTTGGACCAAAGGGCAGAGCGGGTTTCGCCACTGGGCGCAGGTGCTGTATCTGCCCGAGCTTTGGCCCCGTTGCCGCAATTACTGACATGGGTCAAGCGACATGTCGCCGAAGGCGGAATAGCACTTTTGCCAAAGGGAAAAACATGGGAAGAAGAGCTTGATGCCGCCCGCGCTGATTGGGTATTTGATGTAATACCGCATATCAGCCAGACCGATCCGGCGGCACGCCTTCTAGAGATAAAGGAGCTTTCGCGTGTCTAATCCAGGAACCACCCGAATCATTGCGATTGCCAACCAAAAAGGCGGGGTGGGAAAGACGACAACAGCGATCAACCTTGCGTCTGCCTTGGCGGAACAGGGCATGCGGACCCTTTTGATTGACCTTGATCCGCAAGGCAATGCGTCCACTGGTCTGGGTGTTGAACCCGGTGCGCGGAAATACACGACATATGATCTGATCTTTGCAGAAGTTTCCGCCAAGAAAATTATTGTGCAAACAGAACAGGATGGCCTGTATCTTGTGCCTGCAACGACTGATTTGTCATCAGCCGATATTGAATTGATGTCGCGCGCGCGCCGGTCGCATTTGCTGCATGATGCCCTGCGTCAGCCCGATATTTTCCATGAGGGTTTTGACTACATACTAATCGACTGCCCGCCATCTCTAAGCCTGCTAACTGTGAATGCAATGGTGGCGTCGCATTCGGTTCTTGTGCCCTTGCAGGCTGAATTCTTCGCGCTAGAGGGGTTATCGCAGCTTATGCTGACGATCCGCGAATTGCGCGACACGGCTAACCCAAGCCTTCGGATAGAGGGTATTTTGCTGACGATGTATGACAAGCGCAACAATTTAGCACAGCAGGTTGAAGAAGATGCGCGTGGAAACCTGGGTGAGCTTGTTTTCAAGACGATCGTGCCCCGGAATGTCCGTATAAGCGAGGCACCGTCATACGCCGTGCCGGTGCTGCGCTATGACACGCAGTCGAAGGGGGCCTTGGCCTACCGGCAGCTTGCACAAGAATTGCTGGAAAAACATAATAAAACCCTGGGGGAAAGGGCAGTATCATGACCGAACGCAAGCCAGAACGTCGCGGATTGGGGCGCGGTTTATCCGCGCTGATGGCCGATGTGGCCGCAACCGCGCAGAATGAAGGCACGCAGACCGCACCCAAAACCCGTGATCAGGACATGCCGGTTGAAAAGCTGGTGCCAAACCCTGATCAGCCCCGACGGCATTTTGACGACACCGCACTGGCGGAACTTGCGGCCTCGATCAAGGAAAAGGGTGTCATCCAGCCGCTTATTGTCCGGCCGAAGGGTGATATGTTTGAAATTATCGCGGGCGAGCGGCGCTGGCGGGCAGCGCAGCGTGCGCAAGTGCATGAAGTGCCTGTAATTATTCGGGATTTTACCGACACGGAAGTGTTGGAAATCGCGATTATTGAGAATATCCAGCGTGCAGACCTGAACCCTGTCGAAGAGGCGATGGGGTATCGGCAGTTGATTGAACGGTTTGGCCATACGCAGGAAAAACTGGCCGAAGCGATGGGGAAAAGCCGTTCGCATATTGCCAACCTGATGCGCTTGCTGACATTGCCCGACGATGTTCAGGCCATGTTGCGAGAGGGGCGGTTAAGCGCGGGTCATGCGCGCGCCTTGATCACGGCTGATCTGCCGTCCACACTTGCCCGCAAGGTTGTGGCCGAAGGGCTAAGCGTGCGCCAGACGGAGGCTTTGGTAAAGAAGCCCGACTCTGCCACCGCCAAGAAATCCGCAACGCGCAAGAACGAAAAAGATGCCGATCTTATTGCCTTGCAAAACGATCTGTCCGCGGCGCTGAAACTGCCTGTCGATATTACCTATGACGGCGACGGCAAGGGGCAGGTGGTTATCAAATACCGGTCGATGGATGAAATGGACCGCCTGTGCAAGGTTCTGGGCAACCCTATTGTATAAGCAGTTCGCGCAGCAGGGCGTTTAATATGGGGCGTCCTGTTACCGTTGCGGCAATGCGGTCGCCGCTTTTGGTCATGAACCCGTCAGCAACAAGCGAATCGATGCGGTTTTCCGGCAGGGGCTGCCCTGCAAGTGTTTGATATCGCTTAACATCAGCACCTTCGGTCAAACGCAGTGACATCATCAGATATTCCAGCGCCTGTTCATCGCGGGGTATGGTCTGGGGCGGGCTTTCGCCGTGGCCTGTAGTGTTGACCTGATCCAGCCATGTTTGGGGTTGCAGGGGTGTTTGCGTGGCAATGCGGGCGCTGTCCGTGGTCAGCCGCCCATGTGCGCCGGGACCGATGCCCGCATAATCACCATAGCGCCAGTAAATCAGGTTATGGCGTGATTGCGCGCCGTTGCGGGCATGATTGGAAATTTCATAGGCGGGCATATTATGCGCATCGCAGATTTCCTGCGTTATCATATACATATCTGCGGAAATTTCGTCATCGGGCAGGCCCTTAAGCCCACCTTGCGCATGGCGCGCGCCGAATGCCGTGCCGGATTCGATGGTCAGTTGATACAGCGACAGGTGATCAACGGCCATGGACAGCGCCTGACTCAATTCTTCGCGCCATTGTGCCAATGTCTGGAACTGCCGCGCATAGATCAGGTCGAAACTGACACGGTCAAAGGTAGCGCGCGCAATATCGAATGCAGCGCGCCCTTCGGCCACGGAATGCAGGCGACCAAGGCGCTTTAGATCCGCATCATTCAGCGCCTGAATGCCCATGGAAATGCGGTTGACGCCCGTGCTGGCATAGGCACGAAAGCGCCCCGCCTCGACCGATGACGGGTTTGCTTCCAGCGTCACTTCGAAATCATTGGCGGTGGTCCAGCGGGCGCGGATACGCTCCAGCAGGGCCGCCACGATTTCGGGGTCCATCAGGCTGGGGGTGCCGCCGCCGAAAAAAACCGTGTTCAGCAGGCGGTCGCCGGTTGTCAGCGCGATGCGGTCAATTTCCGACAGATAGGCCGTGGCCCATGCGCGCTGGTCTATATGGGCGGCGACATGGCTGTTAAAATCGCAATAGGGGCATTTCGACTGGCAGAAGGGCCAATGAATATACAGGCCAAAGCCGCCATTCTGCCAGTCTTGCATCATTCAGCCTTTCAGGGCGGTCACTTCGATCTCGACCAGCATTTCGGGCTTGATCAGACCGGCGATAACCATTGTGGCGGCGGGGCGAATGTCGCCCATCGCCTCGCCCAGGGCGGGCAGCAGGTCATCCAGCAGGGCGGCATCCGTCAGGGTGTATTGCACGCGCACAATATCATCCATCGTAAAGCCCCCTTCAGACAGTGCCTTGGCGATGGTGGCAAAGCAGTTGCGGGCCTGATCGGCGACGCTTTCGGGCATTGTCATGGTGGCATAATCATAGCCGGTGACACCGGATACGAAGCACCAATCCCCTTTGACCACAGCGCGGCTATAGCCCATGGTTTTTTCAAATGGCGATCCGGTCGAGATGCGTTTCACGTGAAACATCCTTTCAGAAGGGCGGCGATGGCTGCGCCGCGATGGGAAAGCGCGTTTTTTTCATCTGGCGTCATTTCCGCGAATGTGCGGGACTCTCCATCAGGTTGGAACATGGGGTCGTATCCGTGGCCGGTCTGGCCGCGATAAGGCCAGACAAGCTGGCCATGAACGAACCCTTCAAACACTTCGTCATGGCCGTCAGGCCATGCGAGAACCAATGTGCAGCAAAACCGCGCCCGCCATGGTTGGGGTGCGCCGCATTCCAAAAGTTTGGCATGGGTTTTTTCCATTGCCATAATGAAATCGCGCCCGTTCGGGGTTTCCGCCCAATCGGCAGTGAAAACGCCAGGCGCACCGCCCAGCGCCATGACCTCCAGCCCGGAATCGTCGGCCAGTGCCGGCAGGCCGGTGGCTTGCGCGGCGGCATGTGCCTTGATCCGCGCATTGCCTATAAAACTGGTTTCGGTCTCGGGCGGTTCGGGCAGGGCATGTTCTGCGGCTGATGTCACCGAAATACCCAATGGTCCCATGATCTGGCGGAACTCATCCAGTTTGCCCGCGTTATGGGTGGCAACCAGCAGGGCGGTTTCGGAAAACGCCCTCATACGATCGCAGCTTTCTGTGCGGCGACCAGTTCGCTGACGCCTTTTTCGGCAAGATCCATCAGTGTGTTCATTTCGGTGCGGGAAAAAGTCGCGTCCTCAGCGCTCATCTGTACTTCGACCAGCCTGCCGGACCTCAGCAGGATAAAGTTTCCGTCAACGCCTGCGGTGCTGTCTTCGGCATAATCCAGATCCAGCACGGGCTGCCCTGCATAGATCCCACAGCTGACAGCCGCCAAATGGTCTGTGATGGGGTCTGACACGACATCGCCTGCCTTCAGCAGCTTGTTCACGGCCAGCCGCAGGGCGACCCAGCCGCCGGTGATGGCTGCGCAGCGCGTTCCGCCATCGGCCTGAATAACATCGCAGTCAATGGTGATCTGGCGTTCACCAAGCGCGGAACGGTCCACGCAAGCACGCAAGGAACGGCCAATAAGCCGTTGAATTTCAACAGTTCTTCCCTGTTGCTTGCCCGATGCAGATTCGCGGCGCATCCGCGTATTGGTTGATCGTGGCAGCATACCGTATTCTGCGGTGACCCAACCCAGACCAGTGTTGCGCAAAAAGGGCGGTGTGCGATCTTCCAGTGATGCGGTGCAAATCACCTTGGTGTCGCCAACCGTGATCAGGCATGACCCTTCGGCATGTTTGGTCACATTGGGTTCGATTGAAATTTCGCGTAAAGTGTCTAACTCACGTCCAGAGGGGCGCATGGCAACTGTCCTTTGCTGTTTGGTGTCACGCATACAAGCACGCATAGGCCGTGTGCAAGCCTGATACCCCTTGAATTATGTGCTGTTTTCAAGTCGATTTATGATGTTCTTAACCAGCATCCGCCATAAGGTGGCCCATGTCTGAAATACGAAGCTCTGCTGAACTTCTGTCTGAAATGAATGCGCGCTCTCGCGAGGTGTTTCGCAGGGTGGTGGAATCCTATCTGGGAACGGGCGCGCCTGTCGGGTCTCGCAGCCTGACCCGCGACATGAGCGAGAAGGTGTCCGCCGCAACTGTGCGCAATGTGATGCAGGATCTGGAATATCTGGGCCTGCTGGACAGTCCGCATGTGTCGGCGGGGCGGGTGCCCACGAATCTGGGCCTGCGGTTGTTTGTGGATTCGCTTTTGGAAGTGGCGCCGCTGGACAATGCCGACCGCGCCAAACTGGACAGCACCATGGGCAGCAATGAACGCGATGTGTCCAGTTTGCTGGATGCGGTGGGTGGTGCGCTTAGCGGTGTGACACATGGCGCATCATTGGTGTTATCGCCCAAGCATGAAGCGGCGCTGCGCCATATCGAATTTGTCAGTCTTGCCCCCGAAAGGGCCTTGGTCGTGCTGGTTTTCGTGGACGGGCATGTTGAAAACCGCGTGTTCACCCCGCCGCGCGGGCTGACCCCATCGGCGCTGCGCGAGGCTGCGAATTACCTGAATTCCATGGTGGAGGGTGCAAGCGTTTCCCAGCTTCTGGGGCGGTTTCGCCGCGAAATCAGCCGCAACCGCCGTGAAATTGACGTGCTGGCCGCGACCCTTGTGGAACAGGGGCTTGCGATATGGGAAAATGAAGGCGAACCGCAGGAACGCCTGATTGTGCGCGGGCGCGCGAATCTGCTTGACGAAGGGGCCGGCACTGAAGATATCGACCGCATTCGGACCCTGTTCGATGATCTGGAACGCAAGCGTGATATTGCGGAATTTCTGGAACTGACTGAACAGGGCGAAGGCGTGCGCATTTTTATCGGGGCAGAAAACAGACTTTTTTCGCTTACGGGTTCAAGTCTGGTGGTTTCCCCTTATATGAACGCAGAACGCAAGATTATTGGCGCTGTCGGCGTGATCGGCCCTACGCGGCTGAATTACGGGCGGATTGTGCCGATTGTGGATTATACTGCGCAGCTTGTTGGCCGGATCTTGTCCGACCGGCAGGCAGAGTGAAGGAAAGTAAAAAGATGGCCGAGCCGAAACCGACACTGCATCCGGAAACCGAAACGGAATTTTCACAGGACCAGACGCCCGAGCAGCAGGCAGATACGCCTGAGGATGTGGACCCATATCTGGCACTGGAAGCGGAACTTGAAACCCTGCGCACCCAGCGCGATGAAATGCGTGACCGCATGATGCGCGCCCTGGCCGAGGCTGAAAACAGCCGCAAGCGCGCCGAAAAAGACCGCCGCGATGCGCAGCTTTATGGCGGGTCCAAGATCGCGCGGGATATTCTGCCAGTCTATGACAACCTGTCGCGCGCCCTGAATGCGGTGACAGAAGACACGCGCAGCGCCGCTGGTGGTCTGGTTGAAGGTGTGGAACTGACCCTGCGCGAATTGACGAATGTGATGCAGAAACACGGTGTTGAACGCATCAGCCCCGAAGTGGGGGACATGTTCGACCCGCATGCACATCAGGCCATGTTTGAAGCGCCGGTTCCGGATTTCAAGGCAGGCCAGATCATTCAGGTCATGGCGGATGGCTTCAAACTGTATGAACAGCTGTTGCGGCCCGCGCATGTGGGCGTTTCATCGACGCCAGCAGGGTAACGCACCGGTTACTGAGTATTTCTGGCAAGATGAAATCTATGTCTGGCTTAGGGATTTCAGTTCATACAACAAATCCAGCGCCTGTTTCGGTGACAGCTCGTCCGGGTTAATCTGGACGAGCTTTTCTGTGGCGGGGTTTGTTTTTGCGGGCTGCGATGCAGGGGCGCGCGCGGCCGAGAACAGCGGCAGATCATCAATCACGGCCTTGGGGTTTTTGCCCCCTTCGCCCTGCTCCAGGGCGGACAGAACTTCGCGGGCGCGGATGATGACACTGTCGGGCAGCCCCGCCAGACGCGCGACCTGAACCCCGTAGCTGCGATCGGCGGCGCCACGCTTGACTTCATGCAGGAAGATAACTTCGCCTTCCCATTCCTTGACCGTGACAGTGGCATTTTCCACACCGGACAACCGGCCGGCAAGGGCGGTCATTTCGTGGTAATGGGTGGCAAACAGCGCGCGCGTGCGGTTCACGTCATGCAGATGTTCCAGTGTGGCCCATGCAATCGACAGCCCGTCATAGGTGGCCGTGCCGCGCCCGATTTCGTCCAGAATGACCAGCGCGCGATCATCGGCCTGATTAAGGATCGCGGCGGTTTCGACCATTTCAACCATGAAGGTTGACCGCCCGCGCGCCAGATCGTCGCTGGCCCCCACGCGGCTGAAAACCTGACTGACAAGGCCGATATGCGCATTGGTCGCGGGCACCCATGCGCCCATTTGCGCCAGAATGGCAATCAGGGCGTTCTGGCGCAGAAAGGTGGATTTACCCGCCATGTTGGGACCCGTCAGCAGCCAGATTGCCGCACCGTCAGTGGCACCAAGTTCGCAATCATTTGCAATGAACGTGCCCCCGCTGCGCGCCAGTGCAGCCTCGACCACCGGATGGCGGCCGCCTGTCACGGTAAAGGCGCGCGATGTGTCCAGACGTGGCGCGCACCAGTTACGCGCCAGCGCCAGATCGGCCAGTGCGGCCGCAAGGTCAATCTCGGCCAGTGCGCGGGCGGTTCGGGCCAGATGGTCGGCGCTGGCCAGAATGGCGTCGCGCAGCTGTGCAAACAGGCGCTTTTCAATCTCCAGCGCGCGGGAACCGGCATTCAGAATGCGGGTTTCCATTTCCGACAGATCAACCGTGGTGAAGCGCACCTGATTGGCAGTGGTCTGGCGGTGGATATAGCGCGCAGACAGCGGATCGGACAGCATGCGGTCCGCATGCGTGCTGGTGACTTCGATGAAATAGCCCAGCACATTGTTATGCTTGATCTTTAGCGACGTGATGCCGGTATCTTGTGCATATTCGGCCTGCATTTGCGCAATCACGCTGCGCCCTTCGTCGCGTAGCTTGCGGGCCTCGTCCAGGTTCGTGTCATGGCCGGGCGCGATAAAGCCGCCGTCGCGTGCCAGCAGCGGCGGTTCGGCCACAAGGGCTGCGTCCAGCAGCTCCAGCAGCCGGTCGTGCCCTGTCAGCGCGTCAGCTGCATCTGACAGCAAGGCAGGGGCCGTGTGTTTGGCAAGAAGGGCGTCGATTTCGATGGCCTGTGTCAGGGTGTTGCGAATGGCTGCCATGTCGCGCGGTCCCGCGCGGTCCAGTGCCAGTCGCGACAGGGCGCGGTCCAGATCAGGCACTTCGGACAGCGAGGCGCGCAGATCATCGCGAAGGCGGGTGTGGGTGTGCAGGAAGGTCACGGCGGTCTGACGCTCAAGGATCGTGTCCAGCCGTGCCGAGGGCGATGACAGCCGCCGTTCCAGCAACCGCGCGCCTGCCGATGTTACCGTGCGGTCGATGACATTCAGAAGCGCGCCATCACGCCCGCCTGTCAGCGATTGTGTCAGTTCCAGATTGCGGCGGGTGGCGGCGTCAATCTGGACAAGATCACCGGCTGCGTCGTGCGCGGGCGGGTGCAGTAGCGGCAGTTTACCACGTTGGGTCAGGTCCAGATAATCGACCAGCCCCCCAAGGGCCGCACGTTCCGCGCGGCTGAACTGGCCAAAACCGTCAAGCGTTTGCACCTTATAAAGATCGCACAGGCGCTTTTCTGCGGCCTGACTGTCGAAACTGGCAGGGGCAAGCGGCGTCAGGGCCGCACCCATATCATCGGCAATTTCGCGCAGGGTTTCCGCCTGTGTGTCGCTGACCAGTATTTCGCGCGGGGCAAGCCGCGCAAGTTCGGGACCAAGGCGCATGCGGGTGCAGGGCATGACGCGCACCTGCCCGGTGGATATGTCCGCCCATGCCAGCGCCCCCTCGTCGCGCAATTCGATGAACGCGGCAAGAAAGTTGTGGCGCCGCGCGTCAAGAAGTGAATCTTCGGTCAGGGTGCCGGGGGTGACAAGGCGCACGACATCGCGCTGCACCACCGATTTATAGCCGCGTTTCCTGGCTTGTTCGGGGGTTTCCATCTGCTCGGCGATGGCCACGCGAAACCCCTTGCGGATAAGTGTCAGAAGATACCCTTCTGCGGCGTGATGGGGCACGCCGCACATGGCGATGTCCTTGCCCAGATGCTTGCCGCGTTTGGTCAGGGCAATATCAAGGGCGGCAGCGGCGGCGATGGCATCGTCAAAGAACAATTCATAGAAATCGCCCATGCGGTAGAACAACAGCGCCTCTGGGTGCTGCTCTTTGACTTGCAGGTATTGGGCCATCATGGGGGTGACGGTTTCGTTCACGGGGGAATGTTCCTTGTGGGGCTGTTTGCGGGAAGGTAACGAAAGGCGCGGGCGGGGGGGGGGGCGCGGGGGGCGCCCCCCCCCCCCCCCGGGGGGGCGGAGGCGGCGCGCGCCTCGCCCAAGCACAAACAGCAAATACA
>JAFIEO010000015.1 GCA_020832445.1 Paracoccaceae bacterium
GGGATCGATTTCATACCAATGTATTGGGGCGCCCAGTAGAACTGATCAGCGATATCCCAGTATTTCTGATTCCAGGTGCTCCTGTCCTTCATGGCTTTCCTTTCATATGCGGTCAGGTTTGCCCGATGGCGCGTCTGCCCATCGACGCGCGCTGATGACCTCGATTAAGGCCTGCGGAGCACAGAGCTGCGCGACGACAATCACGTAATGTCATAAAGTCGCTGCGCGTCATTGGGAAGGTTCAGCTTCTCAGGTTCAAGAATACAGATATTACGGCTCAGATTGCACGGGAAGACCCTGCGAAACGGAACACTGCGCATTGCAAGGTCTGTGAAATTGATTTTTCCGCTGGATCAGATAACATAGAATTTCAAAATAGATCATCCCAGATGGCGCTACACATTCTGCTACACATTTTGCAACGCGTCCAATCTTTAAGTATTTGAATTTATTTAAAATAATATAAACCAGCTCGGCGCTCAACGGACATCGTCTCCGCCACCCACACCAGCCTTGTGGACATCGTGGCCCGCCGCCCCATCGGGCGCGGTCTGGACGCCGTGCAGACGCACAGGGCCAAGGCCGACGATTGGCGCGCAAAACGCTGCCCACTCCCCTTGCCCGATCTGGCATATGTGCCGAATCCACAGCGCGTGAAAATCATCTGGCCAAGCGCAAAACAGGCGCAGATTTCAGGGCGATTCAGCGCCAGTCAGCAGCGATTTCCACCCGTAAAACAGCACATAACCAACGGAAAAGGCAGGAATTATTGCGGAATGGTAGGCCCGGAGGGACTCGAACCCCCAACCAAAGCGTTATGAGCGCTCTGCTCTAACCAATTGAGCTACAGGCCCGCCTGAACGCGTTGCTACGATCAATGGCTGCGCTGGTCAAGCACCCTATTGCATCCGGGATCGGTTGCCCTGATGCGCACAATCGGGTATCGCGCGCACAAAGATGTTCTGCTGCAAAGGGCTGCAATCATGTCAGAGGGAAAGAACGGGCTAAGCTATGCCCAGGCCGGTGTCGATATTGACGCGGGCAACGCATTGGTCGAGGCCATCAAGCCCGCAGCCAAGGCGACTGCGCGCGCAGGCGTCATGTCCGGCCTTGGCGGGTTCGGGGCGCTGTTCGACCTGAAAGCGGCAGGGTATAGCGACCCTGTGCTTGTGGCTGCGACCGACGGGGTGGGCACCAAGCTGCGCATCGCCATCGATACCGGCCATCTGGACACAATCGGGATCGATCTGGTCGCCATGTGCGTCAATGATCTGGTGTGTCAGGGGGCTGAACCCCTGTTCTTTCTGGATTATTTCGCCACCGGCAAGCTGGATGTGGCCGGTGCAACGCGCATCATCACCGGCATTGCGGCGGGCTGTCAGGCATCTGGTTGTGCGTTGATCGGCGGCGAGACTGCCGAAATGCCGGGTATGTATGACGCCAAGGATTTCGATCTGGCCGGTTTTGCAGTGGGTGCCATGGAACGCGGCGGCGCATTGCCCGCAGGCGTTGGCGCGGGTGATGTGTTGTTGGGGCTGGCGTCAGATGGTGTGCATTCCAATGGCTACAGCCTTGTGCGCAAGGTTGTGGATCATGCCGGTCTGACCTGGGACAGCGCCGCGCCCTTCGGGACCGGCACCCTGGGTGCGCAATTGCTGGCACCCACGCGGCTCTATGTCAAACCCGCGCTTGCCGCGATCCGCGCGGGCGGCGTGCATGCGCTGGCGCATATCACCGGCGGCGGGCTGACCGAAAACCTGCCGCGCGTGCTGCCTGACAGCATGGGGGCGGATATTGATCTGGGCAGTTGGACATTGCCGCCAGTGTTCGCATGGCTGGCGCAAGCGGGCGGGATCACGCAAGATGAAATGCTGAAAACCTTTAATGCGGGTATTGGCATGGTGCTTGTTGTCGCCGTCGACCGTGCCGATGCGCTGACAGACCTGCTGACGCAGTCGGGCGAGAACGTCGCGCGTATCGGTACTGTCACCGACGGGGCCGGCATACGCTACAGCGGACAGCTTGCATGAGCCTGCGCGTTGCGATCCTGATTTCAGGATCGGGATCCAACATGGTGGCACTGGCGCACTCCATGCGCGGCGACCACCCTGCCCGCGCCTGTCTGGTGCTGTCCAATGACCCTGCCGCAAGCGGGCTGGACAAGGCGCGCGACATGGGCATTGCGACGGCTGCGGTGGATCATCGCCCTTACGGCCGCGACCGCGCCGCGTTCGAGGAGGCGCTGCTGCGCCCCCTGCTGGATGCGCAGCCGGACCTGATTGCGCTGGCGGGATTCATGCGCGTGTTGACGCCTGAATTCGTCGCACAGTTTGAAGGGCGCATGCTGAACATCCACCCGTCACTTTTGCCGAAATACAAGGGCCTGAACACCCATGCCCGCGCGATTGAAGCAGGCGACACGGTGGCAGGCTGCACCGTGCATGAAGTGACAGCCGCACTGGATGACGGGCCAATTCTGGGGCAGGCGCATGTGCCTGTGCACCCCGGTGACACGCCACAAACACTGGCCGCACGGGTTCTGCCGATGGAGCATCGCCTGTATCCTGCGGTTTTGCGGCGCGTGGCCATGGGCGATAGAAGCCTGCTTACGATTTCCTGACGCGCGTTGCATTAGACGGGCGGCATGACGGGATCAAGTTGTGGCGGGTGGCTTCTTGGCCTTTTGCAGTCATTGGGGCGATTCCCGCGGCGCGGACCAACGGGCGCAGCCCGCCGCGCCATCGGTGGGCCGTCCCGCGGCCTGCCGATTTGGCTGATGGCAGGCCAAGCCTATGATCTTGGGAATACGCAGCAGGCATAAACTGAACTTCACTAGCGTAGGACCGGCAGACCCCGGCCCACCGCTGGCGCGGGCTTTATCCAAGTGTGAAGGGAAGATTCAGGCAATTCCTCAACCAGCCTAAAGCGCTTTGCTTTTAATCTGAGGCATATCCGGCGGCTTTGATGAAGTTCCAGCACTCTTGTGGGTCGAAGATGTTGCAGATGTCGCCCAGAGCTTCGAACAGAGCGTCAAAGGTTCTGGCACCGATCCGGCGCAGGTGGGCTTTGAGTTTGGAGAAAGCCATCTCGATGGGGTTGAGATCAGGGCTGTAGGCTGGCAGGAACAAAAACCAGCACCCTCGCTGTCGAAGCGCTTCGGCGGCGCGTGCGCTTTTGTGGGTGGAGAGATTGTCGAGGATAACGACGGTGCCGGGTTCAAGCAAAGG
>JAFIEO010000049.1 GCA_020832445.1 Paracoccaceae bacterium
AGCCACGTCTACTTGCTGCAGTTGATCTCATTGCGCAACGGCGCGCGAGAAGCATAGGCCCGATGGCAGCCGAATCTCATAATTAAGGGCAAAAAATGCCCCCAAACGCGTCGCGTCTCAGATTTAAAGGCAAAGCGACAATGAGTTATGCAACAGAGTCGCAAAAGGGGAGAATCAGCGGAATGCGTGCCCCCCGCTGTGTGTTTCGGTGCGGCGCCGCCTTGGCGGACAGGCTGTCCCACCGAAGGAGGTCCGGGATCGGGCGCTAGTTGGCACATAAACGGGACATCGAATCTAAATTGATACTCTATTGATTTATTATTTATCTAGTGTTAGCTTTTTTCCAGATCGCGTTCTGCGCGGCGCAGGGAGGAACATTCCAGATGACAGCAATGCCGGCCCGCATGGCGGAACCCGTCGCCACAAACAAGCGTGGGTTGCGGCATTCTGCGCGCATGCGACCGGGCATAGTAACATTTGCGGGAAGCACATGACGCATCTGACCCTCAGGGCTATGAAGCTGATTTAAAACGGTTGCACCGCAGGCCGGACAGGCTGCGGAGAATATTACCAATGGGAGGACCTAAATGAAAAAGAACATCGCAATATCCGCCTTCGCCCTTTTGGCAGCAAGTGCGGCGCATGGACAGGAACTGCGCTTCATGTGCTATCAGGACGGCAATGAATGCGACGTCTGGGCCGATGCGTTCCAAACCTTCGAGGCCGAGAACCCTGGCATCACGGTTGTGGTAGATGTCGTGCCGTATCAGGCGATTTTGGAATCACTGCCGGTTCAGCTAGAGGTCGGCGAAGGCCCTGATCTGGCGCGTGTCACCGATTACGGCGGCCTTGCGCGTTTCATGCTGGATGCGCGCCCCTTCGTCGAGGATGCAGACACCATCGAGGCGCGTTACGGCCAGTCGCTGGCTTGGGCGCGGGTGGGTGACAATGCCGCTGACGGAATTTACAACATTGTTGACCAGCTGACGGCAACCGGCGGGTTTGCGAACCAGACATTGTTCGAACAAGCGGGCGTCGACATGCCGGAACCCGGCGCAAGCTGGGCCGAATGGGCCGAAGCTTCGGTCGCGGTCCAACAGGCGACAGGTGTGGACTTTGCGATGGCCCTTGACCGGACAGGGCACCGTTTTGCCGCGCCCGCCATTTCCTACGGGGCGGCACTGTTTGACGAGTCGGGCGAGGCATTGGTCATTGATGACGGATTCCGCGCATTTGCCGAGCAATTCGTCAACTGGCATGAAGATGGCACCATGGCGCGCGATGTCTGGGCCGGCGCGGGGGGTGGCACCTATCAGGATGCGGCGGCTGAATTCATCAACGCCAATCTGGTGATGTATTATTCCGGCAGCTGGCAGATTGGCCGCTTTGGCCGCGACATTGGCGATGCGTTCGACTGGGTTGCGACTGGCGGCGTCTGCGGGCCGGAAGCGTGCACGGGCATGCCGGGGGGGGCTGGTGTTGTGGGGTTCAACCACACCGAACACCCCGAAGCGGTGGGCAAGCTGATCGGATTTGTGGCGCGCGATGACGTGCAGGCGCAGGTTCTGGCGCAGACGCGCAACCTGCCCGCAAATGCCGAATTGCAGGCCAACGGGATCGATTATCAGGACGTGACGCCCGAAGTCGCCGCTGCGCTGACGGCCTTCGCCGCATCTGTTCCGACGTTTTCCGATACGGCCTATGCGCTTCAGGGGTATCAGTACAATCGTGCGGTGTTCACCAGCATTCCCGCACGTCTGACACAGGCGATTGTGGGTGAATTGTCGCTGGACGAGGCACTTGACCGGCTGCATCAGGATGTTGCTGACGCCATCGCCGAAGCACGCTAGAACCTGACTGTCCGGCCCTAACGGGCCGGGCACCCCCTGAAGGACAGGATCAGACAAGATGACAGCACTCTTCCGCACCCTCTACGAGGGGGCCTTCAACATTTTTGAAAAGCCGATGCGGATGCTGCAATACAGCCTTGGCGCACATCGCATGGCGTGGGTATTCCTGCTGCCCAATCTGTTGATCTTCGGGTTGTTTACCTATCTGCCGATCCTTCTGAACATATGGTATTCCACCACAGGTGGTGACCGCATCTTGCTGGGCGACCGCGACTGGGTGGGCGGCGACAATTTCGCGACGCTGTTTGATTGCGGGTCATATCTGGACCCGAATTCGTGCCGCCGTGACCTGTTCTGGCGCGCGGTCCACAATACCGGCTGGTTTGTGGTGCTTCAGGTGGGGTTCATGATCCTGCTGTCGCTGATTGCGGCGTTGATCCTGAACCGCACTATCCCGCTGAAAGGGTTCTTCCGCGCGGTGTTCTTCTATCCGGTGTTGTTGTCGCCCGTTGTTGTCGCGCTGATCTGGAAATGGATATTGCAGCGCAATGGAGTGTTGAACGCGGGCATGGACTGGGCGGGGATGGGCACGGTCAACTGGTTGCTGGACCCGTCATGGGCGTTTTTCTGGATCGTGTTCGTGTCCATCTGGGCGAATATGGGGTTTTATGTGCTGATCCTGCTTGCGGGGCTTCAGGCCATTCCCGGTGACGTTTACGAAGCCGCCGAGATGGACGGGACACCCGCATGGCGACGGCTGGTGCGGATCACGCTGCCATTGTTGACGCCCACGCTGCTGGTGGTGATGGTCCTAAGCCTGATCCGCGCCGTGCAGGCCTTTGATG
Source organism: Paracoccaceae bacterium (assembly GCA_020832445.1). Taxonomy (GTDB): domain Bacteria; phylum Pseudomonadota; class Alphaproteobacteria; order Rhodobacterales; family Rhodobacteraceae; genus Roseinatronobacter. The sequence goes on from JAFIEO010000049.1 coordinate 2,696, forward strand.
AAATATATGTGCTGACCGGCGGCGGGCCGGGGTCGGCCACGACATTACTGATTCAATACATCTATGATGTGGGCTTTGCCACGCGCCCCCGCCAGTTCGGACTGGCTGCGGCTGCGTCGCTGGTTATGGCGGGTGTGCTGCTGGTTCTGACACTGTTGCAACTGGCCGCGACACGCAAACGCGCAGAGGAGGGGTGATGCTGCGTTTCCTGACCCAACGCCGCGGGCGTGACCGGCTGGACATGACTGACTGGATCGCCTTCGGCTTCTTGGGGCTGGGCGTGTTCCTGATGCTTGGCCCTGTCCTGTGGCTGACGCTGTCCAGCTTCAAGACCGAAGCCGCCTTGCAGGAATACCCGCCCAAGTTGCTGCCCCTTGCCCCGCAGTTTGTCGAGGTTGAAGGTTTCGAGACCGCCTTGCAGCGCTTTCAGATCGTTTCGGGCGAGCATGCAGGGCGCGAACTGGCGCAGGTGAGACGTGTGGGGTTGAACGCGCAGATGATTGACCCTGCGAACCCTGATGAACGTCTGAATGTCCACATCAATGACCGCGAAGCTGTGCGCGCCGTGCAGGTAGAGACTGAAAACTACACCGGCCTTTTCACGCGGTTCAATTTCTTGCGGTATTTCTGGAATTCCACCTTCATTACCGTTGTCGCAACAGTTCTGACAGTGCTGTTCAATTCGATGGCCGCATTCGCGCTGGCGAAATACCGCTTTACGGGCCGCAACACGGTCTTTTTGCTTATCATCGCGACCCTGATGATCCCGCCCACCGTGACGCTGGTGCCGCTGTTTCTGGTGGTCAGCCAGATGGGGCTGATCAATTCACCCTGGGCGGTGATCTGGCCCGCCATCGCCACACCCACCGGCGTTTTCCTGCTGCGCCAATACATGCTGACAATCCCCGATGACCTGCTGGACGCGGCACGCATGGACAATGCCAGCGAATGGCGTGTGTATTGGAAGGTTGTGCTGCCGCTATCGGCGCCGGCCTTGGCGGTGCTGATCATCTTTTCGGTGATGTGGCGGTGGAACGAATTTCTGTGGCCGCTTATTGTTTTGAACCGGTCCGAGGTGTTTACACTGCAACTTGCTCTGAATTCGTTTCAAGGCGAATTGCAGACCGCGTGGTCCAGCCTGTTGGCGATGACTGTACTGACGCTTTTGCCGATTACGTTGGTTTTCGCGTTCCTGCAAAAGTTCATCACGCAGGGCATTGCGCAATCGGGGGTGAAATGAGCACGGGCAGAAGTTTGAGTATTTTTGGCAAGATGAAGGATCAGGGCAATGGCTGAGGTCGAACTGCGCGGCATTGTCAAGGATTATGGCGCGGTGCGGGTTGTCCATGGTGTTGACCTGACCATCGAGGATGGCATATTTTGTGTCTTTGTCGGCCCGTCTGGTTGCGGTAAATCGACCCTGTTGCGCATGATCGCGGGACTTGAAGAAATATCTGGGGGCGACCTGATGATCGGGGGCACACGCGTCAATGAGCAGCGTGCCGCCGAACGCGGGCTGGCGATGGTGTTCCAGACCTATGCACTATATCCACATATGTCGGTGCGGCAGAATCTGGCTTTTGGGTTGGAAAACATCCGCATGCCCAAAGCCGAGATCGCCGCGCGCGTCACCGAAGCCGCGCGTATGCTGCAACTTGAACCGTATCTGGACCGCAGGCCGCGCGCGCTGTCGGGCGGGCAACGGCAACGCGTTGCCATCGGGCGGGCAGTGGTGCGCGAACCCAAGGTGTTTTTGTTTGACGAACCGCTGTCGAATCTGGATGCCGAACTGCGGGTCAGCATGCGCGGCGAAATTGCCGGCCTGCACCGCCGTATCGGCAACACGATGATCTATGTCACCCATGATCAGGTTGAAGCAATGACCATGGCCGACAAAATTGTCGTGCTAAGGGACGGGCGGATCGAACAGGCTGGTGCCCCGATCGAACTGTATAATCGGCCTGCAAACACGTTTGTCGCCGGTTTTATCGGATCGCCGCGTATGAATTTCATGCCTTGCACGGTCACCGGACGGAATGAAACCGGCATTACGCTGCAAGATGCGCAGGGCCGCGTTTTGCAAGCTGCAGTGGACGGGCGCACCGTTGCGGAAGGCGAGGAGGTTGAGTTGGGCATCCGGCCCGAACACCTGCACCCCGACCCCGAAGGTTACCCCGTCACCGTCGAGAATGTCGAGCAATTGGGCGGCGAAAGCTACTTGTATACGCGCACCGAGACAGGGATCGCGCTGACGGCCCATTTGAGTGGCCAGACCACACTTGCGCGGGGCAGTCGCACGCATCTGGTGATACGGCCCGATTTTGCCCATGTGTTCCGCAAGGACACGACCGCCTTGCCGCGTCTGCGGCTGGGTGAATTGGAAAATGTCATGTAACTGCCGCAGGGGAGGGGGTGTGGCCTGCCGCGCGGGTCACCCCAACGGGCTGAATTGTCCGTATTGCCCCTGATTGAAGATCAGCGCCTGTCCGCCATTCACCGCCGCGCGCAATACCCGCCCCACAATGATCAGATGGTCGCCGCCGTCATGGGTGGCATGCTGGCGGCAGTCGAACCTTGCCACCGCATTGTCCAGCAGCGGTGCGCCTTCGGGATTGCGGTGATGGGCAAGTCCCGAAAACCCTGCCCCCCTGCGCCCGAAACGGTCCAGCAGATCGCGCGCCGAATGGGGCAGAACATGGATCGCATAATGCGTGGCGTCGCGGTAATGCGCAAACCGGCGGGATGATTTCGCAGGCGACCACAGCACCAGCGCCGGATCAAGCGAGACAGCCGCGAAGCTGTTGGCGGCAAACCCCATGGGCCCGTCGGCGCTGTCGATGGTCACAAGGGTTACCCCCGTGGCAAAGCACCCCAATGCATTGCGAAAGGCACGCGAGGTGTCGGGGCCGGGGACAAATTCCGCAGGGTGCATTTGGACGCCATCTGCCATCATGCGACCTCTCGGCCCAAAGCCAGGGTATAGAGTTCATACCATGTTTGCCGGTCCATCGGCACGCGCAGGGCGTCCGAAGCTCGCGCGATCCGCTCAAGGCTGTTCGTCCCCATGACGGGCAAAATGCCGGAAGGGTGGTGCAACAACCACGCCACGGCGACCGCGCCCCAATCTGTGCCAGCCTCAGTGCCCAACGCATCTAGCTTTTCACGCATGCCCTGTGGCGCGGCGGTTGCCAGTTGTCCGCCCGCCAGCGGGGACCAGGCCATTGGCGCAATGCGGTGCTGGTGCAAATGAGCGATATCGCCATTTACGAACGCATCATGTGTCATCAAGCTTAGTTCGATCTGGTTTGTCACCAATCGCGCTGTCATGCGCGATTGCAACAAATCCATGTCCCAAGGCCGGAAATTCGACACGCCCACCGCCCGCACCTTGCCGGACGCGATCAACGCATCCAGCGCTGCGCCAGTCTCATCGGGGTTGATCAGCGGGTCGGGGCGATGGATCAGCAGCAGGTCAATCCAGTCGGTGGCCATGTCGTGCAAGCTTGCCTCGACCGATGCGGTGATATGCGCGGCGCTGGTGTCGTAATGTTTCACGCGCGCATCTGAATGCCGCCCGACAGGGGCCACGATATCGCATTTCGTTACTATCTCGATCTGGGCGCGCAATGCCGGTGCGGTTTTCAGCGCGGCCCCCAAAATCGCTTCGGCTGTGTAGCCGCCATAAATATCGGCCTGATCCATGGTTGTGATGCCCTGGGCAAGGCAGGATTCAATCTTGGCCTGAACATGGGCGGGGCTGGTGTCGGGATCATCGCCCAGTCGCCACATGCCATAGACAAGACGCGAAAGCGACAGATCGGGTGTCAGGTAAGAACGTTTCATCATTAGCGGCGGGGTCCGTTTCCAAGGGGTGTTGCAGGGGTGTCCGCTGGCACGCGCCCGTAGAGATGGGGCAGGGACACGGTGTTCAGATGCGGCATGACCTTCGTGCCGAAAATCTCGGCCTCATCATGGTGCGGATAGCCCGACAGGATGAACGCGCGAATACCCATCTTGCGATAGTCTTCCAGTTTGGTCAGCACCTGATCGACCGACCCGACCAGCGCCGCCCCGCAGCCTGACCGTGCACGGCCCACCCCTGTCCATAGGTTGGGTTCCACATAGCCGAATTTATCGGCAAGTTCGCGGGCGCGGGCCTGATGTGACACACCAAGGCTGATACTGTCATGCGCGCGATCCCGGATCAGTTTGCCATATTCATCATCCAGTTTGCTGGCGATGTGATCGGCATATTCGCGGGCCTCGGCTTCTGTGTCGCGCACGATCATGTGCACGCGCAGCCCGTAATCCAGTGTGCGGCCATGGGCCTCGGCGCGGGCATGGACATCGCGCATGCGTTTTTCCAGCATCTCGCGCGGTTCAGGCCACATCAGATAGACGTCGCATTGCGCGCCGCACAGTTCCAGTGCATCGGGGCTGTAGCCGCCAAAATACAAAAGCGGCCCTCCGTTTTGTTGATAGGGGCGTGCAGGGTCTGCGGGCAGTTTGCTGATCTGGTAAATGTCACCGGAATATTCGATTTCGTCGCGGGTCCATGCCTGCCGCAGGATTTCCACCACCTCGTGACTGCGTTTGTAGCGAAACGCACTTTCCGCCACCTCTCCGGGGAAATCGCTGGAAATGACATTCAGCGTCAGCCGTCCTTTGAGCATATGATCCAGCGTTGCAACCGTGCGTGCCAGCATGACGGGCTGCATTTCGCCGCAACGGATCGCGGCCAGAAAATTAATCTTTTCGGTGATTGGCGCGCAGCCTGCGACAAACGACAGCGTATCCTGGCCCACCTGATAGCTGGACGGGCACAGCACATTCCGAAACCCGTTGCGTTCGGCGGTTTGCACCAGTGTTGAGCAATGGTCCCAGCTTGAACGCAGCCGCCCGTCCGGAACGCCCAGAAATTCATAATCATCCGAGCACAGCGCCGCGAACCAGCTAACCTCGGCCCCGTCCAGATCAACCGATGTTACAGGCACAACGCTCATGTAATTCTCCATCCATTATGTATATTTAACTCTTGCGTAACACCTCGAAAGGGGTAAATCAATAGGGTATCAATTTCATCCGGCGATGATCAGGGGACACTATGTCAGACACCGGCGCCTTGCCGCTACATATGCAGATTACTGAGTTGCTGATCCGCGATATCGCCGCTGGCAGGCTGGTGGACGGAGAGCGTTTGCCGCCCGAACGCGAGATGGCCTTGGCGCACGGGATTGCCATAGGAACATTGCGCAAGGCGCTGGCCGCCCTTCAGGACAAAGGGCTGCTGGAACGCGTGCAGGGGTCAGGCAATTACATTCGCGCAAGGACTGATCCTGCATCGGTCTATGCCTTTTTGCGGCTGGAACTGGCCGAAGGGGGCGGGCTGCCGACTGCGCGTGTCCTCTCAGTGGACCGCATGCCAAAAGATCCCGCCCTGCCCGATTTCGGCCAGTCTGCGGACGGGCACCGCATCCGGCGGTTGCGTTTTCTGTCTGGCACAATCGCGGCGGTCGAGGAAATCTGGCTGGACGGCGGATATGCGCCATCCCTGTCCGTGCATGAACTGTCCGAGTCCTTATACTATTATTACCGGACATGCCTTAATCTGCGCATTGCGCGCGCCGAAGATCGCGTGGGGCAGGGGCCGCTTCCTGACTGGGCACCACCCGAATTCCCGCACAGGCCCGCAACACCACTGCCCATGATCACGCGGGTCAGCCACAGCCATGATGGCCAGTCTGCCGAAGCATCATGGACTTGGTATGACCCCCAGCGCGTGCGCTACACTGTCAGGCTCAAATAAGGACATCATCTTGGAAACACTAAACTACGGAATCATCGGCTGCGGCATGATGGGACAGGAACATCTGCGCAATCTGGCGCTGGTCAATGGCGCGGAAGTGGCAGCTATTTTTGAACCGGATGCGGGAATGCGCGCGCGCGCCGCAGCACTGGCCCCAAAAGCACAGATGGTCGGGTCTGTCGCTGAATTGCTGGCACACCCGAACCTTGATGCCCTGCTGGTTGCCAGTCCCAACGACCTGCATGTGCGCCAGATACGGGAAATAGCGGCGACCCGCCCGCTGCCCCTGCTGGTCGAGAAGCCGGTTTTCACCGATCCGTCAGACTGGGATACGCTTGCCACGCTTGAATATACCGCCCCCCTGTGGGTCGCGATGGAATACCGGTATATGCCGCCGGTCGCTGCCTTGCTGGAACAGGCCCAAAGCGTGACCGGTGGCATCAAGATGCTGACCATCCGTGAACACCGCTTCCCGTTTCTGGAAAAGGTGGGCGACTGGAATCGCTTCAACGCCAGAACCGGCGGAACACTGGTCGAGAAATGCTGCCACTTCTTCGACCTGATGCGCCTGATCTTGCAAGACAACCCCGTGCGGATCATGGCGTCGGGCGGGCAGGACGTGAACCATGTGAACGAACGCTATGACGGGTCCGCGCCAGATATCTGGGACAATGCCTATGTCATTGTAGATTTCGCAGGCGGGGCGCGCGCCATGCTGGAATTGTGCATGTTCGCCGAAGGCGCGCGCTATCAGGAAGAAATCACTGCTGTTGGCCCCGATGCACGCATTGAATGCCTTGTGCCCGGTCCGGGGCGGTTCTGGCCTGGCCATCTGGGCGCGCCACCAGTGCCACAACTGATTGTCAGCCCGCGCGACCCCAAGGATCCCAAACAGATCGAGGTTCCCGTTGATCCGGCACTTTTGCAGGCGGGCGATCATAACGGGTCAACATTTTACCAGCATGACCGTTTTGCGAAGGTGGTGCGCGGGCAGGGCAAGGTTGAGGTAAGCTTGTCTGACGGGGTCTGGGCCGTGCAGATGGGCCTTGCCGCGCAGCGCGCGGCGCAAACCGGACGGGCCGTCGCGCTGGATGCACAGGGGCGGATGGCAGTGCATGATTAATCCCGATCCGGCGCAGTACCTGCATCCCGACACGGCCGCGCTGGCATGAGAGATATGACCCACCTGTATGCATGGGGTGCACCATTGTTGCCCGGTATGATGCTGGCTGCGACAGTCGCGGCAGCATCTGCATTTCTGGGGGCGCATTATGGCGCGCCTGTCATGCTGTTTGCGTTGCTTTTAGGGATGGCCTTCAACTTTCTGCACGAAGACGGCCCCTGCCGGGCAGGTATCGATTTCACGTCGCAATTCATTTTGCGGCTTGGTGTCGGGCTGCTGGGCATACGCATCGCCTTCGACGAAATGGCGCAGATCGGGCTTTTGGGGGCGGGCGTTCTGGCGGGGTTGATCGCGCTGACCATCGCGACCGGTTTCGTGGCAGGGGCCTTGTTCGGGCGCCCCTGGCGTTTCGCGCTGCTGACGGGCGGGGCGGTGGCAATTTGTGGGGCTTCGGCGGCGCTGGCCATCGCCGCGATCCTGCCTGCCAATGACCAAAATGAACGGAACACTTTGTTCACCGTTATCGCGGTCACGGCGCTGTCAACCATCGCGATGGTGGTTTATCCGTTGCTGTTCCAGACAGTCGGGTTCACCGACACGCAAACGGGCTTTCTGATCGGGGCGACAATCCATGATGTAGCACAGGTTGTCGGCGCGGGTTTCCAGATATCGGACACCGCCGGTGAAATGGCGACAATCACAAAATTGTTCCGCGTGGCCATGCTGCCGGTCGTCCTGCTGCTGATCATTCTTGCCCTGTGCGCCACGGCAACAGGCACAGGGCGGGGCAAAATACCGATGCTGCCATGGTTCATGTTTCTGTTTCTGGCATTGGTCGGGCTTGGCAGCGCGGTTGATCTGCCACAAACGCTTGTGATGCAGGTTGACGCGATTTCGCGCGGGTTTCTGATCATGGCCATCGCCGCGTTGGGGGTCAAAACATCGCTGAAGGCGCTGACCACTTTGGGCAGTGGGCATTTGGCAATGGTCGTGGTGGAAACGCTTGCGCTATTGGGCTTTGCAATGATGGCGATGGTATGGCTTGATCTGTTGTGAGGACGCATCCTGCAGGGCAGATGTGTCCATAGGCATGGACCACATCATGTCCTTCATCATTTTGGTGTATTCGTCAGAATCGGTCATGGTGTCGCTCTTTGCTTGCGATGATCGCAGTGCGTCTGACATGATCCCTGCGCGTAGTCTTGACATAAATGCTGCACGGCAGCAATTTATCAGCCAGAACACATGATCGCCGCGACACTTTGTACGGTTTGCGAAGGAGGAGCTTATGGCCTCATTCGGGCCAGGACGGCCCAACAGGCCCGAAGCTGTATATTTGACCGCTTCATAGAACAGATGGTGTACATTTCACACTTCTGAACGTTGTAGGTACATGACAACGTTTTCGGCGGGCATTTTGAAGCCTCGGCCATCGGAGACGCGTTCGGTGCTGATCGGATATTTTGGTCTGTTGGGGTTTATCCCGACGATCCGGTGGAGATCGCCACCGGTCTTGAATGTGCGGCCGTAGTCTGAGGGCTCCAGCCCAAAATGAGGCGCAAGAACCTCGAACATGGCCTTGTCCGGGGAATATATCGTGCCGTTCTCCTGCGGGATGCCGACGCGGAAGCTGATCTCAAAACTGTGGCGCAGGTCGATATCGGCGAGATCGCCGCCTTCGACTGTCAGCCCGTGGGTTTCGGCCACGGCACGGCAGGCCTTCATCATGTCGCGGCGCAGCCGGTCGCAAAGTTCCGGGGTCAGGTTACGTGGTGGTGGCACCTTCACCCGTGTTTGCACAGGTGCTTTTGGCGCAGAAGGCTGTAGCTTGCGTGGGGGCTTTTTCATGCAGTCCGCCCCTCTATGATATCATTGCCCGTCAGCATTTCAGCCTTTGCTTTATAGACAGTACCGCGTGAGATCCCCATTTCGCGGGCAATTTCCGTTGGAGAGAGGTCTGCACCAAGCTTGGCCTGAATGGTGGCCATGTCGATCTTGGGTGGACGACCGCGATAGACCCCTTTGCGTTTGGCGGCCTTGATCCCTTCAGCCTGCCGCTCGCGGCGGAGATTGGTTTCAAACTCAGCAAAGACGCCAAGCATGTCGAAGAACGCTTTGCCCGTCGCCGTGGAGGTATCCACGGGCTGCTCGGTGGCCGCCAGATGCGCGCCCTTTTCTTTCAGCCGCGCAACGATGATCTGAAGATCCTGCATTGAGCGGGCAAGCCGGTCGATCCGCGTCACCACCAGGGTTTCGCCTGGGTGAATAAAGTCGAGGATGGTTTTCAATTCAGGGCGGCCTGCAAGCGTCGCGCCACTGCGCTGTTCCTGGCGCACCATCCCACATCCTGCGACTGTCAGCGCCTCAATTTGGGCATCGAGGTTCTGATCGACGGTCGATGTTCGGGCATAGCCGATTTTGGGGCTCGATCTGTTCATTTTGGGTGTGCCTTTGGCGATACGTGTTCATTATCTCGAAACAGACCCAAAGTGAACACGCAAATCGCATGTTCGGCTGTTTATGCGCACCGTCATTGAGGGTAGACCCATAATAACGCTCAAGCCGCCTGACGCTCATAATCGATCCGGGTCGCCAGATCGATGTCATAGCGGCCATAGGGGGTGATATGCGCATAGATCAGCGGGGTCAGGCCGCGATGGTCTTCGGGTGTCAAGCGATCCTGCCAATTCGGGTCCGACAGGACCGATTGAACCATGCGCGTGTTCACATAGACCATCGACGCCTGGACCAGTTGCAGCGCCAATGCCGAGATTTCCTGATCGGCGATCCGGTTCGAGGCAATCTCACCACCCTTGCCGAAGAATACAAACCCGTTCGCGCTGTTCCAATTTTCGACAACGTTCAGACCTTCGTGGATTTCTCGGCGAAGGTCTTCGGACCGCAGATAGCGGCACAGGAAAATCGTCTTGATGGCACGACCCAACTCGGCCAGCGCTTTATAGGTCGGGTGCATCACGTCAGTCCGGGCAAACCGGCGTAGGATCGCTTCGGGGTCGGCGGTGCCGTGCTGCATGGCGGCAGCGTATTTGACCATCTCGTCGTATTGCTGCTCGATCTCGGCCCAATCCACCACATTCGATAAGATCGGCGCCAGGTGCGGCAGGCGCGCCCGCATGCCCGCCGCGGGAAGGACCAGCTTTTGGCGGGCGATCGCTTTCAGACGTGGCGCCAATTCGACTCCAAGCAGATGGCAGAACGCAAACCCGACAGCGGTTTGACCATGGCTGTCGACGTATTGGCGCTGGATTTCCATGTCGGTGCAGTGGCGGATCACCCCTTCGATCATCGCCGCCACTTCAGATGACGAGCAGCGTTTCAGTTGCGAATAGATACAGGTCGCCTGACGCTCGACATGCCAGTAGATCATCACCCCGCGCCCACCGTAGCGCGCGTGCCATTCCGTCATCAGGTTGCGGTCCCAGGCACCGAACTTGGTGGAATCCGAACCACAAGCCGTGCCCGCTTCACCCCAGATCGCGGGATTGCGGATCGCCAGAGTGGCAGCAGCCACGCGAGCCGCGGCGGCCCGCAGCGCGTTCGGGTCGATATAGCGGCGGTGAATATGGAGCAACTCGTCATAGCTGACGTCGCCGACACCGGCAGCGACGCGTTTGATCCCGGCATTGGTCCCCGCTGCATAGAGCGCCAGCAGTAACCGCCGGTCCCGGTCTCCACGCGGCAAGGCTTCGCGGCTGGCGGAAGTCTCGAAGCAATCCAGAAACCCCGTGTCCAATGCCGTTTCCTTCAGGACATCGAGCAGGCCGGTCATCGGCCAGACGCGTTCGACCTCGCGCTTGAGAGATCCCAGCCTCGGTGGTTCCGGCACCGGGGCAAAGGGCGTGACCCCGATCCGGTTTTCCCCGAATGTTCGCAACCGGACCTGGTCGTTTTCCGGCAGGGTTCGGTTCAGAAGGTGGAGTTCCCGCGTCAGCTCATCGGGCACCTGCGAGACAAACGCTCCGGAGTCCAGGGTGAGGCCAAGGCCCCGATAATATGTATCTCTTTGGACCTGTCGCGGTTTGGTGCCGCTCCTTTGATAGCGTAATGTGTAGCAAAGGAGATGACTCATGGGCACAGGAAGAACAGACGAATTTCGTAAGGATGCGGTGCGAATTGCACTGAGTTCGAAGGATTAGAAAATGATCTGGGGGATCATTTTCCCTGAGGACGGGCTTTCGCGACAGCAAGTTGCGGATGATTTGGGCGTTGGCAAATCGACGCTGAACAAGTGGGTGACGGCGCATCGTGACACGGATGTGATCTCGTCCGAGGATCGCGAGCTTGCGCTGGAGAACGAACGGCTTCGGCGCGAGAACCGCATCCTCAAGGACTTGCAAGGATAAGCCGACAGTACGGGGGACTGTTGGCCCGCAGCAAGAGGGATATATTAAAAAAAGCCACCCAGTTCTTCGCGCGCCAGTGAGGGCATGACTGCCACTGGTCCGAAGAAATGCCCGAACCCATGAGGTTTCGGTTCGTCGAAGAATGAGCCATGTCGCGCCATTGATGGAGTGGATGGCTCCCGCTTCCGGCATCGCAATGTGCCATGTTGGGTGCTGTGAAACGGCCAACAAAGGGAGTCATCCATGGACAAGGTTACCACGCTCGGGATCGATCTGGCGAAATCTGTTTTCCAGC
>JAFIEO010000050.1 GCA_020832445.1 Paracoccaceae bacterium
GCTGGAAAACAGATTTCGCCAGATCGATCCCGAGCGTGGTAACCTTGTCCATGGATGACTCCCTTTGTTGGCCGTTTCACAGCACCCAACATGGCACATTGCGATGCCGGAAGCGGGAGCCATCCACTCCATCAATGGCGCATCTGCGCTCATTCTTTCTTCAGGGCTGCGATCTCGGCCAGTTCCGCGCGCTGCTGCCCATTTCCGGGAAACGCCGTGACAGGTGTGTCAGCGGCCTCACGCACCCAACGCCGCAACACGCTTTCTGCCAGATCCAGATCACGGGCAGCTTGCGCCACCGACACGCCCCGATCTGTCACCAGTTTCACAGCCTCGAACTTGAACTCTTTCGTAAACTTCCGTCTCATTTCCGATCTCCGATTCCTTGGTCACGATCTTATCTTCGTGTCTACGAAACCGGCAGCAGCTCATAGTGAGTTGAGGCCAACAGGAGGTCTCGATGCCTAGTCTACGTCTTACCCGCCGCGTCATTGACGAACTGCCCCACCCCAAGGTGGGCCAAACCTACTATCGCGACACCGCGCTGCCCGGCTTCGGCCTGCGGGTCGGGGCGCGGTCCAAGATGTTCTTTGTCGAGGGGCAGGTGCATGGCCGCACGCGCCGCGTGACCATTGGGCGCGCCGATGTGTTCGCTCCTGAGGTTGCACGCAAGCGCGCACTGTCGCTGCTGGGTGAAATGGCCGAAGGCAATGACCCCAACGAACAGAAGCGGAAGGAGCGCACAGACCGCGTGACCATGGCTGCCGCATTTGAGCGGTTCTTTGAAGCGCGCACCAATCTGTCACCGCATACGGTCAGCAGTTATCAACGCACGGCGCGCCTTTACCTCAAAGGATTGAATCACCATCAGCCAAATCGGCAGGCCGCGGGACGGCCAGCCTATGGCGTGGGCCACCTGCGGCCTTGTTCCGTGCCTTGGGAAACCTCAACGCCCCCTACCCCTTGGCCAGTTGCTCCAGCGTGGGGCGGAAGGGTTCCAGCGCATAGCCGAACTTCGCGGGTATCGCGATCAACTCATCCGTAGGGCGCTGGCCTGCCTGACTTAGCGCCCAGACGATGGACGACCGGTTACCGGATGCGCAATAGGCCAGCACAGGGCCGCTGCTGTCGGTCAGGGCCGCCCCTTGCGCGGTCACATTCTCCATGGTGATTGCCCCGCCGATTACGGGATTGACCACAAACCGCAGGCCCGCCCCCTCGACCGCTTGGCGTATGGCATCGGCCTGTAGCTCGGGCGGGATTTCCCCGTCGGGGCGATTGCAGATGATTGTGGTAAACCCCGCCTCGGCAAGGGTTGCCACATCATCAGGCGTAATCTGGGGCGATACGGCGTAACTGTCGGTCAGGTGGCGAATGTCCATCTGGTGCTCCTGCTGGGTCAGAGTGCGGCAAGCTTGTCGATGCGCACACGAATTGGCGTTGCAACAAGCATACCGCCGATCATGGCAAGGATAAAGACGATCCCGCCGGTGCCCCCCCAACTGAGTGATGCGATTGCTGGCCCGGGGCACAAACCCACAAGCCCCCAGCCTGCACCAAACAGCACGGACCCCACAATAAGGTTATGGCCCAGCCGCGCGTCGGGTTTGGACGGAAACGGCACACCAACCAGCGATTGCGCCCGACGCGTGGTCATGTTCCACGCCAGCAGCATCGGCAAAATGGCCCCGCCCAGCACGAATGCCAGTGTCGGGTCCCATGCGCCGAAAATATCCAGCCAGCCCTGAACCTTGGTTGTGTCGGTCATGCCCGACACCAGCAAACCCGCGCCAAACAGCCCGCCCGATGCGGCAGCAAGAAGTATGCGTTTCATCAGATCACCCCCAGAACATGCCGGAACAGCACCATCGCGATACCACCCGCAAGCAGGTAGAACACGGTCGCAACAATGCCGCGCAGCGAAAACCGCGAAATGCCGCAAACCCCGTGACCGGATGTGCAGCCATTGGCCAGCCTTGTGCCAATGCCCACCAGCACCCCGCCTGCAACCACAATCCACAGGTTATTCGTGATGTTGGTCGTCACCTCGACAGTATAGAAGGGCAGCAGAAGCGCAGGCACCACAACCAGCGCCGCCAGAAAGGCCAGCCGTTCATCCCAGTTGGACATTCCGCTACGGTCCACAAGCCCGCCAATAATGCCGCTTGCGCCCATGATACGGCCATTGCCCAGCAGAAATATCGCCGCCGACACGCCAATCATAAGGCCGCCGACAAGGCCCCAAATCCAGTCAGTTTCAATCATGTTATCAGTCCTGTTCGCATGGAAGCGCGGCAGATGTGACTGCCGCGCCTGTGTCTGTGTGATGTTGGGGTGTTCAAAGTTTGTTGACCGGCACTTTCAGATAGACGGTGCCGTTTTCTTCGGCGGGCGGCATCTGGCCTGCGCGCATATTGACCTGCAATGAAGGCACAATCAGGCGCGGCATGGCCAGTTGTGCATCGCGTTCATTGCGGGCGCGCACGAAATCATCCTTGGATTTGCCGCTTCCCACATGTTTGTTCATGCGTTTTTGCGCGCCCACGGTGGTTTCCCACGCATAGGTGTCGCGCCCTTCGGCCTTGTAGTCATGGCCTACAAAAATGCGGGTTTCATCGGGCAGGGCCAGGATTTTCTGAACCGAATCCCACATGGTTTCTGCCGAACCGCCAGGGAAGTCACAGCGCGCCGTGCCAAAATCGGGCATGAACAACGTGTCCCCCACAAAGGCTGCGTCGCCGATCACATAGGTCAGGCAGGCGGGGGTGTGGCCGGGCGTGTGCATCACATCGCCACGCATCTGCCCAATATGGAAACTGTCGCCATGCTTGAACAATGCGTCAAACTGCGATCCGTCGCGCTGGAACTCGGTCCCTTCATTGAAGACCTTGCCGAATGTGTCCTGAACAATGCGGATATTCTCGCCAATGGCGATTTTGCCGCCCACCCGTTCCTGAATATAGGGCGCGGCGGACAAATGGTCGGCATGGACATGGGTTTCCAACAGCCATTCGACCTCATAGCCCTTGTCCTTTACAAAGGCCACGACGGCATCGGCCGAACGTGTGTCTGTCCGGCCAGAGGCATAGTCGAAATCCAGAACCGAATCCACGATCGCGCATTTCGCGCTGCTTGGGTCGCGCACGACATAGGTGACCGTGAATGTGGCTTCGTCAAAAAATGCGGTGACTTCGGGGTGCATGGTGCGTTCTCCGTTTTCATGTCTGAACCCGAATATAGTCACTCTAAAACATATTGCAATAATCGAATGTATATTCGGGCAAATATTATTGCACAGACAGCGCCTGTGGCAGGCAATATCCTGCCCCCCCTCGTGCGCTGCTGCCGCCTGAAACGGGTGCCAAGGCCCGTTTCAGGCGGCCTTGTTTCAGGCGGGGCGGGGCCAATCTTGTGGCCCCGGCTGATGCGGCTACAGTTTCAGGGCCATGGACGGCGACAGCACATCAATGCCCTGCGCCTTGCCGACGGCGTAATAGGTCAGGTGGCCTGCATGGGTGTTCAGCCCTGCCAGCAGATGCGCATCATCCTCGCATGCCTGCCGCCACCCTTTGTTGGCCAGTGCCAGCATGAAGGGCATTGTTGCATTGCCCAGCGCAATCGTAGAGCTGCGCGCCACGGCACCGGGCATATTGGCCACACAGTAATGCATGATTCCGTCCACCGCATAGATCGGATCGGCATGTGTGGTCGCATGCGACGTTTCAAAACACCCGCCTTGATCAATCGCCACATCCACCAGCGCCGCACCCGGCTTCATGTCCGACAGTTGCGCGCGGGTAATCAGTTTCGGGGCCTCTGCCCCCGGGATCAGCACGGCCCCGATGACCATATCAGCCTGTTGCACCAGTTCTGCCGTGTTGCCCTTGGACGCGTAGCTGGTCTTGAACACCCCGCCAAAAGCATCATCCAGATAGCGCAGCCGCGCCAGCGACATGTCCAGCACCGTGACATCCGCGCCCATTCCGGCAGCAATGCGCGCTGCATGTGTGCCCACAACGCCGCCGCCAATCACGACCACACGGGCGGGCGCAACACCGGGCACACCGCCCATCAGCACCCCGCGCCCGCCATTGGCCTTTTGCAAGGTCCACGCCCCGACTTGCGGGGCCAGTCGCCCCGCCACTTCGGACATGGGGGCCAGCAGCGGCAGGCCACCTGCAGGGTCGGTCACGGTTTCATAGGCAATGGCGGTCACACCGCTGGCCAGCAGATCGCGGGTTTGCGGCCCGTCGGGGGCCAGATGCAGATAGGTGAACAATATCTGCCCTTCGCGCAGTTGCTGGCGTTCCCCCGCCTGTGGTTCCTTGACCTTGACCACCAGTTCAGCGCGGGCAAAAATTTCTTCCGCCGTGTCCACAACATCTGCACCGATTGCGCGATAGGCGTCATCTTCAAAGCCTGCGCCCTGTCCGGCACCTGTTTCAACAATAACCTGATGGCCATGGGCAATGGCTTCTTGTGCGGCAACAGGTGTCAGCCCGACACGGTATTCCTGTGGCTTGATTTCCTTGGGGCAACCAATAAGCATTTTGAACCTCCCTATATTTATAGTTCGCACAATATCGCCCTTGCGGGGTGAATTCTTGACAATTCCGCGGATTGGACGATAAATCGCAAAAGAATTTTGCGCGAACGACCACTTTTCCGGTAAAGGATTGCGCTGCGATGCAGCTAGATGACACAGATCGCCGTATTTTGCGCGTCTTGCAAAAACAGGGGCGCGTCACAAATGCCGAACTGGCCGAACTGGTCAACCTGTCGCCATCAGCCTGTCACCGACGGGTTCAGCGGCTGGAAGCTGACGGGATTATCGCAGATTATGTCGCCCTGCTGGACCGCAGGCGCATAGGCCGCGCGACAGTCGTGTTTGTGGAAATCAAACTGTCGGGCCAAAGCGAAGAGATCCTTGACGCGTTCGAGCGAGAGGTCGCGCGCGTGCCAGACGTGCTGGAATGCCACCTGATGGCAGGGACGGCCGATTACCTGCTGAAGGTTATTGCAGCAGACAGCGATGATTTCGCGCGCATTCACCGCCGCTACCTTAGCCGGTTGCCCGGCGTTGTGCAGATGCAATCATCGTTTGCATTGCGCAACGTGGTCCAGACAACCGCCATAGATATTTAAGAACGTCCCGCGTTACTTTGCCTTCAATGTATCACGGATTTCAATCAGCAGTTCTTCGGCGGTCGGGCCTTTGGGGGCTTCAGGGGCCGGTGCTTCTTCTTTCTTGCTGATGGAACTGATCCTGTTGACGGTCCGGACCAGCAGGAACACAACCCATGCAACGATCAGGAATTTGATGATCGCGTTGATGAAGTTGCCGATCATGAACTGGGCCTCGCCCAGACCGAAGCTGACCTCGCTGAAATCAACGCCGCCCACAAAAATACCAATAAGCGGATTCACAAGATCATCCACCAGCGATGTCACGATCGCGGTAAACGCTGCACCAATAATGATACCAACGGCCATATCCATGACATTTCCGCGTGTGATAAAGGACTTGAACTCTTTAAACATGGGCTTCTCCTGATTTTCCATGATTAAATGTTATGCACCGCCGACCCACGCGCTGAAAAGCGTAAATTAACCCGTTTAGGGCATAACCGGGCGCCTTGGTCACACGGCATATGCCCCCGAACGCCGCCATTTCCGCTTACAAATGCGTTTTAGCCGCGACGGATATTGCGAGGGCGCGCGTTCTGTGGCAATGACATCTTACGCAAACCAAACTGGAAAGTTCAGTAGATGCCGGATTATGCAACACGTCGCACCATGATGGTTGATACGCAAGTGCGCCCGTCGGATGTAACCAAATTCACGATCATTAGCGCAATGCTGCGCACCCCGCGCGAGGTGTTTGTGCCCGATGCGCTGCGCGAAGCGGCCTATGTGGGTGAAAACATTACGCTTGGCGACAATCGCGTGCTGCTTGATCCGCGCACCTTGTCCAAAATGCTGGACGTGCTGGACGTCACGGGGACTGAACTGGTGCTCGATATCGGGTGCGGGACAGGATATTCAGCTGCAATTCTGGCGCAGTTGGCACAGGCCGTGGTCGCGGTTGAAGAAGATGACGCACTTGCGCAGGACGCGGAAACCGCACTGGCCCATGTCGGCGCAGAAGCCGTGATTGTGCACAAAGGCCCCCTGACCGAAGGTGCGCCCGATCACGCCCCCTATGATGCCATGATACTGCAAGGCGGGGTGTCTGAATTTCCCGCCGCGCTGACCCGGCAATTGCGCGAAGGGGGCCGTGTGGTCTGTCTGTTCATGCAAGGCCCGTTAGGGGTTGTCCGTCTTGGTGTGCGCCAGGGCGACCAGATTGCATGGCGCGATGTGTTCAATGCCGCAGCGCCGGTTTTGCCGGGCTTTGAAAAACAGGAAGCGTTCACTTTCTGACCAGATCGGGCGGCGCTGAATTCGCCCGGTCACCACAATCGAGCAACGCTTGAAAGGGCAGAAATGTTCAGAACTACACTCGCCGCGTTCACCATTGCGTGCAGCACAGCACTTGCAAGCCTGCCCGTCGCGGCGCAATCGCTGGCAGATACCTTCATCAACGCCTATCAGAATTCCGACCTGCTGGAACAGAACCGCGCGGTTCTGCGCGCCGCAGACGAAGATGTGGCACTTGCGATTGCGTCCTTGCGGCCGGTGCTGAACTTTGTCGCCCAGACACGCGGAGAGCGGCGCATTACCGGCGCGCTGGAGCAAGAAACCCTAAGCGCATCCGTCAGCCTGTCGGCAGAAATCACCCTGATCGATTTCGGGCGCGGCGCGCTGGCGCGACAATCTGCCGAAGCGCTGGTCATGGGAACGCGGCAGGCGTTGCTGAATGTGGAACAACAGGTGCTTCTGGATGCCGTGCGCGCCTTCATGGATGTGCGCAGCGCCGTAGAAACTGTGACCCTGCGCCAAACCACCATGCGCCTGACGCAGCAGGAACTGAACGCGGCACAGGAACGGTTCGAATTGGGCGAGATTACGCGCACTGATGTGTCGCTGGCCGAAGCCCGCCTTGCCGCCGCCCGCAGCCAGCTTGCCGCAGCCGAAGGCGATCTGGCCGTCGCGCGCGAAGAATACAAACTGGCGACGGGGCGTCACCCCGGCCAGTTGCGCCAGCCCCCTGCGCTGCCCACGCTGCCGTCATCGCTACAGGCCGCGCAGGATATTGCCCGCAACACCCACCCATCTGTGAAACAGGCCCAGTTTGAAGCGACCGCGGCCGAATTGAACGCCGAACGCGCCGCCGCGCAACGCCATGGCAGCGTCACCGCTGACGCCAGCATCGGGGTCACGTCGGATTTGCTGAACAGCGGGCCAAGCACGCGATCAGCTTCGGCGGGGGTGCGGTATGCGCGCCCGATCTATCAGGGCGGCGCCATTAGCGCGCAGCACCGTCAGGCACTGGCGCGGCGGGATGCGGCGCGTTCTGGCATGCACCGCAGCGTCGCGCAGGTCATTCAGAACGTGGCTGTGCAATGGGCCAATCTGGAAGTTGCCCGCGCCCGCATTGCAGCCAGCCAGCAGCAGGTGCGCGCGGCACAAAACGCATTTGACGGAACCCGCGAAGAAGCCCGCCTTGGTGCGCGCACAACGCTGGACGTTCTGAATGCGGAAAACGACCTGATGGATGCGCGCACAGTCCTGTTGCAATCACAGGCGGGTGTGCAGGTGGCAAGCTACGGGTTGATGGCGGCCATGGGTCTGCTGACAGTCGATCACCTGCGTCTGGGCATTCCGACCTATGACCCCGAAGCCTATTATAACGCCGTGCGAAACGCGCCCGTCACATCGCAGCAAGGCGAAGCGCTGGACCGTGTTTTGCGGGCCATCGGGCGGGAATAAGCACCGCCCCGACACCCCAGGCACAAGCTGTTGTGACTTGTCACCAGCGGCATAAGGGTCATGTTTTGCACATATGAAGCAAGACATGAGGAATGATATGCAGATATCGAAACGCCGGATTGCAGCCTTTTGCGCCGTCACCGCGACCCTGTCCATGCCCGCGAATGCCCAGCCCGCATTCGATCTGGAAACCGTAGCCACGGGCCTAAGCAGCCCGTGGGCCATGGCCTTCTTGCCCGACAGCGGCGACATGATCATCACCAAGCGCGGTGGTGATATTGTGCTGCTGGACCAGACCACCGGCGAGATGCAGCACGTCAGCGGCGCGCCGGATGTGGACACGCGCGGTCAGGGCGGGTTGCTGGACATCGCGCCCGCCCCCGATTTTGCGCAATCAGGGCTGGTTTACATGACATGGGCCGGTCGCGTGGGCGGCCAGAATTCAACCACCCATCTGGGGCGAGCGCGTCTGGACCGCGATGAAAGCGCGTTGGTCGATCTTGAAGTGCTGCACAGCGTCACCCCCGCCATTGATTCCGGTGCGCATTTCGGGTCGCGCATCGTGTTTTCTGACGGGTATGTCTTTGCCGGTTTCGGGGATCGCGGGTCCAAGGATTTCGGGCCGGATCACATTTCGCAAGACCTGACAAGCGAGAATGGCGCCGTTATCCGCCTGACGATGGATGGCGACATTCCCGCAGATAACCCCTTTGTCGATGATGACGGTGCGGCAGGGGCAATCTGGTCCTATGGCCACCGCAATATTCAGGCCATGACCCTGCACCCTGACACTGGCGAGATCTGGCTGGCCGAACATGGCGAAGCGGGCGGCGATGAGGTCAACATCGTTGAACGCGGCGGCAATTACGGTTGGCCACTGGCAGCCAATGGCGTGACCTATCGCGGGGGCGAACAGTTCGCCGAACCGCATCAGGACGGCGACGGGTTCATTGCCCCCGCCTATGTCTGGCCCGCAGGGCGCGATGATCACTTTCCGCCATCAGGCATGACCTTCTATACGGGCGATGCGTTTCCCGACTGGCAGGGGCATTTGTTGATTGGCAATCTGTTTCACCAGTATCTGGGGCTGTTTGCCGAAGATGACGGCACGCTGGAGCCGGTGGCCCGCCTGCTGGATGGCGAGGGGCACCGCATTCGCGATGTCGCGGTCGACCCGCAGGACGGGACCATCTATGTGCTGGCCGATGGTGACAATGTGCCATTGATGCGGATTGTTCCGGCACCCTGACCGAAACACGGGCAAATTTGCCAATTCTTCGGGAATTCAGGAAGCTCTGTCAGTGAAAACGGTGCTGGCATGGCCCATTGCGGCCATGCTACGCGTGAATAACCCTTCCCGACGGAGCACCACAATGACCGCAGATGCCACGCGCCCGCCATCGCCGCGCTACTATGTGCCCACCGGCGGGCTGCCGCCGCAATCGCAACTGACGACAGACCGCGCAATGTTTACCGAAGCCTTTGCCATTATCCCCAAAGGCACGCTTTCGGACATTGTGACCAGTTCCCTGCCCTTCTGGACAGGTGCGCGGTTCTGGGTTCTGGCCAGACCGCTTAGCGGATTTGCCGAAACATTCTCGCAATACATCGTTGAACTGGCCCCTGATGGGGGCAGTGACCGCCCTGAAACCGACACGCAGGCCGAAGGCGCGCTGTTTGTCGTTGAAGGGGGGCTAAGTGTCCGCATTGGCGGGGAAACCCACACGCTTGGCGCTGGCGGGTTCGCGTTTGTGCCCGCAGGCAGTGACTGGACCCTGCGCAACGCTAGCGGCGGCAAAACCGTGTTCCACTGGATCCGCAAACGCTATCAGGCGCTGGACGGGCTGGACCATCCCGAACCGTTTGTCGCGCAGGAACAGGACATCCCCCCGGCCCCCATGCCCGACACCAATGGTGCATGGGCCACAACGCGGTTCATGGACCCCGCCGATATGCGCCATGATATGCATGTGACCATCGTGACCTTGCAGCCGGGCGCAAGCATTCCGTTTGATGAAACCCATGTCATGGAACACGGGCTTTATGTGTTGCAGGGCAAGGGCGTCTACCATCTGAACCAGCAATGGGTCGAGGTGGAAGCCGGTGATTTCATGTGGCTGCGCGCGTTCTGCCCGCAAGCCTGCTATGCGGGCGGCCCTGTGCCGTTTCGCTACCTGCTGTATAAGGACGTCAACCGCCACGCCGTCCTGCCCTGACCGGTTCGCTTTCATGCACAACATGGCCGGATCGGGTTGAAACATCCGGCTGGGTGGTGCTGGCCTGAAGGGGGGCGTTGGAATTTCACAAGGCGCGGAGCAAAGGCCGCAGGCCGCCGCGCCATCGGTGGGCCGTCCCGCGGCCTGCCGATTTGGCCAGTGACACGCCAAGCCTATGATCTTGGGAGTATGCAGCAGGCATAAAGTGAATTGCTCCAACGTCGGATCGGCAGACCCCGGCCCACCGATAGCGCGGGCTTTATCCAAGCATAAATGACCCCTTCAGGCCAGACTTAACCAGCCTTGCAGTTCCATCCGACATGACACAGCATTCGCATCATGTGCTACTGCTCCTCTGTCGGTGCGTCTGGCATTGGGGCAATATCGTCGGCCATTGTCTGCACGGGCATATCTTCATCCATGGCGAAATCCGGCATATCCGCATCCGGGTCAGGGCCTGCATCAATCCCGTCCATGCCAACAGGGCCGGCAGGCAGAATGCGCGCTGCGGACACAGGCAGGGTAAAGGGTGCATCATAATCTTCTGTCATGTCACCGGGTTGGCTGGTCAGGCGCACGGCACGCTGGCCACGCGCCTGCCCCAGTCGGGCCTTGGCGATCACCTGCCCTTTCAGCGTTTCAAGCGACAGCGCTTCCAATGCGCTTTCGGGCAGGCACAGCACATCACCGCGCTTCAGGGTAGATACTGCTGATAGTTTCATCTGCATCCGACACAGAACGGCATCAAGCTGCACTTCAGCCGCACAAACCGTCGCTTCAAGTTGCGCGGCCCATTGCGCTTTTTCAGTGGTTTCACGTTCCGCGTCCGCCAGGTCCTGCGCGAATGCCCCGTCGGGCAAAACAAGATACACATCGCCCGTGCGCGGGCCGTGGCCGAATTGCACGCGCAGCCGCAGTATCTGATAGGGCACATCTTCCAGCAAAACACCCAGCGGGCGCGGATCATCCAGAAATGACCCGTACACATAGCCCGCAAACTGTGCTTCCTGCGCCCCTGTCCCTGCCAGACGTCGGGCAATCTGCTGGAAAAACGCATCGACCAACGGGGCCAGCAGGGCCGCATCGGTGCGCGTGGGTTTGCGCGGGTTGGGCACCGTATCTGCGACACGCGCGGTGGTGACAGCTTCGACCAGTCCGGCCATCATGCTATGGCACATCACAGCCAGCCCGATTCTGTCCTGCCCCCCTTCCAGCAGGGACAGGAACATGCCCGGTTCGACAATTTCCACGACTTCAGCCAGACTGGCAGGATACATCTTCACCGTCTTTACGGTTGCATCCAGCCCGCGACATGTCTGCGCCATACGCCCGAACGCCACACGAATTGCCCCGTCAAAGGCCGAGTTTTCGGCACTGGCGGCGGCACGCGTCCGCGCGGCCATCCGTTCCAAGGGATTTTGCCGGTCCGTCTGGTTGTTCTGTTCCGCTTCTGCCTGATCCATCGTGCACTGTCACCCGTTTGCCGTTGATCATTGGGGCAAAAAGGTTAGCAAACTCTGAAACGCAGTGCTGTTGCGGTGCAGTTCCGGGCATTTTTTGCCAATGCGGGGGACAACCCGGCGCGTGTCAGACCTGACAGGCGGGCAGGCTGCGGGTGAAACCGGCAATGTCGTTGCGTTTGCTGGCGTTGCGCAGTGGCGGCCAATCCTTGGCCACGCCGCCCCAGTTTCCGGGGCTACCGACAACAACCTGATCGCGTTCCACCGCTTGCGCGGCGATGCGCGACGCGCAGCGCAAATTCGTCTCGCCGTCATAAAGCCCGTTGGGGTGGCTAAGGTCACACCCGTAATAGCGTGCTGAGGTTGGCCAGATTTGCAGCAAACCGCGATACCGGCCACCGGCACCGGCCGCTTCGGGGCGCCATGTGCTTTCGTATCCGGCCAGACCGGAAAAAAGTGCGGTCCAGAATGCCTTGCGCCCTTCGTCATCGGCGGCTTCATATCCGGGGCAGAAATTGTCGATGTCTTCTGGCACTGTCTCGACCAATGCGCGCCCTTCATGGTCCAGCGCTTCAAACTGGGCGGCTGTCCACAATGTTGCTTCGGGGCGATGGTCCCAGCGGGTTACGATTTCAGGGCCTTCACTTTGGTCAGTGGCCTGAACCATACATCCCCCCAAAAGTGTTACCAACACAGCAACAGCCGACAGGCGAAAAGGCAAAATGCGAGTCATCAGATTTCCGAATATGGCGCAGCCCCAAAATGCGCTGCAACGCGGCATTCCGTGATTCGGCCCGAAAACACAATTCACGCGCCTGAGAATGTGCCAAAATCGGCGAAACCCCGCCCAATTCGTGCCCCTTGCTGCGCAGCCGCCCTGCCGCTAGAAGGCACAAACAGGACAGCCACAGGAAAATGCGCCAATGCTTGATCTGACCTATGAAGCACCCGAAGTCAAAACCCTATCCGGCGCGACCGGAGAATGGGAACTGGTGATCGGCATGGAAATTCATGCACAGGTGGCCAGCCAGTCCAAACTGTTTTCCGGGGCCTCTACCAAATTCGGGGCGGAACCCAATTCGAACGTGGCCTTTGTGGATGCGGCCATGCCCGGCATGCTGCCGGTGGTCAACGAATTCTGCATCGCACAGGCCGTACGCACAGGGTTGGGGCTGAAGGCGCAGATCAACCTGCGTTCGGCCTTCGACCGCAAGAACTACTTTTACCCCGACCTGCCACAAGGCTACCAGATCAGCCAGCTGTATCACCCGCTGGTGGGCGAGGGCGAGGTGCTGGTGGAAATGGGGCCGGGCATTGCGCGACTGGTGCGGATTGAACGTATCCATGTGGAACAGGACGCGGGCAAATCCATCCATGACATGGACCCGAATATGAGTTTCGTGGACCTGAACCGCACGGGCGTCGCGCTGATGGAAATCGTCAGCCGCCCCGATATTCGCGGGCCGGAAGAAGCCGCCGCCTATGTCACCAAACTGCGCCAGATCCTGCGCTACCTGGGCACTTGCGATGGCAATATGCAAAACGGCAATCTGCGCGCCGACGTGAACGTCTCCGTCTGTCGCCCCGGCCAGTATGAAAAATATCAGGCCACGCAGGATTTCGGCCATCTGGGCACGCGCTGTGAAATCAAGAACATGAATTCCATGCGCTTCATTCAGGCCGCGATTGACTATGAGGCCCGCCGCCAGATCGCCATTCTGGAAGATGGCGGCAGCGTGGTGCAGGAAACGCGCCTGTATGACCCGGACAAGGGTGAAACACGGTCCATGCGGTCCAAGGAAGAAGCGCATGATTACCGCTATTTCCCCTGCCCCGACCTGCTGCCGCTGGAAATTGAACAAGCGTGGGTCGATGATATTGCCGCCACCCTGCCGGAATTGCCCGATGACAAGAAAGCGCGCTTCATGCGCGATTTCGGGCTGACCGATTATGATGCAAGCGTGCTGACGGCAGACCTTGCAGATGCTATGTATTTCGAAAAGGTCTTGGCAATTACGAGACGTTCTGGCGTCGACGTTTGTGAGATCCAAGACTCTGGGAATACTGTTGCCAAGGGAGTAGCGAACATCGTCATTAACGATCTGTTCGGAGCACTCAAAGCTGCCGAGAAAGGAATTACTGAATCTCCCATTTCGCCAGCTCAGATTGCTTCAATTGTGTCTTTGATGAGGAATGGAGTTATTTCTAGCAAGATTGGAAAGCAGTTATTTGAGATCGTCTATACCGAAGGCGGCGATCCTGCGCAGATCGTGGAGGACCGCGGGCTGAAGCAGGTGACAGACACTGGCGCGATTGAAAAAGCCGTGGATGACATCATCGCGTCCAACCCCGCGCAGGTGGAAAAGGCCAAACAGAACCCCAAACTGGCAGGCTGGTTCGTGGGACAGGTCATGAAAGCCATGGGCGGCAAGGCCAATCCGCAGGCCGTGAACGAGATTGTCACCGCCAAACTGGGGCTATAATCACGCGCACCGGACATGTGCGTGACCGCGGCGGGAACACTGTCACGGTCACGCAAAGCGTTGCAAAAAAACACAGCGTTTCAGCGGTGCAAGCGAATTAATTGTTTGTAAGGTATTTTTGACGTATGCAAATACGTCCTTCGGCGGGATTTTGCCCGTTGATGTGGCGGAGCAGTCCCAAGCGCAAAACAATAATAGCGCCCCAAAAGTCGAGATTTGTATCATGAACCTGATCAGAACAGCGCTTGTCGCAATCGCCCTGTTGTCCCAGCCTGCATTTGCAGAAAGCCCGCGCATTTTTGGCAGTATCGGCAGCCAGCTTTCTGTCGGTTCGACCGAAGGGCAGGTGCGCTATATCGGCGATCCGCTTATCTGGGGCCTGCAACCCGTGGTCGGCCTGTCGGCAGCGGGCAACAGTTCGGGATATATTGGTGTGGGTGCCGCCTATACGTTGCGGGCACACCACAGCGGCCTGTTCACACGCCTGACAGGTCTGGCTGGCGTCCACAAACGCGGGGACGGGCGCAACATGGGCGGCCCAATCCAGTTTCGGACAGCGCTGGACGTGGGCTACAAGACCGCGTCAGGCATAGAATTCGGAATCGGGGCGGATCACCGTTCCAGCGCGCGCATTTACAGGCCGAATCCGGGCCTGAATACCGCATATCTATTCACGACTGTGCCATTGCGCTGATCCGGCGGGGCCACGATGTTGCACCTTCCGGCAGTCTGACATAGACGCAGCGGATAAAATGTGCCCCTTGGTGGTGTGATAAGGACAGGAATGCCATGCAGTCTTATGAATACCTCGCTGTGCCCGCGCCCGCGAAGGGGCAAAAGATCAAAGGGTTGAAAACACCCGGCGAACGCTACGCGCACCAGTTGACAGTGCTGCTGAATGACCTTGCCCGCGAAGGGTGGGAATACTGGCGCGCGGATTGCCTGCCCAGCGAGGAACGCAAGGGGCTGACAGGAACCATAACCGTTCACAACAACATGCTGATTTTCCGCAGACCCAGTGCAGAAACCCTGGCAGAACACCCCCAGATAACAGAGCCGCGCGCCGCCGCGCCGATAGAGCCGGTGCTGAACACACAGACCGGCCCGCGCCCCATACACGAATCGCGGCGCGAACCGCAGTTTCGGGATGCAGCCCCGCGCCCCGAATCTGGCGAGACGCCGGAACGCTGATCAGGCCCCGATATCCAGCGATAATGCGTGAATGCGGTTGACCAGTTCCGCCCCCAGCGCGGCATGAACAGCCCGGTGACGCGCAATGCGCGACTGGTCGCGAAACCCCTCGGCGCGGATCATGACGTTGAAATGCGTCTGCCCGCCTTCACGCCAACCGGCGTGACCGCGATGGCTTTCGCTGTCATCAACGACCTGTAACTGCGCAGGATTGAACGCGGCTTGCAGTTTTGCCTCGATTTGATCACGAATATGCATGGTTTCTCGCTGCCCTCTTCTAACCTGACGAAAATATAACTAAGCTGCTGCCTCCGAGTCGGAAAGGCCCGCACTACGTTTTCATTGCTATACAGCACCACCGACACCAAACACAGGCAACAGCAGGTTTAGGCATGGATCGCAAATCCCCTTTTGATTTTGACATTCGCGCGTCCAGTGACAAGAAAAAGCGCACTCGCGGACGGCGCGGCATGTCAGGGGCTTGGGAAACCTCTGTCCGGCAATGCGAGCATCCGGGCTGCGAGGAATCAGGGCAGTATCGCTGCCCTAAATCACCCGACCAGTTGAACGAGTATCTTTGGTTTTGCAAAGACCATGCCCGCGAATACAATCTGAAGTGGAACTACTTCGATGGTCAGACCGAATCCGAGATGATGGACGCCATGGAACGCGACCGCGTCTGGGGGCGTGCGACACAGCCGTTGGGTAGCAAGGATGAACGCCTTGCATGGCAACGCCTTGGCATTGAAGACCCGCATCAGGTGCTGGGTGACAACGCCACACGCAATCCCGGCAGGGCGACCAGTGGTGCGGCGTCACGCAAACTGCCGCCGACCGAACGCCGCGCGTTGGAAATTCTGGATGCCCGCGACACATGGACCCGCCCAGAGATTCGCAAGCAATACAAAAACCTTGTGAAAGACCTGCACCCTGATCGCAATGCAGGCGCCCGAAGCGATGAAGACCGCTTGCAAGAAGTGGTCTGGGCGTGGGACCAGATCAAGGAAAGCCGCAATTTCCGCGACTGATGGCGTATTGTCGCGCGCGCGGGTTTGCACTTTGGCACATACGCGTCAGCGCGATGGCCGTTCAACAGGCGCGGCAATGGTGCCGCGAATGGTCGCACCGTGCTTTCGGGCCAGTTGCCAGACCGCGAAAAGCGGGGCCGCGCTGCGGCGTGCAGGCGCGGCACAAGCCGCGTCCAGACCATCAAAAACGCCTTCTAGCTGGCGTATCGCGCGCAGGTCGCTGACGATGTCACTTGTCATAATCCGGCCCGGTGAAGCCGCACGATTGCCCCTGTCACGTTCCTGCATAGATAATCCTTTCGCTTAGGGGACAGTTCCCCTGATTCCAGCATGCAGCAAGAAGCTTGTGATTTGGTTATTGCCGCGAATCTTGACAGTGTGATGAAATTTTAATGGATTATCGGCTTTTCCCTCTTGCGGCGGGAAACGATAGTTTGTAAGTCGCGCATACCGAAAACGGGGCGGGCGTAGCTCAGGGGTAGAGCATAACCTTGCCAAGGTTAGGGTCGTGAGTTCGAATCTCATCGCCCGCTCCAGTTTCGAAAACAGGCGGCCTTCGGGCCGCCTTTTTCGTTTTATGCCCGATTCCCCAGCACTATCGTTGCAAGACCGAGTCTTGCCTTGCCGCAACCTGCCACAAGAAAAGGTCAAGATGATTTTCCACCTGCCGCCGCAAATATTTCCGTTGACGAAACCCCCTGCTATACGTCAAGTTGTGCATATCGCCGCAAGTCCTACCATATGTAGTAAGCACAAGCTGCAAAGGTGGGCAACGAGGCAGGGATATAGGAAAAGTGGATAGACATGTCACCGGATGAATATGCCGGTGAACAACGTGTTTCATATCGCTGCCTGCGTCACTGACCGTTGAAATTGCGGCACTTTCAAACGGGGTTTCCCCGAAAAACCTTGAAGCGATAAAAGGGACGTCAGGCAAATGATCATCGAGCGGCATTTCACCAACGCAGGACAAGACGCATACGCAGCCCTGGAATTCACCACAACCGTGTCTGAAATCCGGAACCCAGACGGGACCGTGGTATTTCGCAACGACGCTGTAGAAGTGCCGCGCAACTGGTCACAAGTTGCGTCCGACGTGATCGCACAGAAATATTTTCGCAAGGCAGGCGTTCCTGCGCGGCTGAAGCGCGTGGCCGAAAAGGGCGTGCCGGAATTCCTGTGGCGCTCGGTCGCGGATGAGAAAGCGCTGGCGGACCTGCCCGAAGACGAACGCTATATCGGCGAGACATCGGCGAAACAGGTCTTTGACCGGCTGGCCGGTGCATGGGCCTATTGGGGCTGGAAGGGCGGTTATTTCAAAACCGAATCCGACGCGAGCGCCTATTTCGACGAGATGCGCTTTATGCTGGCCGCACAGATGGCCGCCCCAAACAGCCCGCAATGGTTTAACACCGGCCTGCATTGGGCTTATGGCATTGACGGTCCCAGCCAGGGGCATTTTTATGTCGACCCCTTCACCCACAAGCTGGTGAAATCGAAATCAAGCTATGAACACCCCCAGCCGCATGCCTGCTTCATCCAAAGTGTCAGCGATGATCTGGTGAATGAAGGCGGCATCATGGATCTTTGGGTGCGTGAAGCGCGCCTGTTCAAATATGGTTCCGGCACCGGAACCAACTTCAGCTCGTTGCGTGGTGAAGGCGAGAAACTGTCGGGCGGCGGTAAATCCTCTGGGTTGATGGGTTTCCTGAAAATCGGTGACCGCGCGGCTGGCGCGATCAAGTCGGGCGGGACCACGCGCCGCGCGGCCAAGATGGTTATCTGCGATATGGACCATCCCGATATCGAGGAATTCATCAACTGGAAGGTGATCGAAGAACAAAAGGTCGCCTCTCTTGTTGCCGGTTCCAAATTGCACGAAGCGCGTCTGAATGAAATTTTCGGCGCAATCCGTGCTTGGGACGGCAGCACAGAGGATGCCGTTGACCCGGCAAAAAACCCTGCGCTGAAGGCGGCAATCAAAACCGCCAAGAACTGCATGATCCCCGAAACCTATGTGGGCCGCGTGCTGCAATATGCACGTCAGGGCTATGGCAGCATCGAATTCCCGACCTATGACACCGATTGGGATTCGGAAGCCTATGTCACCGTGTCGGGCCAGAACTCGAACAATTCCGTCCGCGTGACCGATGCATTCTTGCAGGCCGTCAAGGATGATGCCGATTGGGCATTGTTGCGCCGCACCGATGGCAAGGTGGCCAAGACCATCAAGGCACGCGACCTGTGGGACCAAGTGGGCCACGCGGCATGGGCCTGTGCCGATCCGGGCATCCAGTTTCATGACACTGTGAATGCGTGGCACACCTGCCCTGCCGATGGCGCGATCCGCGGGTCGAACCCGTGCTCGGAATACATGTTTCTGGATGACACCGCCTGCAACCTTGCGTCGATGAACCTGCTGAAATTCTATGACAGCAAGACGTTCAACGCCGAAGGCTATATGCACGCTACACGCCTTTGGACAATTACGCTGGAAATCAGCGTGATGATGGCGCAATTCCCGTCCAAGGAAATTGCACAGCGATCCTATGAATTCCGCACGCTGGGTCTGGGCTATGCCAATATCGGCGGGCTGCTGATGAATATGGGCTTTGGCTACGATTCTGCCGAAGGCCGCGCATTGTGCGGCGCACTGACCGCACTGATGACAGGCGTTGCTTACGCGACATCTGCGGAAATGGCGTCGGAACTGGGCGCGTTCCCCGGCTACAAGAAAAACGCAGATCACATGCTGCGCGTGATCCGCAACCACCGCCGCGCCGCCCATGGCGATGAAAGCTACGAATCGGTGAACGTGGCCCCTGTTACCCTTGATGCGGCAAACTGCCCCGATGCGCGGCTGGTCGATCTGGCCCGTGCGGCGTGGGACGAGGCCCTGACACTGGGCGAGGCGCATGGCTACCGCAACGCACAATCCACAGTGATTGCGCCCACTGGCACAATCGGGCTGGTTATGGATTGCGACACCACGGGCATTGAACCTGATTTCGCACTGGTCAAATTCAAGAAGCTGGCCGGTGGAGGGTATTTCAAGATCATCAACCAGTCAGTGCCGGCAGCTCTGCGCAAACTGGGCTACCGCGAATCGGAAATCGCGGAAGTCATCGCCTATGCGGTCGGCCATGGCAGCCTTGGTCAGGCACCGGGCATCAACCATACCAGCCTGATCGGCCACGGCTTCGGCGAGGCAGAGATCACCAAGATCGAAAAAGCCCTGCCTTCGGCATTCGACATCCGGTTTGTGTTCAACCAATGGACGCTGGGCGAGGCATTTTGCCGCGAAACCCTGGGCATTCCGGCAACAGAGCTGAACAACCCCGGCTTTGACCTGCTGCGCCATCTGGGCTTTACCAAAGCACAGATTGACGCCGCCAATGACCATGTCTGCGGCACCATGACACTGGAAGGCGCGCCCTACCTGAAGGACGAACATATTTCGATCTTCGATTGCGCAAACCCGTGTGGCAAGAAAGGCAAGCGCTTCTTGTCGGTGGACAGCCATATCTACATGATGGCGGCCGCACAGTCGTTCATTTCGGGGGCGATTTCCAAAACCATCAACATGCCCAACACGGCCACGATCGAGGAAACGCTGGCGGCCTATGAACTTAGCTGGTCGCTGGGTATCAAGGCAAATGCGCTGTATCGCGACGGGTCCAAACTGTCGCAACCGCTGGCGGCGGCGTTGATCGATGATGATGAAGAGGCCGAGGAAATTCTGGCAAGCGGTTCGCCGCAGGAAAAGGCACAGGTTCTGGCCGAAAAGATTGTCGAGAAGATCATCATCAAGGAAGTTGTCCGCCGCGACCGCCAGAAACTGCCGGAACGCCGCAAGGGCTACACCCAGAAGGCTGTTGTCGGTGGTCACAAGGTCTACCTGCGCACAGGCGAGTATACCGATGGCAAACTGGGCGAGATTTTCATCGACATGCACAAGGAAGGTGCCGGCTTCCGTGCGATGATGAACAATTTCGCCATCGCCGTGTCGGTGGGTCTGCAATATGGCGTGCCGCTGGAAGAATTTGTCGATGCCTTCACCTTCACCCGCTTTGAACCAGCAGGCATGGTGCAGGGCAATGACAGCATCAAGAACGCGACATCAATTCTTGATTATATCTTCCGTGAACTTGCCGTCAGCTATCTGGACCGCACCGATCTGGCCCATGTCAAACCCACAGGCACCAGCTTTGATGATCTGGGCGGGGGCGAGCATGAAGGCATTCGCAACGTTACCGAACTGTCCGACGATGCGGCATCGCGGTCGCTGGAAGTGCTGCGCCAGATCAGCTCTACCGGCTATCTGCGCAAGCGCCTGCCACAGGAACTGACAGTGTTGCAGGGCGGGCAATCCATGACCGCCTATGCCACAGATGGCACCGCCGCGGTGTCCATGGAAACCAGCAAGTCTGAAACCCTGACCGTCGCCACAATGGACCCCCGCGCCAAAGCCCGCATTCAGGGCTATGAAGGCGACCCCTGCGGCGAATGCGGCAACTACACATTGGTGCGCAACGGGACTTGCATGAAATGCAACACCTGCGGCGGGACCAGCGGATGTAGCTGATAAGGAGCAACAAGATGGTGTTTGTTGATTGTGACTGAGAACTGACCCGGCATTGTCACCGAGAATTGACCCACCCGGTTGTTGTCAGATTTCAAAATTTTGTACGAAATTTCGAAATCACGGCGAAAAAATAATCCGGGGGAAACCTCTATTTGTGAAGCAATATCAACGCCTTGAATTGATTTTCTTCACAGTGAAGCCCCGATTGCCGACAAAATGCCCCAGCGGGCGGAGGAAACTCCGCCCGCTTTTGCGTTGAAGAGGAGATGCAACCCTCATCAAGGTTGGGGTCGGCCTGTTGATGCTGTAAGCTGATCATCATCCGCATCAAGACTGACCGATTTCCCACGTGACACTTCAATTCCATTCAGACGAACTCTTCATCAGTCATGTCAGCCGCTTCGCCCGGTTACAGGGGCTGGCCGGTGTCGGGGATCTTCTCGGTGATGTAGGGGTCTCGGCTGGGGACTTTCACAAGGGCAACCGCCACGCGATCACAAAGGTTGCGGGGGTGTTGAATGTTGATCCCGAGGCGGCGTTCGCCCGGAGCTTTCGACGCGTCGATGCTCAGGCTTCTGAATTTATGAAGCTCACGCTCCGGGAACGGTGGCTTCTAAGGGCGCGGTTTCGGATCTGTCCGGCCTGCCTGCGCGCAGACATCGGTCCGGATCTGTCACAGAGAGCGGCCTTGAACGCTTATGCCCGGACGGCCTGGTCATTTGCGATGGTCCGGGTTTGTCCCACACACCAGATGTCCGTGATCTCCCCGCCCGAAACCGGCGTCGCGCATGAGTTCGTTCAGACCTGGGAACCCTGGCTCCCAGAGGTCATGGAAGGCGATTTCGATCAACCTGTCCAAGGGACGGGGCTATATGAAGCCTTCGTTGCACGCACCCTTGAAGGCGAAACCCAGGCGCCTGGATGGTTGGGGCATTTCCCCATCGAAGCACTCGGGATGTTGTGCGAGTTTCTCGGAACCGCACAGCTCTACGGACCAGATCTGCGTCCTTCCGACTGTGATCCGAGCGACCTATCTCTCGGACGCGACGCGGGCTTTGCACTCCTGTCAGAGGGTCCGGCAGCCATTGAGGCGCTGCTCCTCAGCCTGAGAACCCGGCCAGGGCCGCCGCAACAGCGCCCTCAGGGGCGGTACGGACCCATGTATGACTGGTTGAAACGTAGCGGCGGGTCAGGCCCGGAATTTGAACCGATGAGATCCTTGTTGCGTCGGCATATCCTCGACACCTGGCCGCTCGGCCCTGGGAGCCACTTACTCGGGGATCGCATCACGGAGCGACGGTTTCATTCCATACTTACCGCCTCCGCCGAGTATGACATGAGAGCTTCGCATGTCGCGAATTTACTGCGTGACGCTCAACTCGAGGGGGCGTTGGACCTGCCTGAATTCGAGAAGATCTATCCGGCCGGGCCGGTGAATGACATTCTTGACGCCGTATCTGGCTCACTCAGCATGAGCCGTGCCGAGACGCAGCTGGGAATGACCCGGACACAACTGGAAACCCTGCTTTCCGCGGGCTTTTTGCGATACAGTCTAGGGGGCATGAACGCCCGCCCCAGGTTTTCCCAGAAAGATATTTCGACTTTCAAGGAACAGCATCGAAAATTCCCGGCCTCTAGAACTCGAGGTCACCCAAGGACGGACCTGACCGTCGCCGAAGCATCGCGACAGTATGGAAAGAGCGTTGTCGAGCTATACAGGCTGATCGTTGACGGAACGCTGAAGGGGGTGTCACGGGAATCCGACTCGCTTCTGTTCTCTGATCTCCTGATCAACGCTCAGGAACTGGCCACCCTGATGGCACGTGACGACCATGACGACCACGATGAGTTCATGCCGATGTACCGATGTGTAAAAGAGTTAGCCCTTGGACCGAATTTTATTCGCGAATTGGGCGCGAAAGGGTATCTGGATATTTTCGATGTTCTGGACGCACGCTCTTATCGCCCGAAGTCCACTATCCCCACACAGCAGGTAAATGACTTCGTGCGAACCGACGTATCGCGACGACGACTCGCCCGCATGAACGCCGCTCCGGTGAGGGAAGTGCAGAAAAGAGTGGAAAAGGCTGGCCTTGTCCCGGTCGAGCTGTCCGCAGATGGGAAGGAATCTCTATTCTTGGTGGATGACGTTCTGCACGTCCAAGGTCTGAACCGTGGGCTGAACAATCGTATTCGGTAGTCGGGGTGAGTGACGGGGGGAACGGAAGAGGAAAAACTCGGCGGAGCGAATGATCTCCCGACGGGACCCCGGACCGGTCCTTCAATCGCCGGGATGGTCGTTCTCCCCGGAGGGTCATCGTGGACTTCCAGGGACGTGCGGCCGCTATGCGGGACGAAGCGGACATAAGCAGTCTCGACAATCCCTGTATAGATCGCCATAATTCAAAAGTTCTTAGTAAAATTGGATGATAATGGCTACCTCGAAATCAGCGGCCACGGAAGCATATGAGTTAACGAATGAACTTTTAGCCGATCTCGAGCTTGAACGGTTGCCGCTGGCAAGCTGCGTCATGAAAGCAGCTCGTCTTGCACGTCTTGTCGGGGATGATGACCATTTCTTAATCTTCAGGTACGAGCTCTCAGCATACCCTTCTGAACCGACGGGAGTTACTCCCGAAGTATGGCGCCTTTGTAAGGCAGCAGATCGCGTAAGAAAACGCAGGGTAAAAGATGAAAAAGGCAAGGATACCGAAGAAATAATCGAGCGGGCAGAAATAAGATCAATCACGAGTATTGAAGAAAATGCGGCTACCTTAAAAATGCGCCTGAGCTTTTTTCAACCGCAGCCTGTAAATGTCTCGTCAGCAAACCCAAACCAGTATGTACACACCCCTTTCCGGAACCTCGGCGTTGAAGCCAAGATTGCCGCGAGTTATCGCGACGAAATGGCTGTATTGGCTGCAAGACGTTCATTTATATACGGTTTTGTGTTAAGTAAGCACTTCGAGCTTCGAGTATCCTCGGCTGCGGAAGACATCTTCGAAGGCTATCGCAAAAGAATCGATGGATATCTCGGTATTCTTATTCCGGACGAGTTACGTCGTTTGGAATCTATCCGGGACAATCTCTTATCAGACAACCCAGAGGATTGGGCTAACGCTGGGCACAGCTGTCGTAGACTATTACAGGCTGTCGCAGATATGCTCTACCCACCTTCTGAGCAACCGGTAACATCGGCTGGCGGGCAATCTATCAAAATTGGGAAGGACAATTATATCAATAGGCTTGTCATGTTCTGTGAAAGTAAGACAACATCCGGCGTTTCGTTCAAAGTTATGAGTGCTGATCTGAAATATGTTGGCGAAAGGCTTGATGCTGTATTCTCTGCGGCCCAGAAAGGGTCGCATGCGGAAATAGACCTTTCCGAGGCCCAGCGGTTTGTTATCCATACCTACTTGCTGATCGGAGATATACTCGACCTCAATGCAGAAGCGTCGAGCTTAGGGTGAAGATAGAAAGGGGGGCTGATTTCATCGTGTACGAGTGGCTGCATCCCTCCAAGTTATCTCCGCGTTCGCTAAGGGCTCCTTTCGTCGACCCTGACGACCAAGACCCCACCGCGCTGATCTGCCTCCCGCGCCATTGAATACGGAGATGCCCCAATATCTGAGTGGCCCTTCTCCGAGCGCCCGGCCATGTGACCTTCGAATGGTGACCAAGGATATTTCTTGTGTCGAACATCAGTCGGTAATCTCGAAAATCTGCATCATGGGACTGATCTTGCTTTCATAGTGCCACTCAAAGAAAGTCTGCCGGGAGTAGCTTTTGAGCCTGTAATACCGATTCCATGTGCGGGCCCATCCCGCCTGTGGATGAATCTGCAGTAAAAGAGAGGTCCGCGCTCGCCCCCGATCCCGAATATGCGGATGACCGACGACGATCCCGATGAGAACTAGCGTGTCACAATCATGAATGGCGCACCAATCATCAAGGACTGGTGCGGCCTTAAGAACCTCCGACGTTGGTGTATCCTGGGATAGGGACGACATTTGGTTCAGAAATGCCCCGATACGTTCCGCTTCCGAGGCATCTTTTCTATACCCGAATAAGCTGAAATCACTGAACAAATCCGCAAGGGGATAAGAAAACTGCTTCCGAACGAGGGCCGCATCCTGCTCCGCAAGCAGGTGTTTCAATAGTGCGATTTCGTCGGCGTAGGGCCGGCTCGGGTCGACAAGATTGTCAAATTCCATGGGATATTCCTCTGATTGTAATAAAGACCTGTCGGATCAGCTGATCTGCACCAGCTGTGCATCGGGATTGATGGTCCCGTTCGCTTGCATCCGCTTGAACGTTTGAGGGTCATTCTGTGAGAGCAAGTAGAACCGGCTCCAGGTGCGGGCCCATCGGAATTCCCTGTCCAGCTGGAACACCGATGAAGTGACAATAGGTGCCCCCCACTCAAACCTGGGATGTGCCGCTGCATATCCCGTCAATTGACAGAAGTCAGAGGCGGGGTGTGAGTGCTGGATGTAATCTCCTCAAAAGCGCTGGATGAAATTTCCCCAGTTTAGCGCAGATGCTGATGTTCAGGGGGGCATGCCCCCCTGAACATCAGTCGCGCATAATTTCCCCCTGTGAATGCCAATGGAAAGGCTTGCAGGTGGTTAGACTGAGGGAGATCGTTATGATCTTGGAACTGAAGCGACAAGGCCTTGGTGTGAGTGCGATTGCACGGCAGACTGGTCTGGACCGCAAGACGGTCAGGAAATATCTCGAGCGGGGCCTTGAGGCACCGATCTATGGGCCGCGAGAGCCGGGTGATCGGCTGGCTGAGCGATTTCGATCATATTTATCAGATCGGCTTGAGGCCTTCCCAGGCCTGTCAGCGCGCAGGTTGCATCGCGAGATCAAGGCGGTGGGATATGAGGGCGCCTATTCAACACTGACAGAATATCTGCGGTTGATCCGCCCAGCAACTCCACGGCAGTTTGAGCGGCGGTTCGAGACACCTGCAGGCAAGCAAGCACAGGTGGATTTTGCCGAGTTCCAGGTGGAGTTCGCCTCCGAGCCGGGCGTGATGCGCAAGGTCTGGCTGTTCAGCATGGTGCTGGGGCACAGTCGCTGGCTCTGGGGGCGGTTCTGTCCCAACCAGACGCTGGAAACGGTGATGCGCTGCCACATCACTGCATTCGATGTGATGGGTGGGGTCTGCACAGAGATCCTCTATGACCGGATGAAGACGGCGGTCATCGGTGAAGATGCCGCAGGTGTCGTGACCTATAATGAGTCACTG